>JAHQVS010000271.1 GCA_019634215.1 Paracoccaceae bacterium | reverse complement strand
CTCGACATGTTTGCGGTACTCGTCGAGCGTAGTCGCGCCGACGCAATGCAGCTCCCCTCGCGCCAGAGCGGGCTTTAGTAGGTTGGAAGCGTCCATGGCCCCATCGGCCTTGCCCGCCCCAACCAGTGTATGCATCTCGTCAATGAACAGCACCACACCGCCAGCAGCTGACTGGACTTCCTGCAAAACCGCCTTCAGCCGCTCCTCGAACTCACCACGATATTTCGCCCCCGCAATCAAAGCGCCCATGTCAAGGGCCAGCAGCTTTTTCTCCTTCAGACTCTCAGGCACGTCGCCATTGACGATGCGCAGAGCCAGTCCTTCGGCGATGGCGGTTTTGCCGACTCCGGGGTCACCGATCAGAACTGGGTTGTTCTTGGTGCGACGCGACAGCACCTGGATCGCGCGGCGAATCTCTTCGTCCCGACCGATCACGGGATCAAGCTTGCCGCTGGCGGCGTCGGCGGTGAGGTCGCGGGCGAAGCGCTTAAGGGCGTCGTAGCCTTCTTCGGCGGACGCGCTGTCGGCGGTGCGGCCTTTGCGCAGCCCCTCTATCGCGCCGTTCAGATTTTGCGGCGTGACGCCAGCCTTCTCCAGAGCATCAGCAGCGGGTGTGCCCTTGGTCAGCGTCGTCGCGAGCAATAATCGCTCAACGGTGACAAAGGCGTCGCCAGCTTTCTCGGCGGCGGTTTCTGCAGCGTCGAACAGCCGCGCCGCCTCCTGCGACAGGGTCACCTGCCCAGCGCCCGAGCCGCTGACTTTCGGTAGTTTCTCCAGAGAGGCGTCCACATCCATCTGAGCCTCACCTGGGCGTCCGCCGGCGGCGCGGATCAAATTGGCGGCCAATCCCTCGCGATCATCAAGCAGAGCCTTTAAAATATGCTCCGGCGTGAGGCGTTGATGGCCCTCTCGGATGGCGATTGTCTGCGCAGCTTGCAAAAAGCCTTTCGCGCGGTCGGTATAGGTTTCAAATTTCATGTTAGGATCTCCATCGCCTCCAAAGAGCGCAAAGGGCGGCGCCTGAGACCAGCGCACCGCGCAATACATCATTGGCGCCCGAGTCCGGCGCGCCACCACAGGATTTGGGAACGCCGACCGCTTGGCGCAAGCTTGAGCCAGCAGGCTTTAGAAAACCAAAATACCCTAGAATTGAGGAAAAACTGGTGCCAGAAACCCAGCTCCGCCGACCCGAATTGCCGATCCATGAGCGTTTGATCATTGCGTTGGACGCGCCGATCGAGGGGCCGCACGCCGCCGCCGGAGCGGCGATCGCCAAGGAGATCGGCGACGCCGCAGTGTGGTTCAAGGTCGGCCTCGGCATGCTGGCGACAGGCGGCATGGCGCTCGCGATCGAGTTGATGGACGCCGAAGCCAAGGTATTTTTGGACCTGAAGCTCTACGACATTGGCCATACCGTGGAAATCGCCGTGCGCGGCGTGACCGGCTGGGGGCCGCATTATCTTACCGTGCATGGCGACCCTCAGGTGGTGGCGGCGGCTGTAGAGGGACGTGGCGAGGCGCGCACAAAAATCCTGGCAGTCAGCGTGTTGACCAGCCTGGACCGAGCCGACCTGGATCATATGATGCTCCGCCCCGGCGACATCAGTGAAATCACCTGCGAGCGCGCCCAGCGAGCTCTCGCAGCCGGAGCTGACGGTGTCATCGCCTCTCCGTGGGAAGCAGCGGCGATCCGGGCGTTGCCGGAAGCCGCCGGCAAGCTGATTGTCACCCCTGGGGTGAGGCCATTGGGTATTGCGGCACAAGACCAAAAACGTGTGTCGACGCCCGAAGAAGCGGTGCGCGCCGGAGCCGATCACATCGTGGTCGGCCGCCCAATCATATCGGCAGAAGACCCTCGTGCCGCGACCCTAGCGATCCAGAAAGCAATCGCAGCCACTGGTATATAACCCGATGAGTGAAGCGCCCTCCACTTCGGCCGTCTACGAGCCGCTAAAAACGTTATGCCGGGACTGTGGGTGGCGCGACCCAGGATTAACGGCGCTTCCTCGCTGCCCTGGCTGCAGTTCTCCTCGCTTGATCCGCCACGAAGAGCTGGGGTCGCTGTTCATCGCCCATGTCGACTGCGACGCGTTCTACGCCTCGGTGGAGAAGCGCGACGACCCGACGCTGGCAGACAAGCCCCTCATCATCGGGGGCGGCAAACGTGGGGTGGTCTCCACCGCCTGCTACATTGCCCGCCTCAGCGGGGTCCGCTCGGCGATGCCGATGTTCAAGGCGCTTGAGCTTTGCCCGAAAGCAGTGGTGCTGTCGCCGAACATCGGTAAATACGTTGAAGTCAGCCGCCAGATCCGCGCCAAGTTCGACGCGCTGACCCCGCTGGTGGAACCGCTGTCGCTGGATGAAGCGTTTCTCGATCTTGGCGGCACGGAGCGTCTGCATGGCTCGCCTCCTTCAGCCATCCTGGCGTCGCTGGCGAAAGAGATCGAAACCGAGATCGGCGTGTCTATCTCAACCGGTTTAGCCCCGAACAAGTTCCTCGCTAAAATCGCCTCGGACCTCGATAAACCGCGAGGCTTCACAGTGATTGGCGCAGCGGAAGCAGCGGATTTCCTCGCCGTGCAACCTGTCTCGATCATCTGGGGTGTCGGCGCGGTGTTCGCTGAGAAACTGCGCGCCGACGGGTTTCACACGCTCGCCGACCTGCGACGGGTGGAAACGGCAGATTTGTTTCGGCTCTATGGAAGCATGGGCGCCAGGCTGTCCCGACTCTCCTGGGGTCAGGATGAGCGCGCAGTCTCCCCTCACAGCGCACCGAAAAGCCTGTCAGCGGAAACCACTTTTTCCGAAGACGTATCCGACCGCGATTTGCTCGACGGCCATCTTTGGCGGCTCGCTGAGAAGGTCGCGGCGCGGCTGAAGGCGAAAGAGCTTGCCGGCCGGGTGGTTACATTGAAATTAAAGACGTCACGGTTCAAAACCATCACACGCCGGGCAACCTTGCCGCACCCCTCCGATTTAGCCGACGAGACCTACCGCGCCGCAGCATCCATGCTGCAATGCACCCTCACCGCAGGGACTTGCTTCAGATTGATCGGTGTCGGGATCTCCGATTTGCACATAAAAACATCAGTTCCACCCCGTCAAATCAATCTACTGGACAACGGTGCAGAGCGGCGAGAAGGGGCTGAAAGGGCGATGGATGAGCTCAGAAAGCGTTTTGGAGCGGCATCGGTGCAGAAAGGACGCATTTTTCGATAACTATCGCATGATTGATTGCATTAAAAAACTCTTTCCCCTTTGCCAATGCTGCACCGCACACCTATGTTGGTCCTTGCGATGTTCGCATCGCCGCCCTTCCCGGGCGTTTCCTCCCTAGACTTGAGCCGCGCCTAGCGCGGCTCTTTTTTTTGCGCGATACCTTGGATGTGCGTGCGCCGCTATTCTGCAGCGACCAAATCCGCATCCTCTTGCTCAGGCGTCAAACGGCAAATCGTCTCGATCACGGGACGGAGCGATCGGCGCAACACCTCAAAGCCAGCGTTCGGGGTAACCCGGGTTTGGTCAAGATAGATGCCCCGGTCAATTTCAATCTGGATGGCGCTCACACCAGCCGCAGGGCGGCCATAGCGTTCTGTGATGTACCCACCAGCGAATGGCGCGTTGCGGGCGACTCGAAAGCCGTTGGCCACGAAAGCCTGCTCCACCATATCCATCAGCCTGTTTTCCGCCGACACCCCGAACCGGTCCCCAAGCACGATGTCGATCGGCCCATTGGCGCGGCGAGTTGAGGAGGCCATCGCCCCGCTCGGCATGGAGTGACAATCGATCAACACGGCCTTGCCACACCGCCGCCGCGCGCACAGCAACAACTCCACCAGCTTGGCGTGGTAAGGCGCATGCCAACGCTCAATCCGCGCCAAAGCCTCTCGCAGCGGCAAGGTGTGGTCGTAGATTTGAACGCCCTCGGCCACGATGCGGGGGATCACGCCTAGGCCAGCGACCACGCGGGCGTTGGCAGGGCGCGGAGACGCCCCCTCAATCAGCACCGGATCAAGATCAGCCGGTGCACGGTTCACGTCAATAAAGGCGCGCGGCGCAACTGCTGATACCACTGTCGCGCCAAAATCCGCGGCCTGCCGAAACAGATCATCTACATAAGCGTCCTCGGAAGCGCGCAGCGCCTGTGGGGTTAGACGCGAGGCTTGGATGAAATCCGTAAAATACGCCCTGCCGCTATGTGGTGAGCTGAACACCACGCCACAGAGTGGCGCGCGCCCTGGTTCAACATGGACCGGCTCGGCGGGTCCTCCCCGCTCTCCACTCCATCCGCTCAGCAGAGTCGCTTGGGAGTTTTCGTCCAGATCGCCGCTGTCGGAGCGCGGAGGGACATGTCCAGATACGGCGCCGGGCAGTTGGCGCTGACGCCCCTTCCAAGTCAATGCCGCCGTCTCCTTTTCTGACACCCGCCGGTAGGGCTCTATTTACCCCAATATGATGTGATCATCGCCGCCGGAGGCACTCCGCCCTAACACGCAAATCATATCATGGAGACGCACGCCATGGCGCGCATCCTTCTCACCGCTGAAAATGATGTTTTACGGCGGTACCTTGGTGAAAAGCTCAAGCGCGCTGGACATTTCGTGTCCCGAGTTTCTGATTATGACATAGCGCTGACGCTGCTTTTAGAAACCTGCCACGATGTTTTGTTGACTGAGGTCGACTCTGAGGACCCTCGTGGGGTCTCCTTCGCCCATGAAGCGCGCCGCATTGATCCTGAAATGAGAGTGATGTTCATCACAGGCTTTTCAATCGTGCCGCTGTTGGTGGACGAAGACGACGAAGACGGCTTCAGCGACCGTCTTGGCGCTCCTGCGCATCTGAGCCAGCTGGTTGACGAAGTCGGCCGCTTGTTGGTCGCGTGACGCTAAGCACGGTTAAAGCGCCTGAGCACGCTCGCTCCACCGAAAGCACAGTAGCGTCTCGCCGATAAGTTGAGTATAGCCGTCGCGCCTGTTCTTCGCGCGGGGCTCCCCGAATATGAGCGCCGACGCGACGCTTGACGCGGGAGACGCGGTTATGCTCGGCGACACAACTTCGCAGAATTTGGCGAACGAGGACCCGTATCGCAAAAGACGGCCTGACGTGCGCGCCTCGGCGGATCGACCCATCACCATGCTGGCGGCTTTAGCTCTCGTCTTGGTGGCTGTGCTGACCATCGAGCCAGTTCTGCTTTACAGTTATTTTCCCAGCCAGGACGCGCCGGCGCATTTCGACTCAGCCAATGTGATCCGCCTGTCGCAAGCTCAAGACGACGCCTTCGTCTCACAATTCGTGACAGTTGAAGCCGCGACGCTGACCAACCAGCTTTCTACCTACATCTTTTTAGCGCTTGGCCCTGATCTTCCAGGAAGTTTGGCGGTTAAGATTGTTTACCTCCTGTTTTTTCTATCCATATTCGCTAGCTTCGGCCTCACGTTATATTTGTTTGGCGATCGCGCAATATTACCGCTAATGCTCGCTGCTCCATTCGCTTTTAGCCGTTTTGTACACTATGGCTTTTTCAACAATATGTTTGGATTCGCTGTTGCGATCGCTGCATTAGCGCTATTCTTTAAGTACTATGAGAGCAAACGCCTGCATCATATCCTATTCGCCTCGGCGCTGACGATTGCCAGCTTCTTCGCGCATGTGTTCACTACAGCGGCAATCCTGCTGATTGTCGGCGTGTTCTTTTTCATTGATTGGCTAAAGGCAGTGTTTGAGCCGCGCATGCTGGGCGAGCGCGGCTTTTGGCACATGACCTTACAGCGGCTATTAGGACCGGCGCTGGCCTGCTTACCGGCGGCGCTGCTGGTGCTGGGCTTTATGCTTTCAGGCTCTGGCGGCGAGGTGGAGACGCAATACGACCTGCGGCGTAAGATCCTGCAACTAGCGACGCTAGGCTTGATGAATTTCGGCGTTCTAAACGTCGCCCTGGCGGCCACCCTGGCGGGGGTGATCGGCATATGTGTGCTATCGACCCTGGCGCAGCGCACGGAACGCGGGCTATCTCGCGACAAAGTGGTGTTTATGGCCGCGTTGGCGCTGCTGACCGGGGTATACTTCATTATCCCCGATTGGTTCGGCAGCGTGACGCTGTTCGACCTACGCTTCACCCCCTTCTTAGCCTTGGTAGCACTGTTTCTGCTGATGATCGCCCCGCCAGCACGCGGTGTTAGGCCACTGATGGTGGCGGCGCTGGTGGTCAACATCGCTCTGTTCATGGATCGCACATTGAATTTCCAGCGGTTGAACAACGAGTATCGCGAGGTGGAATGGGTCGCCTCTACCCTAAAACCGAGCACCACGCTGGCGCATATCGACTTTTCCATGATCTCCCGCGATTCAGACGGCGGGGCGGTCGCCAGCCTGCTGCAACGCAAACAACGGTTCGATCCTCACCTTCACAACGCCGGTTATATGGCCAATGGCCGGGACATCCTAAATGTGTCGAACTATCAGATGAACCCGGCGCTGCTGTATTTCCGGGCGCGGCTACGCTGTCAGGAGCCCTGCGCCTACATCGAACCCGACATCATAGCGCCGATGGCGCTAGGAGGCGATTTGGATCGCTTCAGAAAAGCTCTTGCGGGGCTGGAGGAGGTCATCAGCGTCCCGCTAGATACGATTATCATCCGCCATGCCGGACTTCAGGGCGAGGCGGAGGCGGCCTACGAGACGGTCGTGGCCGAGCTGTTGGCGCCGCGTTACGATCGGCTGGTGCGGGACGGTGCTGAAGCGGACGAAACGGCGCAAGAGGGGGCTTATCATGTCTATGTCCGCAAGCCGGACGCGCCTGCGTTCTAAAGCAAGGGCCGACCGTATGGCTCTGATGATCCGCGACTTAATTTTCCCGTAGGGACGCGATCGTTTCTACGGCTTTGTCCATTTCGAATATTGACAGTGTAAAGCCCCATGACCTACATGAGCGCTCGTTCGTCAGGCGTTGCCAAGACGAGGGCGCGTAGCTCAGTGGGAGAGCACTACGTTGACATCGTAGGGGTCGCTGGTTCAATCCCAGCCGCGCCCACCACGGCGTTTTCACAGGAAAGCGCGAAGCCTTCCGGGTATTGAATAACAGCCGCTGCTTGCCAAGCAAACGACACTATTGATCTAAACCAATGCATATTTCAATCTTCAATCACATATCAGAACAGAGCCCCTCCAAACTACGTGGAGGAGCTTGATCAGCTGAATGAGCAAAAGCTGCGCTGGAGCGGATCAATCCTCGAAATGCCCCGCCGCAGCAAAAGCGCCACCTTGGAACATGACAGCGGGATCGCTCAGGTCAGGCTTTGGGCTTGAAGCCTCGATTTCCACCCGAAATTGTTCAGAGCTGTCCTGCGGAGCCCAACCGAGGAAACCGACGGCGCGATTGTCCCACCATTGCTCACGGTTGTTAGACGCGCCGTAGACCACCGAGCAGCCCACCTTTGGCGCATCGAACACCGCCTTGATCAGCCGCACAAAATCCGCCGGGCTGAGCCAGGTCGCAAGCATGCGACGGTCTTTGGGTTGATCGAAGCAAGAGCCGATGCGAACGGACACGCATTCAATATCGAACTTGTCGAAATAATAGCGCGCAAGGTTTTCGCCAAAGCATTTGGACAGGCCATAGAGGCTATCAGGACGGAATGGCGAACTGGCGTCCAGGCGGGTCTCCCGCGTGTGGAAGCCAATGGCATGGTTGGAGCTCGCGAACATCATTCGCGGCTTGCCATGTCGACGGGCCGCGTCGAAAAGGTTGTAAGTTCCACGGATGTTGGACTGCAGGATCTCTTCAAAAGTCCCTTCGATCGACTTACCGCCCAGATGCAGAATAGCGTCGCAGCCGGCCACCAGACCATCCACCGCCTGCGCATCCGAAAGGTCACAAGATACGACCTCCTCACCTGGCTGGGCGGCTCCCAGGTCGCTGATATCGGACAGACGCAAAATGGGCGCATAGCCCGCTAACTCGCGCCGAAGCATCACCCCCAGGCCACCAGCCGCGCCGGTGATCAAAAGCCGGTTCATGGTTATCTCCTTTGCTCAAGACGCCGCCAAAAGCGGATAGCCATCCCCTACGCTCACCCGTCCAACAGCGCCGGCAAGGTAAGGGAGATTGCCGGAATGAAAGTGGTCAGCATCAAGGCGACCAAAATCGCGAAGTAGAACGGCCAGATGGTCCGCACCACCTGCTCGATCTTCACCCCGCCAATGGCGCACCCTACAAACAAGCAAGCCCCCACAGGCGGCGTGCATAGGCCGAGACCAAGGTTCATCAACAGCACCATCCCAAACTGGACAGGGTCCATGCCAAGGCTGGTGGCGACTGGTAGAAAGATTGGCGTACAAATCAAGATCAGCGCCGCCATGTCCATGATCATGCCGAGAACCAGCAGCATCAGGTTCAACACCAGCAAGATCACAATAGGGTTGTCGGAAATGCCGGTGAGAAACGTGGTCAGCAGTTCCGGCACCCGGTAGATCGCCAGTAGGTAGGCGAAGGATGTCGCGCAGCCAACCAACACCATCACCATCGCCGTTGTCCGCACAGCGCGGGTCACCGCTGTCAGAAAGTCGCTCCAGGATAGAGAACGATAGACCAGAGTGGTGATCACACCAGCGTAGATCACCCCAATTGCGCCCGACTCGGTGACACTGAACACGCCAGACAACACGCCGCCGACGATAATCACCGCCGTGAATAGCCCTGGCGCCGCCGCGACTGCCGCCGCGCCGAGTACCGCAAAGCCTGGGAAAGGCTCGGACGGGTAATTGCGCCGCACCGCCACAATGTAGGCCGCGACGGCGAGACACACGCACATGATCACCCCCGGCAAGATGCCGGCGATAAACAGTTTCGACACGGAGATCCCGCCGCCCGCAGCTACGGCGTATAGAAGCATGTTGTGGCTCGGCGGAATCAGCACGCCCGCGATGGAGGAGGTGACGGTGACGTTCACCGCATAATCTCCGTCATAGCCCTTCTGCTTCATCACCGGTATCAGCAGGGACCCTAGCGCCGAGGTGTCGGCGACAGCGGAACCGGAGATGCCGCCGAACAGCATTGAGGAGAAGACGTTCACCTGCCCCAGTCCGCCTCGGATGCTCCCGACCAATGCGGAAGCCAAACGCACCAACCGGCTGGCGATGCCGCCGAACAACATCAGTTCTCCCGCAAAGATGAAGAACGGGATCGCCAGCAACGAAAACACCGAGATGCCTGAGACGATCCGTTTCACCCCGATCAGCAACGGCAATCCCTCATAGGCGAACGTCGCTAGGGCGGCGGCGCCCAGAGCGAAGGCGACTGGCACGCCAATCACGACGAAGAGGGCGAAACAGCCCAGAAGAAGCATCAATCCCATGACGTCAACGCCGCCCGTTGCTGACTGACAGCCGCTTGATGATCCGAACCAGAGAAAACAGAGAAATCATCGCACCCCCAATTACGACCGGAGCAATACGCCAAGCCTCAGAGATGTTTAGCAGCGGTATCTTGGTAGGGATGCTGAACTCAGCCAGGCTCCAGCCATAGAACGCCAATGCAGCACCGAAGCAGATCATCACCAGATCAGCCAATGTATCCATCATCATACGCCCGCTTGGCGGCAGCACGTCACGTAACACAGAAACCCCGAGATGCGTGTCCTCACGCACGCCGACTGCGGCGGAGAGAAAACTGATATACACAATCAGCAACAACCCCAGTTGCTCAGTCCAAGTTGGGGTCGCGTTCAAGATATACCTTCCGAACACCTGCCAACCAAAACACACTATGATCACCACCAAGCATACGCCTGAGAGAGCGGTAGTCGTCCGCGCCACCCAGCCAAGCAGCCCAGGACCCGCGTCGGCCGCAGTAGCGGAGGGCTCAACCTCCGAGGCTTCAGAAACATCCGACACCGGCGACGTCCTCCATTGTGGTGGTCGACCGGGCCGCGGCCGTTCACACTTCAGCAGATATGAGTCGAGCGCCTTTCGGCGCTCGGCTATCTTCTATTATTGATGTGGGTCAGTCGACGGCCTGGATCTTCTCAACAAGCGGCTTCAAGGCCGGATTGTCAGCGTAGGCCTTTTCATAAACCGCTTGCATCGCGGCTTGGAACGGGGCCTTGTCGGAGATCTCGTTGAACTTCACACCTGCAGCCAAGACTTTGTCACGGCTGGCCACGGCGCGCTCATCCCAAAGCTTCCGCTGCTCTTCCGCACTGGCGCGGGCGGCGTCCTTGACTAGCTTCTGATCTTCCGCCGACAGCCCCTCAAACACGCCGGTATTGATGCAAACGCATTCCGGGATGATCAAATGCTGCGACAGAGAGTAGAAGCCAGCAACCTCGAAATGAGAGGTGGATTCGAAGGACGGCCAGTTGTTCTCCGCGCCATCGACAACGCCAGTCTTGATCGATTGGAACACCTCCGAGAACGCCATCGGCGTTGCGTTGCCGCCCAAGGACTCAATCATGCCGACGAACAGGTCGTTGTTCATCACACGAACCTTCATGCCTTCGACATCGGCAGGTTGCGTAATCGGCCGCTTGGAGTTGTAGAAAGATCGCGCGCCGGAGCTGTACCAGGCCAGAGGCGTCAGCCCTTTGGCGGCCATGGCGGCGCCGATTTCCTCGCCAACCTCCCCGTCCATCACCCGGTACATATGCTCCATGCCTTTGAACACGAAAGGCAGTGAGACGACGTTGGTCTCCGGCACCACCTGCCCCATCGGACCGAGGTTGAAGTTGCCGATCTCAAGCGCGCCGAGACGGACCTGTTCGATGGCGTCTGGCTGGCTGCCAAGCACACCGGCATGAAACATCTTCAAAGTGATGCTGCCGCCAGATTTCTCGGCCAGCATGTCGGCCATGCTGTCCATCGCCACCGTGTTTGGATAGCCCTCGATGTGGATGTTCCAGCCTCTCCACTCCGCCTGCGCCGAGCTGGCGACTGAGGCGAAAGCGAGGGCTCCAACGACGGCGAACATCGCCGAACGTCGGGAAAAACTGTTTCTCTGGGTCATATCGCTCCTCCCTATTTTTGAGCTTTCTGGCGAGCCTTGAAAGGATGATGGTTGACGTCGCCAGATTGATCATATGATTATTGGCAATAGATCGTATGTATGAGATGGAAGTTTTGTCAACGCATGTATGACGCCGACTTACCAATCAACGATGGCGTCAGGAGAAGAGCGATGGCGGAAAGCCCTGAACGGCCCCCGCGCACAAAAGGCAATTTGACAGTCGCGCTCGCGGACGAATTGCGCGCACTGATCCATGGCGGCAAAATGCAACCAGGAGAGCGACTGCCGACGGAGCAAGCGATGGTGCGACGTTTCAGCGTTAGCCGCACAGTCGTTCGCGAGGCGGTGGCCGCGTTGCGGGCGGATGGGCTGGTTGAACCTCGCCAAGGCTCAGGGGTTTTTGTTTTAAAGCCGCCCGCACCACGCTTTGGGGTTGCGCCCCTAACGGATGAACGCGCTCAACTATCAGATATTATTGAAACTATTGAGCTTCGAGCCGCCGTTGAAATAGAGGCGGCGGGCCTTGCCGCCACCCGCAGTTCACCGGCGCAGCGAGCTCGCATTCAAGAAAGTTCGGATCGGCTGGGAAGACTGATCGAAAGCGGTGACGACGCGATCGACACTGATTTCGAGTTTCATCTCCGGGTCGCCGACGGAACCAACAACCCCCGTTTCAGCGCCTTTTTAGGCCATCTCGGCCGCAACGCTATCCCACGCCTGAAAGCGCCAAACCGGCTCGCACAAAAACAAACCTACTTGCGTCAGATTCAACAAGAGCATCAGACGATTGTCGAAGCGATTGAGCTGGGCTCAACTGACCAAGCGCGAGAAGCGATGCGGCGACACCTCAAAGGCAGCCAAAGCCGATACGAACGCTTGGAGAAGAGTGCGCGAGCTTCCGATTCGGCAGACCAATCATATGATAACGTCGCTGATGACGCCTCCTCACGTACCTGCAAAACCGACGAACCCTCATGACCCGCACCATTCTAACCCGCACCCACTTGCTTGAGCTCCAGCCGGAGCACTCGTTCCAATCCATCTTTTCGCTGTTTGACGTGCGCGCCATCTTTCTAGTGGCGCCCTCTCCACGCCTGGGAGCCCTGGGCTTGGCGTCGACATCGATCGCAGGGCGCTCGCGCATCGCGGTCACCGACAACCGCACTCCCTGAGCATCCAAGCCCAGGAATCGCGGGTAACCCGTTGTTTTCATGACTTCAGACAAAGACACGCCTGCCGCCTTGGCTGAAGCCGCTTTTAAACGCAACCACACAGGGGGAGATCGCATGCCGCGTCTTGTCACAGGAAGGTCCGCGCGTCTCGTCGCGCCCACTGGCGCGGTGGACACCCATATCCACTTCTTCTATCCGCCGTACGATGTGCAGCCGGCCGCCGGATTGCCGCCCCAACCCGCCACGCTTGAGGATTACGCAGTGATTCAGGCGCGCCTTGGGGTGCGGCGCGCGGTGGTGGTCCAACCGAACGCGTATCAGTTTGACAATCGCTGCACCCTCGGGAGCTTGCGGCGGCTCGGCGCCGATCAAGCACGAGCGATCGTGGCGATCCGCCCAGATCAGACTGCAATGGATCTCAAGCAATTGGATGAAGAGGGCGTGTGTGGCGTTCGAATTATGACGCTGGGCGGAGGCGCTATCGGCTTTGAGAATATCCGCGACATCGCCGAGCGCATTGCGCCGCTCGGCTGGCACTTGAACGTGCAATTCGACGGGCGGGAAATGGTTGAGCGGGCAGAGGTTCTACAGGAGCTGCCCTGCCCGTTCGTGATTGATCACACCGGCAAATATCTGACCCCGGTCACACCAGAGGATCCGGCTTTCACGGCGTTGTTGCGGCTGGTGGATCGCGGCGACGTCTATGTGAAGCTCTCCGCCCCATACGAAACCTCGCAAACCGGAGCGCCGGCATTTGACGACGTCGGCGCGCTCGCTAAACGCTTGGTGGCCCACGCACCGGAGCGGATGATGTGGGCATCGAATTGGCCACATGTCAGCGTGACGGCGGATAACCTGCCGGATGACGCTGATTTGCTTGACGTGCTGCTGGAATGGGCCCCCGACCAAGAAATTCAACACAAAATACTCGTTGAAAATCCCAACCGCTTCTACGGTTTCGAGTGAAACGCCCGCGCGTAGAAAGCGGCGCGGCGATGCAGGATGGACGTATATGAGTGAGCTCCCCCCAAACGCCCTCAAAGCGGCGCTGGCCGCTGGCCAAGGCCAGATCGGGTTATGGTGCAGCCTACCAGATCCGTACGTGGTCGAAGGGCTGGCCGGTGCTGGATTTGACTGGCTGATGTTCGACACCGAGCACGCCCCAGCTGATCCAGTGACAGTGCTGCCGCTTTTACAAGCTGCGGCCGGCCATGGCGCCTCAATCGTGGTGCGACCAGCATCGAATGATCCGGTGGTGATCAAGCGTCTACTCGATCTAGGGGTGCAGACGCTGCTGATTCCTTACGTTCAGTCGGCTGAAGAGGCGAGACAAGCGGTGGCGGCGATGCGCTACCCACCGACTGGCGTCCGGGGCGTTGCCGGGTTGACCCGCGCCACCGACTTTGGCCGTGTCGCTGACTATCAGAAGATCGCACATCAAGAGCTCTGCTGCCTGGTCCAAGTCGAGACTAGGGAATCGCTGGACGCCATTGAAAACATTGCAAAAGTTGACGGCGTCGACGGCATTTTCATCGGTCCAGGAGATCTGGCCGCCAGCCTCGGTTACCCCGGCGAGATTATGAACCCAGCGGTACAGGGAGCGATTGAAGACGCCGTCAAACGGATCAACGCAGCAGGGAAACCCGCAGGCATTCTCGCCACTAATGACGAATACGCGAAGCGTTGTTTGGAGATGGGCACGCGCTTCACTGCCGTTGGGTCGGATTTAACGCTGCTCATTCGCGGCGCCGACAGCCTCGCACGGACATTTAAGCCCCCAGCCACCGCCAACGCCATGTGACCCCGACCCGTAGCGCTTGAAATGTTCGCGTGAGCGCCAACCGATTTACGCCGCCCGCGCGCCTCTCCTAACAGCCACAGCGGTGGCTCTCGATGGCTCAGCCGCTTGACGGGTTTGGGGCGAAACGTTAGGTACGAAAGATCTTTCGGGTTGACAGCTTGCAATATGAGCTGCGCCCGCAGCCAACTCAACTATACGTCGCACCACTACGGTCAGCGAACGCATGAAAATGGGGCGCTGTTCACGGCGCGGATGACAATGAAAATCAAAAACTCACTCAAATCGTTAAAAAGCCGCCACCGCGACTGCCGAGTCGTGCGTCGTCGCGGGCGGGTGTATGTAATCAACAAAACTCAGCGGCGCTTCAAAGCACGTCAGGGCTGAAGTTGGTTTAAGCGGCGCCGTCGGATTTAAACAGACGGCCCGCATCTTATCGCATTATTTTGTGAATTACAGACAAGCCAAAATCGCTTCGCAAGCTAGTTGGAAACTATTAACGGGCGAAAAGAGCATAACTTTTCGCCCGTTAATAGTTTTTTGTCATCCATCCCCAGACTTGAGCCGCACAGATCATTGTCTCGTCTGCGCTGAATAGGCTCGCGACCGTTGTCGCATGCCACTTTAAATCGCAGGGGGGTGGGTGTGGTCAAGCAAAATTAGCCAGGGAAGCCGCAAGAAAATTGCGTCCACCCTGGTCCGGTTTGTAATCAGCGACTCACGCTAAACTTTTACGCGCATCACGCGTTGAGTGTTCGCACCTCTTCCGCGCCAGAGGCGATGGCGATCCGGCGTGGCTTCAACGCCTCAGGGATCTCTCGGACCAGCTCAACGTGGAGAAGCCCGTTCTTCAGAGACGCGCCCATAGCCTTGACATGGTCCGCCAGCTTGAAGCGCCGCTCAAATGAGCGCTCCGCGATGCCGCGATACAGCACATCAACGGGGTCAGATGCGTCGGAGGCTGGGCTGGTTTTCTCGCCCTGGATCACCAACTCGCCGTCCTTGCTTTCAATCGAGAGATCTTCCTCGGAGAAACCCGCAACCGCCAGGGTGATGCGGTAGTCCGTGTCTCCGGTCTTCTCGATGTTGTACGGCGGGTAAGCGTTGGCGCCGTTATTCTGAGACGCCATGGCGTCCAACAGCGAAGCAACGCGATCGAAACCAATTGTGGAACGATAAAGCGGAGTTAAATCAATAGTTCTCATCTGCATACCCTCTTGTTGAGCGATACACTGTCCAATGGGCCGCCATCTAGCGCGCCCGGCTCAATGTCGACGCCAATGCTTGGCCGTCAACGAAGCTTAGTTGGGAACGGTGAACTGTCTCGGCAAGAGGGCGCAGATTGTGATCAGCGAAATTTTCCGGTTAACAAGCCCGGTCGCGCCCGAGCCCCGAGTGAGACGCGCAAGGCGTCCATCCGCCCTGTTCCAGACACCACCGCCGCCAGGCGCGGGCCACTTCCAGAGACCACAAACATCGGGCCGCCGGAGCCGCCGAAATTCACGTCACAGGTGGCGAGCACAACGCCATCACGGTTTCCGATGGCAGCGCAATCACGCTCAATACTCGGCAACTCGGCGCGATCGCGGGCATAAGAAACAGTCGTCAGCCGCGACCCCTGAGGCAAAGTCCGCAGCAAGGGAATAGGCTGAATCTCTTCCACCGGGATCGGCGTCTCCAATCGCACTACGGCAAGGTCGACGGCGGCTGCCCCGGGCTTTTTCTGGAGAGCGGGCGTGAAATCCGGGTGCGGAGTCAGCTCAACGGCGCGCCGATGTGCCACGAATCCCCCCTTGCGGTACCCTGCGAGGAAATGCACCCGGTCAGCTGGCGCCAGACGTCCAGTTCGGCTGAAGAACAGACAATGCGCCGCCGTGGCGACCAAATCCGGGGCGATCAGGGTTGCGGTGCAGAATCCCTGGCCCGCGATGTTGAGGCGGCCCACGGCGCGATAGGAGCCGTCGTCGGCCAAAATTGCCCGGTCGTCGGCGCCAACAATGCCCGGCAACAGATCCTTACCCTTCGGAACAGCTTTCGTGTCCTCGGCCCAGGCAGGCGCAGCTATGAGCACCGCCAACGCTATGAGGCCGTAAAGCACCCCGTTGATCATGACAGAGCCCCTGGCTTCGGCCCACCGGTCGCCCAATCCAACAGCTCCACGGTGTGCACCACCGGCACCTCGGTTCCGGCGGCGATCTGAGTCATGCAACCGATATTGCCGGTGGCGACCACCTCTGGCTGTTTCGCCTCCAAGTGCTTGACTTTACGCTTCTTTAACTTCTCGGCCAACTCCGGCTGCAGCAAATTATAGGTGCCCGCCGAACCGCAACAGAGATGGCTCTCCGCCGGCTCGACGACCGCATAGCCCGCCGCCTTCAACAGTTGCTTCGGCGCTGATTTGATCTGCTGGCCATGCTGGAGAGAACATGCGGCATGATATGCGACCCGCAGCCCCGGCGCGTCCGTAGCTGGAGAGACGCCCAGATCCACCATCACTTCTGAAACGTCCCGCGCCAAGGCCGAGATCCGCGCCGCCGCCCCAGCAAGATCCGCATGATCACGGAACATGTGGGCGTAATCCTTCACGGTGGTTCCACATCCTGAAGCGTTAATTACAACGGCATCCAGCCCCTCGCCGTCGACCTCACGCATCCAGGCGTTAATGTTGGCGGCCGCCGAGATGTGGGAGGCGGCGGTTTTTCCCATATGGTGGGTTAGCGCACCACAGCACCCCACCCCTTGTGCAATCACCACCTCAGCGCCATGGCGTGTCAGCAGCCGGACGGTGGCCTCGTTGATCTGCGGCGCCAACACCCGCTGAGCACAACCGGTGAGCATCGCCACCCGCATCCGGCGCTCTCCCACGGCGGGAATGACCTGCGGAGCGTCTATAGTGGACGCTTTCGGCAGCTTCGAGGGCGCAAAGTCAATCATCGCGCCAAGTTTGCCTGGAATGAGCGAACGGAGCGGCTTGACGATGCGGGCGCCGAACAGCGACAGCCGGAACAACCCAGGCTTCGGCAGCAAATACGCCAGCAGCTCCCGTAAAGCGCGCTCGCCGAGCGGGCGCCGATAGGTTTGCTCGATGTGCGCCCGGGCATGGTCGACCAGATGCATATAATGCACCCCCGACGGGCAAGTCGTCATGCAGGAGAGGCAGGACAGGCAGCGGTCGATATGCTTGACGGTTTGCGCATCCGCTGGACGCCCCTCTTCAAGCATTTGTTTTATAAGATAGATACGACCTCTCGGGCTATCCAACTCATCCCCGAGTATCTGATAGGTCGGGCAGGTCGCCGTGCAAAACCCGCAATGCACGCAGGTGCGCAAGATCTGATTGGAGACCGCCAGATCGGAGTCTTTCAACTGGGCGTCAGTGAAGGTTGTTTGCATCGGAACGTATCCTAAACGGCGGCGCGCGTGGCTTCGACGCGGCGGATGGTCTCCTCCGCCAGCAGGTCGGCGGCGCCAGGGGCCGTGTGGAGGGAGAGGTCAGGGTCGCATAACTCTAATTCAGTACAAATGAAGTCATCACCCCGTTTCACTCCGTCTACCCGAGCGTACAGCGCGCCAGAAGCAAAACGGTCCACAATCGCCGCCGCTGTGGACACAATCACCTCAGGAGGGTCGATTGTCTCCTGTTTCGGCGAGAACTTCGCATTCACCCGAAACTCACCCGGATGGGGCCGCTTTAAGCGGGTCAGAGCGCACACCCCACCGACAAAACTAAGGGAATACTCGCCATCAGCAATCTCCGGCAGGAACTCTTGAAGCATAAAAGGCAGCCCCAAGGCTTCGTTCTGCGCCTCGGCCAGAGTCTCGGCAAGATCGGCGCGGGACGCGGCGCGCACGGCGCGGCCGCCGCCGCCAAATGCTGGTTTGAGCACATAGCGGTCGGCCGCGAGTCGCTCGGCGGCTGCCTCCACCGGCTCGGCGCCGAGGTTGACGGTTACCGGGATGGCGAAACCAGCAGCCCCGACCTCGCTCAAGGTGCGCTTATCATTGTTCCAAATCGCCATCGCCGCCGGGTTTAACAGCCGCGCCCCGGCGCGCTCCAGGCCGCAGGCCCAAGCAGCGAAACCGGCAGGATCGTGCTTATAATCCCAGGTTTGGCGCAACACCACTGCGTCACACGCTAGAAATAGATGCGCTGGATCGGCATTCCAGCGCAGAATCGGGGCCTCGACGCCGCGCGCCTCCAGCGCCGCTATG
>JAHQVS010000270.1 GCA_019634215.1 Paracoccaceae bacterium | reverse complement strand
CTGACTTTTAATCAGTGGGTCACAGGTTCGAATCCTGTCGGGCTCACCAGCGAAATCAATTATTTAGCTGAGTTTCTATTCCTCGTGGGCCACTTATTTTTAGTCCGTGGGCCACTGGTCATTTTGCCGCATGCACTGTTTTGGCGACGATATGCTCTCCGGTTTCAATTTCGCGCAGCTTGGCGAGCTACCCCCACACTTCGAGCATTCCTTCGGAATAGCCTGCGTTGACCCCGCCTGGATCATACAGACGGGTGTCAACTGAACATCGAGTGTTGGATCGACGTTGACTTCATCTATCGCCATAAGAGCATCAGTTCTCAGAGCGCTTCCGACCGCCGCTGACCGAAGTCATACGGTTTCATTATATTAACCCTATGAGATTGAATAACTTTGGGGCTGATGCCGTTGCTTGTGGGTGAGATTGGATGATTTCCACTCCCCGCACCCTGTCGGCGCAGACTATCTCATCTTACTTCCATCTGAATTGGTGCGGACACATTTGATGGCGCTCCACATCTCGCCAGAACCTTGCCCCCTCGCAACCGCTGAATCTGAAGGTCTTAACTGGCCTTTGATTTTCCCCACGGTCGTTTCAACCAAACCGTATCGAAATTGAACACTCGAACGGTCCCCGATAATGGGCTGACCAAATCTCGCCTGGCAGTATCGGATACGCGTCCGTTAGCGTTCCAGTTGAGATGACGTCACCTGAGGCGAGTCCTGGGTTGAATGGGTCGGTTTCGAGAAGGGCGACCAAGTGCTTGAGAGCATGGATTGGGCCGTCCAAAGCGTTTTCACCGCGACCATCCTCGACCTTCTCCCCATCTTTGCAGAGCTTGACGGTGGTCTCTGGAAGGAGTGAGAGGTCGAGTGATTTTGCTGAAACACGCGTCCCAAGCAGAAGCCTGCCGTGCAGCGCGCCAGCGGCGATGCAGTCGGTGATATCAAACCGCCAACCTGGATAGATTGATTGGACGATCTCGAACGCTGGCGCGACCCAGCCAACGCACTGGCCGAGCTCCACTAAGTCCATATCGGCCTGCGGAGTCCTCGTGAGCCCGAGCGCAATCTCGGGCTCGATCCGTGGCTCTGCGAAGCCTGAGAGCAGCGTCACGCCCCCGTCTTCACCGATTTCGGCGCATGTGTCGGCGTACACGTCTCCCCACATTGGCGATGAAACGCCATAACGCGCCCAGATTCCTCGGTTGGTGAAGCCGATTTTGCGCCCAACTACGAGCCCGCCCCGCAACGCTCTCAACTCAGCAGCAGCCCGATACGCCAAGTCGAGATCGAGCCCCACGCCCCGCCCAGAGAAAGGTGCAACCTGGGCGCCAGTTGCAATCGCATCGGCGATCTCACAGGCGAGGCTTTCCGGTCGCATGGTCTCTTCGGGAGTGGCTTGGCCCATCTCAAGGGACTCCTTGGCTATACTGAGGCCGCAGCATTCGGTCGCAGAATTGGATTGATCTGAACCCAAGATCCGGCGCAGACGCCATTCGCACCCAGCTACTTCAACTTGTGTGCCTAAAAGCTGGCTTGGCGCAACCCGCTGTTCGCCAGGAAGCATGAGCGAACTCTTGAACGGTGAGATTTTCTATTCGCTCAAGCACGCCCGGATCGTGGCCGAGGCATAGCGCCGTCAGGACAATCACGTCTGAGCCAAACGGGGAAGCATCAGGCGCAGCGCCGCGCCGCCTAACCAGCCATTAAATAGTCGTAAGCCGATAGAACATGGGTGCGGACGACGTGCAGATAGTCCTCGACCAACACATGCTCATCGAACGACCCCATACCGGCTGGGAATGGGCCGTAGACGTAGGCGGGAATGCCCTCATACCGCCACAGCCGGGCGTCAGTGCCGCCGATCGAGACGATGGGCGTGGGCCTAGCCCGTCCAAGCGACTCCACATTGTTCTGGATAATCTCCATCATTTCACCATAGGGGTCGCACCAGGATGGCGGGTTGCACATGTTTTCGACCATGGTCGCGTTGGGGTGACGGGCCGCGACTGTCGTCAGCTCCGCCATCACTTGCTCGCGCGACACGCCGATGGGCAGGCGAATATCGGCCTCGAAAACACAAGTATGCGGAATCATATTGTTTTTGAGCCCACCATGGATGGTCCCAATATTGAGCGTGACCTTCGGCAGCACATCAGCCGCCCCCGGCCCCATAGCCGTGTCCGAGGCGTCGCGGCCGTTAACCTGGGCGCGCATCAGGTTGTCGGGGATAGGGAACTGAAGCTCCTCGAGCGTCTCGAGATCTTGGATCAGCTTCATCGCCAATCGCGTCGCCGACGGACTGGCGTGGGTGTAGGCGCCATGCGCACCTGGCGTTCTGACGGTGAAGGTCACCCAGAGCAGACCTTTCTCACCATAGCGGATCGAGAATGGGCTAGAGGGCTCGCCATTCAGGCAGCAGTCGCCGCGCGCCTCGGGTTCATTCTCCATCAACCAGCGCGCGCCCCAAGGGCCGAAAGTCTCTTCATCGGAGACACAGGTGAGCGTGAGCTTTCCCTTGAGCTTGTCGCGGATCCGATTCAGCAGAACATAGGTCCAGATGCTGGCGCTCGTGCCTGCTTTCATATCCGATGATCCGCGACCGTAGAGGACGCCATCTTTGATTTCGCCGCCCCAGGGGTCAGCCGTCCAGCCCTCCGCCGCTGGATCTTCGCCGACTGGAAAGACGTCGATATGACCGTTCAACACCAGATGACGCCCTGGCCCGGGAGCTTGGATCGTGCCGAGCACGTTGGCCATTGTCGGTTGCGGATCGACAAGGCGATAAGGCGCGCCCTGGCTATCGAGAAAGGATGTGATGTATCGGACCGCCTCGGTCGTGTCGCCCGGAGGATTTGGGCTCGCGCATCGCACGAAGCCCTGAAAGAAACGGATGATTTCGTCCCGCTCCGACTCAATTGCTTCGAGCAGCCATTCACGCTCCGACATCGCTGGTTCCATAAATCTACTGGGTTTCTGGGCTTCGAGCCTAAACAGGGACCTTCACACGCCGCAAGTGCGCCCGGCGCCCTGCAAGATCGCCTCATCGGGCTGAGCACCGGTTTTCACCGTGTCTTTGTGTCGATTGACCCGCAGCTGCGGCGCCTGCGAACGTGGCGAGAGTAGCCCAGATCCGAGAAAAGAAAACGCTATGGCCAAAACTCGCCAATTGATACCCGATCCCCCGCCCTGGCCTAACGGCGCGCGCTGTGCGGTTGCGTTCACGTTCGACATGGACGCCGACAGCATCCTGCATCTAGCGCATCACGAGAATGCAACGAACCTGGTGGCGTCAATGTCGATGCTGCAATATGGGCCGAGAGTCGCAATGCCCCGCATCCTCGCACTATTTCGAGAGTTCGAGATCCGGCAGACCTTCTTCATCCCTTCCTGGTGCATCGAACGCTATCCTGAGGTCGCCGAGGCTGTGCTCGCGGACGGGCATGAACTCGGGTATCACGGATATGTTCACGAGCATCCGAACGAGCTTTCGCGAGATCGCGAAGCGTACTGGCTGCGTCGCGGGATTGAGGTGTTGGAGCGGGTGGCGGGAAAACGGCCGGTCGGTTACCGCGCGCCATCCTATCGCTTCTCGCGAAACAGCCTTGATCTATTGTTGGACGAAGGCATTCGCTACGACGCCTCGCTCTTCGGCGATGAGATCCCGTATCTTCTGTCCAATGGTGAATCGTCACTGGTCGAGCTACCCAGCCACTACGCGATGGATGATTGGGCTCACTACATGGTCGGGCGAGACTTTAATTACATGATGCCTATCAAGGCGCCATCGCATGCAATGGATATTTTCAGGTCGGAGTTCGACGCGGCTTGGCGCCACGGCGCTTTGTGGATCAGCGTCTGGCACCCGTTTCTGAGCGGCCGGCTCGCGCGCTTCGAGGCGATCGCCGAGCTTCTTGAGTACATGACGGAAAAGGGGGACGTCTGGTTTGCGCCGCTCAGCGAAATTGCGGCGCATGTGGAGAGCCTCATCAGCTCCGGCGCGTGGTCGCCGCGAACGGATCTCCTACCCCAGTACCCGGGTCCCATCCCCGAGCTGGACGAAGGCTTGTGATGGGTCGCAGCCGGGATAAAACTGTGGAGTGCTCCCCCGAAATTGGTCCGGCGATTTTGACGCAGCAGGCGATCATAGCGTCAATTTGACGGCTAATGATCGCCTGAACAGATCAACTTACCATCGTCAAAATGGTGATTACTCCGAGCCAAAGATCGGCTTAGAAGTCCTCCCAATCGTCTCCGGCTGCGCGAAGCGGAGGGGCGGGCTGGGCGGCGGCGGTCTCCGCTTCAGTCCACGCAGCGTCCGCGACCTCTTCAGCGGCGGAGACGGCGATCGGCGCTGAGCTAGGCGCGGAAGTCCCGCCACGCCGTTGTTGGGCCTCAGCTTGCGTTGCCGAGTTGATGCTGAAAAAGCCAATCAGCTGAGACAGGCGTTCGCCTTGTTGCGCGAGGCTCTGGGCCGAGGACACAGTCTCCTCCGCCATAGCGGCGTTCTGCTGGGTCATCTGGTCCATGTGGCTGACTGCCGATGAAATCTCCTCCACGCCCGCCGCCTGCTCACGGCTCGCGGTTGAGATGTCGCTCACGGTGCCGTTCACCTTCTCAATCGCATCGGCGATCTCAGTCAGCGCCTTGCCAGTGCGGCTCACCAGCGCCACACCGCCGGCCACCTGCTCAGAGCTTTCCGAAATCAGCGCCTTGATGTCGCGGGCCGCGTCTGCGGAGCGCTGAGCCAAGGTGCGGACCTCTGACGCCACCACAGCAAAGCCTTTGCCAGCGTCGCCCGCACGGGCGGCCTCGACCGCCGCGTTCAAGGCCAGTAAGTTGGTCTGAAACGCGATGCCGTCTATCACGGAGATGATGTCGGAGATCTTGGTCGAACTTTCCTCGATCTGGCTCATGGCCGACACCGTCTCGCCGACCACCTCACCGCCGCGCTTGGCCCGCTCGGAGGCTTCCAAAGCCATATGGCGGCCACGCTCGGCGTTCTCCGAATTGGTTTTGATGGTGGCGGTCATCTCTTCCATCGTCGCAGCCGTCTCCTCAAGCGAGGAAGCTTGGCTTTCGGCGCGGCTTGCTAAATCACCTGACCGGGAGGCGATGCCGCTGGAGGCGCTGCTCACATCGCCGACCGAGAGTTGAATGTCCGCAACCAAATCGGCGAGGCGATCGACCGTCGCATTCAGGCCGCTTTTCAACTCGGCGAAGGAGCCCTGGTAGGCGCCCTGCATATGGGCGCGCAAATCGCCCTCAGCCATTTTACCAGCCACCTGACACGCCTCGGTGATGCCACTGTCGAAGGTCTGGGCCAAGTGGTTAACCTCTTCACCCATCTTGGCTAGCAGCGGCGGCGCACCGGCGAGATCGGCGCGACGCTTGAAATCCCCCTGGTTCGCGGCCGTGACCACTGCGGCGATCTCCTTTTGAGCGTGCAGCTCACTGGTCATATCACGCCACTCCACCACAGAGCCGACGCGAGCGCCGGAGCTGTCGAAGATCGGCCGTACCGCGAGACCAAAGTCGACCCCACCGAGGTTGACGGCGCCGCGATGGGTGTCTCGCAGACCTTCCAGTAGACCGCGTTGATGGGCTGGGTTCTTGTGGAAAATATCAATATTCGAGCCGACCAACGTGTCTGGGTTGAAGCTCGGCAGGGCTGACCGGATTTCAGTCACCTTCGCTTCGAACAGACGCATTAGCGGTGAATTCAAATAGGTGATGTTGTGATCAGCGTCAGCGACCATCACCATGGTCTCGGCACTGTTGAAGCCCATCATCGCCAGCTCGGTCTCAGAACTCCCAGCGTCATTCCCCGCCAAGGCGCGAGCGAGGTCGCCGATTTCGTCCATTCGCTCAACACCTGGCATTTCAACCACGGCGGCGCCCTCGGCGCGAGCCGCTATGGCGCGCCGCAAATCGCTCATGGGGGCCGCGACGCTGCGGCTGACCAGCCATGCTATCGCCGCGCCGAACAGCAGCACCGCCAAAGCGACGCTCGTGGCCAGACCCAGGAGGCCCTCCAAGGCATTCTGGCGAAGGGAGGCGGCGGCCTCTTCGCGGGCCACAGCGACAACGCCGACCTCATCAAGGGCGCGGGTGAAGCGCTCGCCAATCTCCACCAGTTTCTCACCGCCCACGCCTTCAGCGCGGAGGCGCTTGAAGGTTGCGAGAAAGGCTTTGGCCTCCTCAACCACGGTGGCGGCGCCCTGCACGGCGTCTGGCGCATCTGCGAAGCTTTGAGCCGCCTTCTCCATCAGGCTCACAACCTGACCGACCTCTCGTTCGACAGCGGCGGAGGCGAGATCGCCGGCGCTAGCGTCCGCACGCCACCACATCGCCGCCACCTGGGCTTGGGCGGCGTGGTTGGAGGCGGTCAACACCACCGCGCTCTCCGCTGAGGCGCGCCGCAAATCCGCGTCGAAGTTGGAGACATCGCCGCGTCCCATCATCATCACGCCGAGAAGCGCGGCGACTGCGACGAGCAGCAGGCCAAAGCCTGCATAGATTCGAGAAGCAATCCCGAGTTGAGTGATCATGAGAGTCATCCTGGTGAGACAATTCACCGATCACTCTCTCAGCAACACCTTTCACTATGCTTAAAGCATGCCGGGGAATTCTCCCCATACCCGCAAGCATAAATCATGTAAAATATGTTGAAATAAGTATAAATTGCTTATTAAATTTAAGAAAAACAAAATACACAAGATAATTTCAGTGGATTTTTCCAATATTAAGCTGCGCGAACAAGGTTTCTACTCTGGAACCATGATTAAGGATGATCGCGCAATCGGCGCCACTGATATCCACGACCATCGGCGTACACCACAACAAGCCGCTCGGTGACGAAATCACCTGAACCGGCGGTCTCCGCCAGTACAAGCGTCGCTACTCCAGCTTTCAGATCGGCGTCAATTGCTTCGGCGTCCCAACACTCGAACCAGAACGGCGCCCCAAACGGCTCAACGCCCTCGCGAGGCTCGCCTGCGGCGATGGCGGCGGCAGGGTCTTCGAGGGTGAAGCAGCCACGCAGCCGAAGCGGTAAGGCTGGGTTGTCGAGGCCGACATAGTCGCGCACGGCGATGGGTTGGTCGCCGATTTCGATCGCCTCCAGCCCATCAATGCGTTTGTAATGGTAAAAGCCGTCCAAATAGAACACCGCCGCACCGGCGACGGCGGTGACGGCGGCGATCCCGATCACCAGCCAATGACCACTTTTCACGCCGCCTCCTCCCCGGCGACGGATGCGCCGCCCGCCTCCGTCTGTAGGAAAGCGTCAGCGCAAAGTTTGGCCAAAGCCCGCACCCGAGCGATATAGGCCTGCCGCTCCGTGACCGAGATCACGCCGCGCGCGTCGAGAAGGTTAAACAGGTGTGAGGCCTTGATGCATTGGTCGTAGGCCGGATGCGCCATAACGATGGTTTTACCCGTGCGCGGGTCAAGCGCGGGTTGCTCCAGAATCCGCGCGCATTCGGCCTCGGCGTCCTCGAAATGGCGCAGTAGCATCTCGGTGTCGGCGACATCGAAGTTCCAACGAGAATACTCACGTTCGGTCTGCTGGAACACGTCGCCATATTTCATCGGCGTCGCCGCGTCGGGACGGTTGAAGGGGAGATCGTAAACATTCTCGACCCCCAAAACATACATCGCCAACCGCTCAAGGCCGTAGGTCAGCTCGCCGGAGACCGGTTTGCAGTCGTGGCCGCCGACCTGCTGGAAATAGGTGAATTGGCTCACCTCCATGCCGTCGCACCACACCTCCCAACCGAGGCCCCAGGCCCCGAGGGTCGGGCTTTCCCAATCATCCTCAACGAAGCGGATATCATGGAGCTGCATGTCGATGCCGATCGCCTCCAGCGAACCGAGATATAGTTCCTGAAAGTTGGGCGGGCTCGGCTTCATCAGCACCTGATATTGGTAATAATGCTGAAGGCGGTTGGGGTTCTCGCCATAACGACCGTCGGTCGGCCGGCGCGATGGCTGCGGATACGCCACCGCCCAAGGCTTCGGACCAAGCGAACGCAGGGTGGTGGCGGCGTGGAAGGTGCCGGCGCCGACCTCCATATCGTAGGGTTGCATGATGGCGCAGCCCCGGGCGCTCCAATAAGCGTTCAGGGTTTGGATGATTTCCTGAAAGCAGACGGGGCGCTCCCCCGCCGTGGTTTTGCCTTTCGCGGCGGTCTTCGCGGCCATGGCGCGCCTTGTCTCCTCGCTCGGGTCTGCGGTCTCGCGACCCGCGACATAGACCGCTTTTCATGTGCGCGAAACCCTCTGTTAAGCGGAGAAGCGGAAACTCGACCCAGGCCCTGGCTTCAAGGCGATTTGATTGGGAACGGCGACATATGCGGCGAGGACAATCCTCCAAGCGGTCATGGACGCGCTTCAGCGCGGATCAGCGCGGCGCGACAGCGATTGAATACGCCATGATCACAGCGCTGCTGAGCCTCGGCGTGTTGCTCGGTGTGGAGTCGATTGGCGATGGCGTCGTCGGACAATGGACCGCCACCATCCTTCCCGCGATCGGAACGGCGACAGGCGGTTGAGCCCTGTTCGGCCCCTCGGTTGCGCCCCTCTCTGATTTAACGCATTTTGCGGCGTAACGTGGTTCTCAAACCGTCGAGTAGTTTGAAGCGTTTATGCTCCAGCCATCTATGTCCCGACTCTGGGCGTTCCTGCGCCTCCAACTCTCCGCCGCTGCGTTTGGGATCGCGCTGTTAGCCCTGATAGTGGCCTCCAAGCTGCTGTGGCCAGCGGATGCGCCGTTGCACCGCTATGACGCCCTGCTGATCGCTGCGCTCGGTCTTCAGGTCCTGCTGATCGCCAGCGGGTGGGAGAGTTGGGAGGAAGCCAAGGCAATTTTTGCGTTTCACTTGGTCGGCACGGTGATGGAGTATTTCAAGATCGCCGCCGGAGCCTGGATCTACCCGGAGCCCGCCGTCGCGCAGATCCTCGGGGTGCCG
>JAHQVS010000028.1 GCA_019634215.1 Paracoccaceae bacterium | reverse complement strand
CGCTAGGGTTTTCGCCGGGGTGGAGCGTCTGTTGAGCAGGAAATCCAGCGCTTCGGGGCGAAGGCGGGGGGAGAGGTCGGTGGGGGCGTCGGTCATGGATAGGGTCCGTGGAGAGGGGGTGGGAGCTGAAGTATTTGCCATAAGTATCTGTTTTTAAATGTATTTTGTCGATTTACTGCTCGCAACCCGCGTTGGCTATGGTGGACATATTCCGTACACGGGACGTGGTAAAGCCGGGGATTGTCAGCCGCCGCGCATAAAACTGTCGAGCCGGTCGCTGAGCGCATCGAGATCGCGCAGGGCGCATTCCCAGACCACCAGCGCCGACCATCCCGCTGTTGTTAATGCTGAGAGAGCGGCGGTGTCGCGGGCGCGGTTGCGGGCGATTTTGGCGCGCCAATACTCGGCGTTGGCCTTGGGTTCGCGCGCGCCGCGTTTGCAGTCATGGCCGTGCCAGAAGCAGCCATGGACGAAGATCGCCCGTTTGCGGCTGATAAAAGCGATGTCCGGACGACCGGGAAGCTCTTTGCGATCAAGGCGGTAGCCGGTCCAGCCGAGGGCGCGGAGCAGCTCGCGCACCTTGCGCTCTGGCTTGGTGTCGCGCGATTTGACCCGGCGCATGACCTCGGAGCGGTCCATGATCAGGCTAACGCTTAACCGGCGCCTGATGAGCGAAGCTCATCGGGCCGAGGCAAGCGCGACTGCGCGCCCGAGCTGATGCGAGGGAAGCCTGCGTGTCGTCTGAACGCATGGATGATCATGTGTGAGCATCCGTTAAGCTAAAAGACCAGGGTTGCCGAGCAGGTCCAGGCCGGGGAACACCTCGTGCCCTAAAGCGCCGGGCGGGGCGTCGAACAGGTCGGAGAGCAGCCAGGCGGCGAGGCGGCGGACATCCTCAGTGGGACGTAAATCTCTGTTTTCGTAGAGATCACTCTCGCGCAGGCCGGGCCAGCCGCTCCAACCGGCTTGCGCGCCGGAGGGCCCGTTGAGGATGCGCCCGCCCTTGATCGCGCCACCCGCCAGCAGCGCCGCGCCGCCGGAGCCGTGGTCCGTGCCCCGTCCGCCATTCTCCCGTGCGGTGCGGCCGAATTCGGTGATGGCGAGGACGGCGGTGGTTTCCCAGGTGGGGCCGAGGCCGTCACGCAGGGTGAGAATCGCCTCGGAAAGGGCGGCGAGGGGGCGGCGCAACCCTTTGGTTTGATTGAGATGTGTGTCCCACCCACCGAGGGAGAAGGCGGCGATGCGGCTCTCGCCACGCAGCATTTCGGCGGCATAGGCGGCCAGAGCCGCCGGTTTCTCGCCACCCCGACGCCGTTCCGCCCCCGCGCCGATCAAGGCGGCCTCTTCGGCGGCTGAGGCGAATAGCGGATCGTCGGCGTAGAGGCGTTCGAGCAGGCGGCGTTCGTCGTCGACAAGATCGACGCCGGTGGCTGGAGACCAAGATGCGGCGGGTTCGGGACCGTCAAGCATCAGCATATAGCGTCTTCCAACCGCGACGGCGTAGCGGGTTTCCAACTGGGCGGGTGCGCCGGGGATCACGGCGAGAGCGCGATTCAGCCAGCCGCTACCGGCGCCATGGGCGTCCGCCGCGCCGTTCTCCAGCACATCCTGGCCGTCGAAATGGCTGCGGCCGTCGCGATAGGGGGTGGAGACGGCGTGGACGGCGGTGAGTTCGCCCGCCCGCCACAATGGCGCCAGCGGGTCGAGGCCGGGATGCAGGGCGAAATAGCCGTCGAGGGAGCGGTCTTGGGTGGGGCTGCCAGGGCCGACGCCAGCGTCGGCGGCGCGGGCGAGGGTGGGGCGGAGCGCGCGTAACTCTGGGTCGCCATAGGGGGCGAGCACATCCAGCCCGTCCATGGCGCCGCGCAGCAGGATCACCACAAGGCGGTTGTCGCCGGGCGCGGCGGCGAAGGCGGCTGGCGTAACCAGGGGCGAGGCGGCGAGGCTACAGGCGCCGCCGAGAAACAGCCGCCGGGAGATCGTCAGGGAGGAAGCTGCGTCGGTCATCGGCGATTGAACTCCGGTGAAGCGAGGACGAGCGCGAACCCCTCCCAGCGCTCGGCGGCTCCGGCGACGAGTTGGCGGGTGACCGGGCGGGCGGCGTCAGCGAGGGCGGAGTCGAGAAAGCCGCGCGGGTCGGTGGGGACGCCGGGGCCAGCGAAGGCGCGTTGGGCGAGGCGGCGCCCGGCCCTGCCCGACCAATCCAGCCGGGCGCCGAGGCCTTGCGGGGTGATCCACTCATCGGCGAGGTCGGGCCATCCATCCGGCGCCGGGGCGCGCCAGAGCGGCTGACCGAGCAAACCTAGCGAGCCGAGGGTGATGGCGTTACGTGGCTTAAGCTTCGGTTTTTGCATCTGTTTTTCGCGCACTCCTGCTGCGCGCAAGGCGGAGATTAGGAAGTCGAACGGGGTTTTGACCTTGTCGCCGAACCGCTCCCAAGGCGCGGCGTGCTCGACCAGCGCGCGATACACCGCGCCCAGATCGCCGTCTGAGCGTCGCCATGCCGTCTCCAGCGCGCCGACAGCTTCCGGCGGCGGGTCGTCTGAGATGAAATGGCGGGCGATTTTCTGGGAGACATGCGCCGCCGTGGCGGGCTCTACGGCGAGATCGGCAAGGGCGCGGCGGATGTCGGCGATGTCGTGGGGGCGCCCGCGTGTGCCGTAGCGTCGGCCTAGAACGGTCTTTACGCCCGGCTCGGCCCGGCGCGGGAACACCGCAGGGGTCATCTTTTTGTTGTAGGACAGGCCGGTGAGCAGCCGCGCCAGTTCGGTGACGTCCTGCTGGGTGTAGCCGCCGTCGACGCCGAGGGTGTGCAGCTCCATCACCTCGCGGGCGAGGTTTTCATTTAGGCCGCGCCCGCGTTTTTTGCCCACCGGGCTGTTGGGGCCGATTGACCGGATCTGGGTCAGATACACCAGCATCGCCGGATGGGTGGCGGCGGCGGTCAGCATGTCGGTGAAAGAGCCAGCGACATTGGCCCGGATGGCGCGGTCGGCGAAATGCGGGATTTGCGCGAATTGCACCCGCTCGCGCTGCGAGACGTTGAAGTGATTGGTCCAGAAGGTGGCGAGGCGCTCATAAAAGCCGTTAGGCGAGAGCACCGCCTGGGCGATGCGGCGGTGGGCGTCCTCGAAATAGGCCGTCTTCAGGGCCTTGATGCGCTTTTGCCGGACTTCCTCCAGCTCGGCGCGGGCGTCCTCGTCGCGCTCGGGGTTGGCGTCGAGCTTTTTGAGCCGTTTCTCAATGGTGCGGGCGCTTTCCAGCAGGCTGGCGCGGTCGGCTTGGCTTTCGACAGCGAAGCGGGGTTCCGCCGCCGCGCCCCGCTGCACTTGGGACAACAGCGCCTCCGGCCCGTCTGGCGGCGTCTCATTGGGACGGAAACCGTACCCAAAACGGATCGCGGCGATGGTGTCGCGTCGCACCTAAGAGCCTCCCGTGATGATGGTATGGCGATCTATCTCACGGGAGTGTGGAGGTTTTCCGGCGATGTCAACGCTGGGTGGCGCATTCGGCCGGGTTTTGGCGCCGAGCCGCTGAGAAGCGGCCCGTCTGGGCTGGAGTCAGGTCAGCGACTCATGATCCGTGAACCAAACATAGAAGCTCAAGGCGATGGCGCTGGCTGAGAAGATCGTCATCAGCGTGCCGGGTAAAAATGTGCCGTAGCCGCCGAGGTCGATGAAGACGAAGTAGCCGATGTCGAACAGGCCGCCGATCAGCGCCGTGACCCAGATCGCGGTTGCGCTCCCACGCCAGATAAAGATCGCCCCCACGATCGTGACCGCTCCGGCCCAGAACAGGTTCCATCCATGTTGGTTCAAGATCGCGCTCAGTGCGTCGGGATAGTCCATAACGACGGACTCCGGGGGGACGCCTGCGGCGATGCCCTGGATGGTGGCGACCGCTGTTCCCGTCATGGAGAGGATGCCGGCCACCGCATGCACAAGGCCCCAAACCACCCAGAGCACGGCTGATATTTTCAGAAGTATATTGTTCATCTGCACCTCCCCTTGCGCATGTAGGCGTTCGGAGGCCATTTGAATTGATAGAAAAATGTCCACAAGCTATCAAAAAGCGCAATATATGCGCAATTTTGTAGAGGTCGGATGTGGATAAGTGGGAAGAAATGCGCACCGCGTTTTATGTGGCGCGGCTGGGCGCCGTCAGCGCCGCCGCCAAAGCGCTGGGCATTCATCGCGCCACCGTCAACCGGCACATCGACACGCTTGAGGCGGCGCTGGGGGGGAAGCTGTTTCAACGCCATGCGCGCGGCTACAGCCTGACGGAGGCGGGGCGTGATCTTCTGCATGTAGCGGCGGCGACGGAAGAGCAATTCAACCAGCTCGCCGGCCGGACCAAGGGCCGGACTATGGGGGTTTCCGGAGAGTTGATTATCACCTCGATGGAGGTCGTCTCAGACACTATCCTGCCGGCCTTGCGGCGCTTTCGCGAACGGCACCCGGAAACTTCCGTGCGCTATCTGGTCAGCGGTGATGTGATGAAACTCGACTATGGTGAAGCCCATGTGGCGATCCGGGGCGGGAAAAAGCCTGACCATCCGGACAATGTCGTCCAGCCTTACACGACGATACGGACCGGCCTATACGCCCATCAGGACTATGTCGCGCGGCATGGGCGGTTGAAGAGCGTTTCGGATGTGGGCGATCACGCCTTTATCGCCTCCGATGGGAACGCCAGAAGGGTGTTGTTCCGCCGGTGGATGCAGCGGAAGATACCGCAGCGGAATATTGTGTTCCGGGCGGCGGATACGCGGACCGAACGCCAGGCGATTATGTCCGGGCTTGGGATCGGGTTTTACCCGGAGCACGCTGCGCAAGCCTCGCCGGATCTGGTTGAAATGCTTGCGCCGGTTCAGGCGTGGGATATCGCCTTTTGGCTTGTGACCCATGTCGATTTGCACAGAACGGCAAAAATTCAGGCGATCCTTAAACTTTTGAAACAGCCCCATGTGAAGCCGAGTCTCATGAGTGAGCGGGGCGATCGCCGCCCAGCTCCCGTGCTGTGAGATTAACGCGTCGTTTGCAACAACGTCGACAATGCCTCAGGGCGGTGCGGGTCGACGAAGAAGCGCTGGCGTGGATGCGCGCTGGTGGCGCGTCGAACCAGCCCGCCGTCCGGGGACAACACGAAGGTTCGGGGCAGATAATCGCCATCGATATCGTACAGCTGCTGAACCGCCGGTTCGTTTTGGGCGTCGGACAGAATGAACACGAAATCATCTGAGAAAGCGGTGACGTAATCAGACCGGAACACCCGCTGATAGCTGCGGCACAGCACACAGTCGCGCTGTTGCAACACGAGCAGGCCCGGCTTGCCGCTGCGCTCCATCTCGGCCAGCCCGTCGCGATAGCTCCGCCAGCGGATCGCCGGATAGTTCCAATTCCCCGCCATCTGCGGCGTGTCTTTATCAATAATCGCGGGTTCAATCGAAGCGGTGGTGATCTCGCTGCTATTCAGCGGCTCTTCAATTTGCTCCTGCCCGTCCAGCGCGAACGCCGTCACCTGCGCCTGCGGCGGCGCCAGATACAACGAAGAGGCCAGGATCACGCCTGTCAGCAGTAAGGCGTAGCCGTACAGGCTGAGATGTTCGTCACTGTGCATCGCGGGGTTCCCCATAGCGATTGGCTTGGGGGCATGGTTACAAAATAGGGTTTAGAAAGTGTCAGCGCGGGGCGGTTAAGTTTAGAGGCGGCAAGTCAAATATGCTGGCCGCCGTTGATCGGGATTTCCGAGCCATTGACATAGGAAGATTGCGCGCTGGCGAGAAAATACACCACTTCGGCGACCTCTTCGGGGCGGCCGAGGCGCTTCATCGGGATCTGGGTTTTGGCGATGTTCTCCGTGCCGGGCGACAGAATCGAGGTCTCAATTTCTCCTGGTGACACTGAATTCACCCGCACGCCGGAATCGCCCAACTCATGCGCCAGCTCACGGGTTAACGCCGAAAGGCCCGCTTTCGACACCGCATAGGCCGCCCCAGCGAAGGGATGGACCTTTTCGGCGGCGATCGAGGAGACGTTCACCACCGATCCACCGACCTGGCGCAACGGCGCCAACATCGCTTGGCAGAGCAGCAGTGGCGCAATCAGGTTAACATGTTGAACCGCCAGGAAAGTCTCCAGCGGAGTGTTGACTGCGTCCATTCGCCGGCCGTCGGGCAGTTTTGGGGAAATGCCCGCATTGTTGACCAAGGCGTGCAGGCCGCGCCCGTCCAGAAGCTCATGCAGCGCCGCGGCGGCTGAGGTGATGGAGGCGGAGTCGGAGAGATCGACGGTGATGTGCCGCACAAACCCCTCGGCCCAGGGGCAGTATTGCGAGAACGGCGTGCGCGCCAGGGTGATGACGTCCCATTCTTTTTTGTAGAAGTGACGGACGATGGCGTGGCCGATGCCACGGCTGGCGCCGGTGACGGCGACGACGGGTTTGGGGGCTGGGGTCGCTGGAGGCGTCATGATTTTTGGGTCCCGCAGTGACTCAGTTTCGGTCAACGCGGCGGGGACGCCGTGCCGTTCCCGTCAAACTCAGAGCCATTTTCTGTTAATAACTGAGCTTTATGGTCGGGTTAAGGCCGCCACCTCAGGCGCTGGCGCGGGGATCGAACAGTTTGCGGTGCTCGTCGAGGGCGTAGCGGTCGGTCATGCCGGCGATATAGTCGGCGATGATCCGGGCGCGGCGCTCAGGCGAGGCGGCCTCTACCTCGGCGCGGCGCGGGGCGGGCATCAGGTTCGGCTCCTCCATGAACAGGCCGAACATCTCCGCCATGATGCGTTTCGCCTTTGACATCATGCGGTTGACGCGGGTGTGACGGTACATTCGCTGGAACAGGAATGTTCTGAGCGGGGTGATGTCGGCGAGCAGGGCCGGTGAGAACGCCACCACCGGCGCCGGGGCGGCCCGTATCTCCGCGGCGCTGGCGGGCTGAAGCTCATCGAGGCGGCGTTGGGACTCGGCGATGACGTCGTCCACCATGAAGCCGAACACCCGGCGCAAGGTCTCATGCTGGCGCCGGGTCGGGTCCAAATCAGGAAAGCCGCCATCCACCTCGGTTAGGGCGCGCGAAACTGCGGACATCTCCGCCGTTTCCTCCAGGGTGAACAGCCCGGCGCGCAGGCCGTCGTCGAGATCATGGTTGTTGTAAGCGATGTCGTCGGCGATCGCCGCAACCTGGGCCTCGGCGCTGGCGTGGGTGGAAAGCTCCAGATCGTGGCGGGCGTTGTATTCGCCGATGCCGTGGGGCAAGGGGGCGGCAAGGGGGCCGTTATGCTTGATCAGCCCCTCCAGCGTCTCCCAGGTGAGGTTGAGTCCGTCGAAGCTGGCGTAGCGGCGCTCCAGCTCGGTGACGACGCGCAGTGCTTGGCCGTTATGGTCGAAGCCGCCATAGGGGGCCATCAGGGAGTGCAGCTGGGTCTCGCCTGCGTGGCCGAAAGGGGTGTGGCCGAGATCATGGGCGAGAGACAGCGCCTCGGCGAGATCTTCGTCCAACCCCAGGGCGCGGGCGATGGTGCGGGCGATTTGGGCGACTTCGATCGAGTGGGTCAGCCGGGTGCGGTAGTGATCGCCTTCATGTTCGACGAACACTTGCGTCTTATGCTTCAGCCGCCGGAACGCGGTGGAGTGGATGATGCGGTCGCGGTCACGTTGGAAAGGAGAGCGGTGTTCGCTCTCCCGCTCAGGGTGTAATCTGCCGCGGCTGCGCGCAGGTTCGACGGCGTAGGGGGCGATGACGCGTCGCATGGCGGCCTCCCGAGGTGGTGAACGCCGCTTGCGCGCGCGGCGCTGTCGCTTACTTTGTGGGAAAAGCCTTACCCGCCTCCCGCTGCGAGGCAAATCACGGACTTTAGATATGGACGCTTCCGCCAACGCTCCTCAAGTCACCAACGCCGCCTTTAGCCGCATCGGGGAGATCATCGCCGCCGAGGGCGCTGACAAGGCCCTCCGCGTCTCGGTGCTCGGCGGGGGATGCTCGGGGTTTCAATATAAATTCGAGCTGGAGACCCCGGACGCGCGCGCCGAAGATGATGTGGCGTTGGAGCAGGACGGCGTCACGGTGTTGATCGACGCCGTGTCGCTGCCGTTTCTCTCCGGCGCGGTGATTGATTTTAAACGGGAATTGATCGGCTCACGCTTCGCGGTGGAGAACCCGAACGCCTCCAGCACCTGCGGCTGTGGGACGAGCTTCTCGGTTTAACGGTGCGCCTCTGAGGGGGCGGTTAATGCGCCGTGGCGGCGATCGCCGTCTCGATCCCGGCGGCGAGCTTCTCCACCAACGCGTCGATTTCCGCATCGGAGATGATGAACGGCGGGGCGAGCAGCACATGATCGCCTGAGCGGCCGTCGATGGTGCCGCTCATGGGGTAGCAGATCAGCCCTTGCTCAAAGGCCGCCGCCTTAACCCGTGCAGCGAGGGCGCTGTTTGGTTCGAATGGTCGCTTGTCGGTCCGATCCGCCACCAGCTCCACCCCCCGGAACAGCCCGCGCCCGCGAATGTCGCCGACATGGGGATGTTGGCCGAGGCGTGCTTGTAGCGCCGCCTGCAGCATCTCTCCCTGCGCGCGCACTCTCGGCAACAGGCCGCGCTCCAGGATCGCGGAGACCACGGCGAGGCCACCGGCGCAGGCCGTCGGATGCCCGATATAGGTGTGCCCGTGTTGGAACAATCCGCTGCCGTCGCGGACAGCGTTATAGATTTCGGTGGAGCAGAGCATTGCGCCGATGGGTTGATAGCCTGCACCTAACCCTTTGGCGATGCAAAGAATATCCGGTGTGACACCGTCCTCCTCGCAAGCGAACAGCCAGCCGGTCCGGCCCATTCCACACATCACCTCATCGAGGATCAACAGCACGCCATATTGGTCGCAGATCTCGCGGATGCGTTTGAAATAGCCCGGTGGCGGCGCGACTGCTCCTGCTGTGGCGCCGACCACCGTTTCGGCGACAAAGGCGATCACCGTTTCCGGACCGACCCGCAGCAGCTCCGCTTCCAGCGCGTTGGCCGCGCGCAGGGCGTAGGCGGTTTCGCTCTCGCCCTCATGCTGCTCGCGATAGGGATAACAGGGGGCGATATGCGACGTCTCAATCAATAACGGGCGGAATTGCTGCCGCCGCCATTCATTGCCGCCGACCGCCAGCGCGCCCAGCGTGTTGCCATGATAGCTTTGCCGCCGCGCGATCAGCCGCGTGCGGTTCACGTTTCCGCGTTCGACATGATACTGGCGCGCCAGCTTCAGCGCCGCCTCAACGGCCTCGGAGCCGCCGGAGACGAAATACACCCGGTCAAGATCACCGGGCGCGTGAGCGGCCAGGAGATCAGCCAACTCCTCCGCTGGTTCTGACGTGAAAAAGCCGGTGTGGGCGAAAGCGATCTTGTCGAGTTGGGCTTTGATCGCGCCGGTCACCACCGCGTCGCCATGCCCGAGGCAAGACACCGCCGCCCCGCCGGAGCCGTCCAGGTAACGCTTCCCATCGGTGTCGACCAGATAGCATCCTTCTCCGCCAGCGACGACGGGAAGTGAACCGCGCATGCGCCTTGGGAAGACATGGCCGCCACCGGTGGACGCTGACGACATTGGCTTAGTCCCTGATCACGAAAACGGATTGCTTGGCGTGGCGCACCACGCGGGCGGCGTTGGGGCCGAGGAGATAATCCTTCAGCTCCGGGCGGTGGGCGGACATGACAATGGCGTCGCAATTAAGCTTATCGGCGGCGCGCATGATCTCGTCATAGATTGCGCCATGGGCGATGTGCGGCTGCACCGTGATGTCGCTGGGAAACTCCGCCGTGCAGTAGTCTTTGATCTGCGCCTCAGCGCCCGCCAACGCGCGCTGTTCGAAATCCTGGTCGAAATAGGACCCGACGATCGACATGCCGAAGCTTGGCACCACGGTCATCACATGCAGGGTCGCGCCATGGATTTTGGCCATTTCAGTCGCAACTGCGACCGCCCGGCGCGCGCCCTGAGCTTCGGCGAGGTCGACGGGCAACAGAATGGCGGTGAACATTGCTCTATTCCTTTCTGGAGAGGCTCAGGCGTAATGGCGACTAGAAAGCGGGTTGGTCCGCTCGGCGGCGCTGGACCAAGATTATCAGCCCCAACAGGATGAGCGCGGGGATGAAGAACATCTCCTTCGGCATCCGGTCGGCGGTGATTTCGACCCGCAGGATACGCACGGGGTCGTCGCCGTAGAAATCATAGCCGTTGGCGAGTTGCTCGAAGAACGGCGTGCCGGGGAAAGGCTCCTCCAGCTTGAGGACGCCATCCTCCTCCACCGGGAGCAGGCCGGAGACGGCCAAACGCGTCTCACCGTCAGCGACCGGCCCGAGGTTGGGCGCCAGCGTGACTTGCGAGATATCGCCCGTGTCGAAGTCTGGCCCTTCGACGACCAACCGCGCCGTCGCGTTCTCCGGCAACTCCGCCAGCGCTTCGAACGCGGCCGGCCCTTGATGCGTGACATAGGGCGGCTCGATTTGGTTAAGCCACCAGTCCGGCCGGAACAGCATAAAGGCGACCAGCAGCAGCGCGCCCGTCTCCCATAGACGGCTCTTAGCGAAGAAGTACCCCTGCGTCGCCGCCGCGAAACACAGCATCGCCACCAGGGCGGTGATAAAGGTGTAAACGGCCTGGAGCGGCGTGACGTCGATCAGCAGCAGGTCCGTGTTAAAGATGAATAGGAATGGCAATAGCGCGGTTCGGATGTCGTACATGAACCCCTGCACGCCGGTGGCGATCGGGTCCCCGCGCGAGATCGCGGCGGCGGCGTAGGCGGCGAGGCCGACGGGCGGGGTATCGTCGGCCAGGATGCCGAAGTAGAACACGAACATGTGGACGGCGATCAGAGGCACCACCAAGCCCGATTGCGCGCCAACAGTGACGATCACCGGCGCCATCAGCGACGAGACCACGATGTAATTGGCGGTGGTCGGCAACCCCATGCCGAGCACCAAGCTGAGCACCGCCACCAGGATCAGCAGGATCATCAGGTTGCCGCCGGAGATGGTCTCGATCACTTGGCCGATGATCTGGTGCGCGCCGGTCAGGGAGATGGTGCCGACGATGATGCCGGCGGCCCCGGTGGCGACGCCGATGCCGATCATGTTGCGGGCGCCGGAGATCAGCCCTTCGACGAACTCATTCCACCCTCTGATCAGGCCCTGTACGAAGCCGCCCTGGCCGCGGAAAAACTCTTTCAACGGCTCGTGGGTCAGGCAGACGATGATCATGGCCACAGTCGCCCAGAGGGCGGACAGAGCCGGGGACAGGCGCTCTAACGGACCGGTTTTCACCATCAGGTTCCAAACCAGCACCAGAATCGGCAACGCGAAATAGAGGCCCCCGAACAGAGTCGGGGTCAGACGCGGGGCCTCGACCACTCGGGCGTTGGGGTCGTCAACCTCGATGTCGGGATAGCGGGAGGCCAGCCACACCAAGGCCAGATAGGCGACGCCGAGCAAGGCTAAGGCCGGGTAGACAGATTGCCCCGGCATCACAGGTTCTATCAGCAGCCGCAGGCCGATGACCAGATAGGCCAGCACGCCCATCACGATAAAGCCGGTCAAAAACAGCAGCAGGATCATCGGCACGCCGATCTTCCGGCCCCGTTTCTCCAGGCCCTGGAGGCGCATCTTCAGGCTCTCCAGGTGCACGATATAGAGCAGCGCGATGTATGAAATCACCGCTGGCAGAAAGGCGTGTTTGACCACTTCGATGTAGGGAATATTGACATACTCCACCATCAGGAAGGCGGCCGCCCCCATCACCGGTGGGGTCAATTGGCCATTGGTGGAGGACGCCACCTCGACAGCCCCGGCCTTCTCGCCGGGAAAGCCGATCCTTTTCATCAGCGGAATGGTGAAGGTGCCGGTCGTGACGGTGTTGGCGATCGAGGAGCCGGAGATCATGCCGGTCAGCGCCGAAGACAGCACCGACGCCTTTGCCGGGCCGCCGCGCAGCGAGCCGAGCAGCGCGATCGCCACCTTGATGAACCAGTTGCCGCCGCCTGCTTTCTCCAGCAACGCGCCGAACAGCACGAATAGGAAAATCATCGTGGTGGAGACACCGAGCGCGACGCCGAACACGCCCTCGGTTTGCATCCAATAATGGCCCATCGCCTTGGAATAAGAAGCGCCGCCGTAATTGGTGATCTCCCGTATCCAGGAGACATTGCCGCCGAACAGCGCCAGCGCCAGAAAGCACAGCGCGATAATCATCAACGGCAAGCCAAGCGAGCGGTACACCGATATCAGCAGCACCCCCATGCCGACGGTGGAGACCGCGATATCGGTGCTGTTCCAAAGGCCGGGCCGGTCCGCGATCTCAAAGCGGAACACGATCAGATAGAGGCAGGCGGCGACCCCCAGCATCGCCAACACCCAATCATAGAGCGGGATATGATCGCGCGGCGCGCTCTTGGTCAGGGGAAAGGCGAAGGTGGCGAGGCACAATGCGAAGGCCAAATGCACAAACCGCGCCTGGGCGACGATATTGGCGAAATCCGAGAAACCGGTGAATTGCGCCAGCATTCCCGGCGCCTTCGAGGAGATGTAGAGCTGGAACAGCGACCAGATTATGCAGAGCCAGATGATCGTGCGGCCCTGCCAATTGCTCGGCGCGCGCGCGCCGGTGTCAGCCTCCGCGACCAGATCCTGCGCATTCGACGTATTTGTCGCGACGTTCTCGCTCGCCATGCCCGCCATCCCGAAATTGACCCGTAACGCATAGCGCTTCCGTAAGAGCGCAGAGCGAAAGATTTTATTGTTATCTAAGAAGCACTTACGATCCGCGCCTTGCTCCAGCGCGGATCGCTCGGTTGCGGCAAGACGGGCCGGTTGCGACCCGTCTTGGAAAGTGGCTTACAGCAGGTCCAGCTCTTTGTAGGCCTTCTCTGCGCCAGGATGCAGCGGGGCCGACAGGCCGTCCTTCACCATCTCTTCGGCTTTCAGGTTCTTGAAGGCCGGGTGCAGGTTGCGGAAATCCTCAAGGTTCTCCATCACCGATTTGGCGACGACATAGACCACCTCTTCCGGCACGTCGGCTGAGGTGACGAAAGTGGCGCCGACGCCGAAGGTCGTGGTGTCGCCATCGGTGCCTTTGTACATGCCGCCCGGAATGGTGGCGACACGGTAGAACGGGTTGTCCGCCACCAGCTTGTCGATCGGCGCGCCGGTCACCGACACCAGCTTGGCGTCGCAGGTGGTGGTGGCTTCTTTGATCGCCGCCGCCGGGTGACCGATGGTGTAGATCATGGCGTCGATGTTGCCGTCGCAGAGCTGCTTGGCCATCTCCGAGCCTTTATACTCGGTGGCGAGAGCGAGATCGTCCATCGACAGACCAAAGGCCTCCATGACGACTTCCATGGTCGCCCGCTGGCCAGAGCCCGGATTGCCGACATTGACCCGCTTGCCTTTCAGCTCCTCGAATGAGCCGATGCCGCTGTCGCCGCGCACGATCAAGGTGAACGGCTCCGGGTGCACCGACATCACGGCGCGGATGGCCTCAAACTTATTGTCCGAGAATTTCGAAGTGCCATGGAAAGCGTGGTGCTGCCAGTCAGACTGTGCGACGCCGAATTCCAGCTCGCCAGCTTTGATGGTGTTGATGTTGTACACTGAACCGCCGGTAGATTCGACGGCGCAGCGAATGCCGTGCTCTTTGCGGCTTTTGTTCACCAAGCGGCAGATGGCGCCGCCGGTGGGATAGTAAACGCCGGTGACGCCGCCGGTGCCGATTGAAATGAACTGCTGAGCCGAAGCGGCCCCTGCGGCCAAGCCAAACGACAGCGCCGCCGCAGCGCAGATAATGCGAGTGATCATACGACTCGTCCTTCCCTAAACCTTGGGGCTCGAAAACGCCCGTTCGGAGCAACGTCCTCGTTGCATCCTGCTCGAACCTGAAACCGGTGTTTCTCGAAAGTCAATAAAGCGAGGCGCGTGTATTTCTCGAAGCCGCTCAAACGAGCGGCTTTCGCCTGTCGAAGGCGGGCTTGTGAATGAGCCAAATTTGAGGGGGGAGGGTAGAGGAGGGATGGCCAAGGCGCATGGAGGTCCACTGTTCGCGCCTTGGCGTGGGCCAGGTCAAAGCCTGACCGTTACAGATCGCTTTTTACAATGCGGGCAAGGGCGGCAGAGGTTGGCCGAGCCATTTCTCGGACAGCTCGTTCAGCTTGCCGTTAAGCTTTTTCGACAGCACAAACACATTGGTCCATTGTAGCAGGTCGATATTGCCGGTCTTCACCCCGATGTACGACGGCGAGTTGGCGATAACGAACTTGGTCTCCAGGCCCATCTCCGGATTATCGTTGGAAATGCCGAGCGCGACCATGTTGCCAGTGACGATCACGTCGGTTTGGCCCGAGACATAAGCGGCGATGGTGGCGGCGTTGTCGCCGAAACGAATGATTTCGGCGTCTTCCGGCGCGTCCTTGGTGATCGCCAGATCCTCCAGTGTGCCACTGGTGACTGCGATTTTCTTGCCGGCGAAATCAGTGATGGACGTTACGTCAACGTCCGCCTTTGCGAAGGCGCCGGAGAAGAACGGGGCGTAGGCGTGCGAGAACCAGATCGATTTCGCCCGCTCAGGGTTGGCGCCGAGTGTCGCGATCACGAGGTCGACGCGGTCGGTCTCCAGGAACGGAATGCGCTGTTTTGAGGCGACGGGGACCAACTCAAGCTCAACGCCAAGGTCTTCGGCGATCATGTTGGCGACGTCGACGTCATAGCCCTCATGCTCACCCTCAGCGCCAAGCGCGCCGAAGGGAGGAAAGTTTTCCGGGACGGCGATTTTCACCGTTCCCGACTCCAAGATCTCGGAAAGTTCTCGGGCGGCCCCTGGCGTTGATGCGAGCCCGAATGTGAGCAGGCCGATGGCCGCCGCTTTCATCATCTTCCACATGAATCAATCCTTTCATCTCTATTCTGTGGGATACCGGCGCGCATTCAGCCCGCCGATTCAGCATGCCGGCCCTGTCCGGTTCCGAACCTGCGCTCTAGGCGGCGGGACCAGACGGACAGGGGGAAGCAAAGGCAGAAGTAAATCAGGCCCATCAGCGGGAAGATCAGAAACGGCTCGGTGCCGTCGACCGGCGCATTGGCCCAGCGTTTGCCAACGCTCATCAGGTCGTGAAAGCCGATGATATAGGCCAGCGAGGTTCCCTTGATGATTTGCACCAGCAAACCAATCGTTGGCGCTGCGGCTAAGCGGACAGCTTGCGGCGCCACCACCAGCCCCAGGATCTGAAAGAAGGACAGGCCCAGGGCGCGGCCGCCCTCCCATTGCCCTGGCGGCACGGCTTGGAGCGCGCCGCGCCAGATATCGGCCAGATAGGCGCTGGTGTAGAAGGTTAAGGCGCCGCCGGCGGCGATCCAGGGGTCGATGTCGACTCCGAGTAATCGAGGGACGCCGAGCCCGAAGATGAAAAGCAGCATCAACAGCGGTGCGGATTGGAACAGCCAGACATAGCCCGCCGCCGCACCGCGCGCCCAACGCTTTGACGCCAGATGCGCCAGCGCGACGCCAAGCCCCACCAAACCACCGCCGATAAAGGCGATCAAGGACAGGTAAATGGTGAACTGCGTCGCGTCGAGCAGTTGGAACAGCACAATTCCGAATGGTTTGCCGAGCAGATGGATAAAGGCGTCTTTCATGCGTGCGCCTTCCAGCGAAAGCGCCAGTCATGGACAAGCTTGAGCGCGAATTTGAATAGCAGGGACAGCAGGATATAAATCAGCGTCAAGGTGAAGAAGATCTCAAAAGAGCGGAAGTTGCGGCTGTCGATAAACTGGCCGGCGAAGGTGAGGTCACGCACGCCGATTTCAGAAATCACCCCGGTCGTGAGGAACAGGAAGATGAATTGGCTGTTGAGCGCCGGGTACATGTTGGCGACGGCTTGTGGGAACACGATCAGCCAAAAGGCCTTACGGGGCGGCAGGCCGAGGGCGTTGGCGGCCTCAAGCTGATTGGATGGCACCCCGACGAAGCCCGCACGCAGGATCTCGGAGAAGTAGGCTGAAAAATTCAGCGCCAACGCCAGCAAAGCGTGGCCCCAGAACGGCCATTGATATCCAAGCAGCAGCGGCAGACCGAAAGCGATGAAGAACAATTGAACGATCAAAGGCGTGTTGCGCACCGTCTCGACAAACACTGCGGCAACCACCCCAAAAACCGGCGTGCTCTCCGAGCGCCAGATCGCGAGCAAGATGGCGGTGAGGAAGCCGGCGAGGCCGGCGGCGACAGTCAACGCGACACTCATCGCCGCGCCCTCGGCCAGGAGCCAGAGATAGTCGGCGTTGCGATAGATTTCGAAAAAACGCATGGAGCGGGGCTAACTTAATTTGAAGGGTTTGGCTGAGCGACACCATGCAAGCTGGGCGACTGGTTCTCTGCTCATGACTTCCCCTTGCCCAACATCTCCGCAAACCCTACAGCGGCGGCGACCCCGTCAATCACTGGGAGGTTGAAGCGGTCTGTCAGGTTGGCGGCCAAATCAGCCATACCGGCGCAGCCAAGCACGACGCTGTCGCAGCCGTCTTCGGCGACGGCGCGGGCGATTTCATCGGAGAGGCGTTGTGTCGCGGCCTCCTTGTTGGTTTCAAATTCAAGCACGGGCACTTCCGAGGCGCGGACTTTGGCGCATCGTTCGGCGAAACCGCAGGTGGCGATGTTCTCCTCCAGGATCGGAACGGAGACGCTCAAGGTGGTCACCACTGAGAAACGCCGCCCGGACAACGCCGCCGCGTGATAGCCGGCCTCGCCGATGCCGATCACAGGGTGCGGCGCGTCGCGCTTCAGCTCCCACAGGCCGGTGTCGTCGAAGCAGGCGATGATGGCGGCGTCGACGTGGCCTGCGGCGGTTTCCTGGGCATGCAGCGCAAACAGGCCGGGGAGGGACGCTTCGCCATCTTCGCGGCCCTGGATGGCTGGAGGGCCATCGGGCGGGTTCTTGGCGATGATCTGTGTGGCCGATCTGGCGACGGCGCGGGCGGCGTCGGCGATGCTCTCGGTCATCGCCGCAGTGCTGTTGGGGTTGATGATCAACAAGCGCATGGGGTCAGACCAACCCTTTTCCGGCGTCCGTGCCCGCCGAGGCTTGCTGTCGGCGCATCAGGGCCACGACCCCGAGAGCGATGGCGATTACCAAAAACGAGAACAGGGTGGTCAGCGTGCCTAGCGCGTACAGCACCGGAGTGGTGACGTTGGTGGTCATGCCGAAGATTTCGAGCGGCAAGGTGTTGTAGGTGCCAGCTGTTAACAGGGTGCGGGCGAACTCATCGTAGGACAGTGTGAAGCCGAACAAGGCGACGCCGATTAGGGCGGGGGCGATGATTGGCAGGACCACATGGCGAATGGTCTGCCAGGGCGTGGCGCCGAGGTCGCGGGCGGCTTCCTCGTAGGATTTGTCGAACCGGTTGAACACCGCGAACATGATCAACAGCCCGAAGGGCAAGGTCCAGGTAAGTTGCGCCCCAAGGCCGGAGGTCGCCCAATGCACGTCCAGCCCGGCGATGTTGAACATCAGGCCGACGCCGAGCGACACCAGGATTGAGGGGATGATCAGGCTGGTGACGGCGAGGTAGAACACCAACCCGGCGCCGCGAAATTTCTTGCGGAACGCCAACCCGGCCATAACCGAGACAATCACCGTCACGATCATGACGATCAGGCCTAGGGTTAGCGAGCGGGATAGCGCGCCCCAAAAATCGCCGACCGCTTGTTGCCGAAACAGATCTTCGAACCAATGGGTCGACCAGCCGTTCATTGGAAAGGTTAACCCGCCTTGCGGGCCTTGGAACGAGAGGATGCCGATGGTGATGATCGGGCCGTAGAGAAACAGCACGAACAGGGCGAAGAAGACCGCCAGACAGTAAAACTCATAGCCGCGCTTTTCGCCCATCTCACAGCTCCTTGCGAATATCGACCAACCGCATCATCAGGCCGATCATCATCAGCACCACGATCAGCAGCACCACGGCGCTGGCGGCGGCGGCGGGGTATTGCAGCAGGGCGGTCTCATTCTGGATCAGGCGCCCGACCGAGGCGGATTGTGAGCCGGACATAAAACGCACGGTGATGAAATCGCCCATCACCAGGGTGACGACAAAAATCGAGCCGATCATCAGGCCGGGCTTGGACAGCGGGATGATGACGTTGGTCAGGATCTGAAAGCCGCTGGCCCCGGCGTCGCGCGCGGCTTCGATCAGTGACCGGTCGATCCGCATCATGGTGTTGAAGATCGGAACCACCATGAACAGCGCATAGAGATGCACAAAGGCCAGGATCACCGCGAAATCGGAGAACAACAGGAAATCGAGCGGCTGGTCGATGACCCCAAGGGAGATCAAGGCGTTGTTGGCCAGCCCATTGCGCCCCAGGAATGGAATCCAGGAAATCATCCGGATGATGTTCGAGGTCCAGAACGGGATGGTGCAGAGCAGGAACAGCGCGATTTGCCAGGTGGTCGAGCGGATATGAAACGCGAGGAAATACGCCGCCGTGAAGCCGATGAGCGCGGTGAAAACCCAGGTCAACGCTACGTATTTCAACGTGTTCACATAGGTCGTCCATGTGACTGCGGCGGTCAGATGGTACTCGTAATTTTCAAAGGTGAAGTCTGGATAGAACGACCATTCATTATAACCCCAAAATGACACCATCACGATGGTGGCGATCGGGATCACCAGGAACAGGGTCAGCACCAGCAGCAAGGGGCTGAGCTGCAGCCAAGCGATAATGGGCTCGGGCGTCGTCCACGCGCTGCGCGCCTGGGCGGGAGTTACGTCGCCGGCGGCGGGCGCTTCGGAGGTGATCGCCATTGGTCCTCAGTCAGTGAGACGGATTCGTGTTCTGGAGAATCCGAGCGTGTGGACGCCGCGCATCCTACAATCAGAGGCAATGATATTCATCCATAGCCTCCTATCGCATACAGCGTTGGCGGCGGACCGCCAACGCTGAGGGAGAGGGTGCTTTAGGCCGCGATGAACTCGTTCCATTTGCGGACCATG
>JAHQVS010000269.1 GCA_019634215.1 Paracoccaceae bacterium | reverse complement strand
AGCGCTGCGACGTGGTGTATAACGGCGCCATTTCGCCCGATTTCTACGGCTGGGTGTTCCCCCATGGCCGCACCACCAGCGTCGGGATGGGCTCGGCGGTGAAAGGCGTCTCCCTTCGCGACGCCACGGCGCGGCTGCGCGCGGCCAGCGGCCTCGGCGAAGCCCGCACCATCCGAGAGGAAGGGGCGCCGATTCCGCTAAAGCCCTTGAAAAAATGGGACAATGGCCGCGACGTCGTCCTCGCGGGCGACGCCGCAGGGGTGGTGGCGCCAGCCTCAGGCGAAGGGATTTACTACGCCATGATCGGCGGTCAACTGGCCGCTGAAGCCGCCGAAGCTTGTCTCGCCACTGGCGACGCTCGTGCTCTGCGCCTCGCTAGGAAGCGGTTTATGAAAGCACATGGCCGCGTGTTTTGGGTGCTCGGCTTGCTGCAAAAATTCTGGTACGCGAACGACAAACGTCGCGAGCGGTTCGTGACGATGTGTCGAGATCCGGATGTGCAACGGCTGACTTGGCAAGCCTATATGAACAAAGAGCTGGTGCGATCCCGGCCCGCTGCGCATGCGCGGGTGTTTTTTAAGGATCTCGCGCACTTGTTCGGTGTCGTGCGTCCGTGACGCTGGAGCGGGAGCATGCTGAGGCCTTGCGCGCTGGCGCGAGGCCAATTGGCTGGGGCCCGCCTTTAGTCGCCGCACTCTCCGCTTTCTTCGTGGCTGCTATCGGCGGGCAGCTCACGGATCTTGGCCCTTGGTACATCGCCCTGATTAAGCCTGATTGGCAACCGCCCGGCGCGGCGTTCCCGATTGTTTGGACAATCGTCTTCACGCTTTGCGCCATCTCCGGCGCCCTGGGCTGGCGCGCGGTGCGGTCAGGGACAAAATCTGAACAGGGCTGGCTGATCGGCTTGTTTGCGCTGAATGGCGGCTTAAACGTCCTCTGGAGCGGCCTGTTTTTCACTCTCCAGCGCCCGGATTGGGCGCTGGTCGAGGTTGTGCCGCTCTGGCTGTCGATCATCGCGCTGCAAGTGTTTCTCTGGCCGCGCTCCAAGCTCGCCTCAGCGTTGTTAGCGCCTTACGTGATTTGGGTCGCGATTGCCGCAGTGCTGAATTGGGAGATCGTCGACCTAAATGCGCCCTTCGGCTGAGCCCGTCCTGTTGGCGAGGCCAATCCCAAGCGCCGTGATCATCAAAACCGTCGCCACGCCAAACGTGATCTGAGCGCCGAAAGCGGCCCCCTCAGCGCCGTCAACCATACCAGCCGTCATCGCGAACAGCCCCCCGAGGGCAGACGCGCCAACGATGAAGCCAAGATTGCGCGACAGCGTTAACAATCCCGCCGCCGCGCCGCGTTGCTCACTCGGCGTAGTTTCCATCACGGCGGTGGCGTTCGCGGCCAAAAACAGTTGATAGCCTGGAGTCAAAAGCATCAGGCCGACGATATATCCGCCATATCCGAACAGCGGCGGCAACGCACACAGCGCCGCAGCGCCAGCCGATACCTGACAGAGGCTGGCCAAAAGCGCGGTTCGCGCGCCCCATCTGTCAACCAACCATCCCGCCGGCCTGCCGCTCAACGCTGAAACGGCTGGCCCAATGGACAGCGTCGCACCCACCATCGCCACCCCAAGTCCAAGCGCGCGGCTGAGGTAAAACGGCCCAACAACCAGCGTCGCCATCATCAACCCCGACACTAACCCATTCATGGCCAGAGCGGCGCGCAGCCCTGTCGTGCGCAGGAGGCCAGCCCAAGACGCGCCGCCCACATCTTGTCTTGCAGCGGCACGATCGGCGGGGAGTCGGCTTATCAGGATGAAGCTCAATACGCCGAGCAACGCTGTCAGCAGAAAAATCGACCGCCATCCCAAGGCTGCGATCGCCGCCCCGCCCAGCGCTGGCCCCAAGGCGGTGCCGACCGCCGACATTGTGCCGAGCAGTCCCATGACGCGCCCGATCCGCCCCTCTGAAGCTACCTCACGCGCCATTGCCATCGGCAGCGTCATCAACGCCGCCGCCCCGATTCCCTGGGCGCCGCGCGCCAATATTAGCGTTGAGAGCGTTGGCGCCGCCGCCGCCAGCAGACCGGTGACTGCGAACAGCGCTGCGCCCAGCGCCATTATCCGCCTTTGTCCGTAGAGATCCGCCAAACGCCCGGCGCCGAGCCCGGCCGCCGTCGCCGCGAGCAGATAGGCTAACACCACCCATTGCGCTTGCGCCGCAGTGGCGTCGAATGTCGCGGCCAGGGTCGGCAACGCCGTTGCTGCGATGCTGACGCCAAGCGATGCGGTGAGGATCGCCGCCCCGAGGCCCAGTGTGCTTCGGTGGGGTGGTCCGTCGTAGCCTTCATTGGCGGGCGGCTTAAGTAAAGTGGGTAGCGATATTCTCCAGAGTAAATATAAAATTCTGCAATAAAATGATCTGACCGGCTCAAGCTTCTTTGCAATCTGCGTTAAGCGAGGAAGTGTTCGTGGATTGCATACTTTGTTGTTATTTCTTGCGCGATCCGGCCTTGAATATGAGGGAATATTTCCCCCAATCATTTCCGCTTGCTGTTGAGGGGAAATAACCACGCTCCTTAGTCCTCCATCCTCTGCAATCTGATGAACAGAAGGCTAGGCGGATAGATCACATCTCGGAACAAGCGGCCTCTGCAGGGTATTCCTGCATATGACGCCATGCCATAAACACACGCATAGCGTGTACCGGCTTTATAAATTCGGACACTCGCTGGGATTTACTTCAATTAGCGCGCCTCCAGTTTGAAAGCTGGCAAAACCATGATCCGCGCCATTCGCAGAGTAAACGCCTGAAAGAGGCGTTTGTTGGCGGTGCTTGATAGCGCTCTCTACCGGAGTCTCCGATGTCGTCCCCTGATCTCAACCTGCTGATCCCGCTAGACGCCTTACTGAGGGAGGGCGGCGTTGCTGGCGCCGCCCGCCGCCTAGGCCTGAGCCCTTCGGCGATGAGCCGGGCATTGGCGCGGTTGCGCGAGGCCACCGGCGACCCGTTGTTGGTGCGTGCTGGGCGCGGTCTCGTTCCCACCCCCCGCGCCTTGGAGTTGCGCGACCAGATCGGCCCGCTGTTAGAGGCGGCGACGGCGTCTTTGCGGCCTCAGCAAGCGCTCAACCTCGCCTCCCTTGAGCGGGTTTTTACCTTTCGAGCCGGCGAGATGTTTGTGGAGAGCTTCGGCCCCGCCCTGTTCGCCCGCGTGGCGGCGGAGGCCCCGAAGGCGCGGTTGCGCTTCCTTCCCAAGCCAAACCAGGACAGCGCGCCGTTGCGGGATGCTGAGGTTGATTTGGAGACCGGCGTTCTTGGCCCAGACATCGGTCCTGAAATCCGCGCCCTGACTCTCTATCGCGACCGCTTTATCGGCGTCATGCGCGCTGGCCACCCGCTCAATGATGGCGACATCACCCCCGAGGTCTACGCTGCCGCCGAGCATGTGGCGACTGCCCGCGCTGGGGTCGCGCGAGGCCCGGTTGACGCCGCGTTGTCGGAGCTGGGCCTGGAGCGTCGGATCGCCGTCGCCGTGCCCAATTTCCCCGCCGCCCTGGCCTTGGCGCGCGGCGCTGATTTGATCGCCACTGTCCCGGAAAGGGGTGTCGATGGGGTGCGCGACGGTCTGACCACCTTTCAGCTGCCGTTCCCTCCGCCCGAGGTCGCCGTCGCCTTGCTCTGGCATCCGCGCCTTGACGCCGATCCCGCGCACCGCTGGCTTCGCGCCTGCGTGCGGCAGGTGTGTGCGGCGCGAAAAGGCGTGTCAGCTCACGCTGAGGCGATGAGTCTTCTATCTCAAGGGCCGTCACATGGCTCGCCCCATGGTCGATATGACGGGCCGTATGATGGAGTGTCGAGCGGTCTGTAAGCCGGGTTCTGTTCACACGGGTCGGCCCTTTCGAGCCTCGCCGCGATCGATAGCCATTCATCTGGAGCGCCGGTCGCCCGACGCTTCTCGCGGCCTACCCGGACGGCGGGGCGGAGGCGGCCCCTTCCGGCGCGCGAACGCGCCGAAAGCCATCCCTATTCGACCTTGCTCCCGGCGGGGCTTGCCATGCCGCCGCTGTCGCCAGCGTCGCGGTGCGCTCTTACCGCACCTTTTCACCCTTGCCTCGCAAGCGAGGCGGTTTGTTTTCTGTGGCGCTTTCCCTGAAGCCGCCGGCCAAGGCCGGAGCTCCGCCGGGCGTTACCCGGCGCCGTGCCTCCGTGGAGCCCGGACTTTCCTCACCCCGGTCGCCCGGAGCGCGGCCATCCAACCGCTCGACGTTGCAGGGATGGCCGCTTGCACCGCTGATTGCAAGGCTGGAGCTTGGGTTTTGCTCTGGACAAGACGACCTCGAACACGTACATGCGCCGTCTCGCCTCGCTATTGCGATCGGGGCGCTAAGGCGACGTGGCGGAGTGGTTACGCAGCGGATTGCAAATCCGTGTACGCCGGTTCGATTCCGGCCGTCGCCTCAATGACTTAACCCTCTTTCGGGTGCGCAGTTTGCAGCTTAGTTTGCAGTTTCCTGTTCCGTTCACGTTCTAAGATCACTAGCACATCGTGAGCATTTTTAGGATCACACGCGACGTAATTATCAATTACTGACTGAGCGTGACGCAGGCTCCAACCCATGTAGGCGGCGACTTTGTCGAGCGGCACCCCAGCGCGCACCAAGCGCGTCGCAGCGGTTCCTCTGAAGTCGTTCAGTCGCAACTCGGGGTTCACCCCAGCCTTCCGACCCCACTGGCGCAGCCCTTCGCTGGCGCGGTGCTCTGTCAGGCGCTTGCCCTTGGCGCTGGTCAGGATCAGCATTTGATTGCGCGGGGTCGCTTCGATGATCGGCCTGAGCTCAGGCAGGATCGGCAGCGTCGCCATCCGCTTGCGCTTGTTGGTCCGGATTTGAATCACATCACCGTGGATATGCGCCCGGGAGAGTTTGCAGAGATCTCCTGCGCGCAAACCTGTTGACGCCGCGGCTATCGCGATGCGCCGCACCCATTCCGGCGCCACTGCCAAAAGTTTTTCGATCTCCTCAGATGTCCAGACGATCT
>JAHQVS010000268.1 GCA_019634215.1 Paracoccaceae bacterium | reverse complement strand
GGCGGAAGCCGCTGAAATTCTTATTAAACATGGCCGCGCCGCTGGAGTGCGGCTGACCAGTGGCGAGCGGATCGAGGCGGCGGCGGTGATCGCCGCTGGGGACGCCGCCGCGCTGGGGGCTGGGAAGCTCGGGAACACGGCCGCCGCCGCCGCGACGCCGCCCACACGCGGGAGACGGTCGCTCTCAGCCGTGGTTTGGACCGGCTGGGCGCGGGCCGAGGGATTTCCGTTGGCGCACCACAACGTGTTTTTCCCCGAGGATTATCGCGCCGAGTTCGAAGACGTGTTCAACCGCCGCAGAACGCCCCGGCGCCCGACTGTTTACGCCTGTGCGCAAGACCGCTTGGACGGCGGGGCGGCGCCCTTGGAGGGGGTTGAGCGGCTGCAACTCTTAGTCAACGCGCCCGCCGACGGCGATCTCGCCGCCGCAACAGCCCCTGGCGGCCCCTTGAGCGAATCGGAGATCGACCAATGCGAAATGAGGATGACGGCGCTGTTGGCGGAATGCGGTCTGAGCTTGGCGCCCCCGCCCGCAGCACAACAGGGCGGGGCGAGCCGCTGGGAGAGGACCGGCCCAGCGCAGTTCGAGCAACTGTTTCCGGGAACCGGCGGGGCGCTGTACGGCCCGGCGAACCACGGGCCGATGGGCACATTCCAGCGCCCCGGGGGGAGAACGGCGATTCCGGGGCTCCATCTAGCCGGGGGCTCGACCCATCCCGGGCCGGGGGCGCCGATGGCGGCGCTGTCGGGACGGCAGGCGGCGGCTCGGGTGATGGCGGAACAAGGCTGACGGGCGCGCAGGCGATCCACTCGCGGATCGTCGGCGGCGATGATGATGAGCGCGGCGCAGCAACCGGGCTCAGGTTCTTATCGCCACCGCCGCCGGGGGGCTATCTGTGGTGGTATATTGACGGCCTCAGCGACGACGGCAAAACCGGGATCACCCTGATCGCCTTCGTCGGCAGCGTCTTCTCGCCCTACTACGCCTGGGCCGGCCGCACTGATCCGCTGGATCACGCCGCCCTGAATGTCGCGCTCTACGGCGACGGCTGGAGCCGTTGGGCGATGACCGAGCGTCGGCGGTCGAAGCTCAATCTGGGGCCGGATGGGCTCGACATTGGCGCCAGCGCGGTGCGTTGGACTGGAGACGCGTTAGAAATTCAGGTGGTGGAGCGCTCGGTGCCGCATCTGACGGCGCTGCGCGGGGTGGTGCGGGTGCTTCCGGAGGCGGTGTCGCGGGAGGCCTACCCGCTCGACGCCGGCGCTCGCCATTGGTGGCGTCCCGTCGCCCCCTCCGCCCGGATCGAGGTGGCGTTCGAGCGGCCGGAGTTCCGGTGGAGCGGCGCTGGATATTTCGACATGAATTGGGGCGTGGAGCCGTTGGAGAAGGGCTTTCAGCGCTGGGATTGGTCGCGCGCAGGCTTTCCCAATCGCGGGGCCGCGGTGCTTTACGATGCGACCCGGACGGATGGATCGGAGCTGTCCTTGGCTCTGCGCTTCGATCGCACCGGCGCGGTGGAGCAGGTCGACCCTCCGCCCCGGATGGCGCTGCCGAACACCCTGTGGCGGGTGGGCCGGCGCACCCAGGCGGACACGGGCGCTGAGCCGCGCGAGCTGCGGCGCTGTGAAGATGCGCCATTCTACGCCCGCGCCGAACTCGCCACCCGGCTGTTTGGCGAGGACGTCCACGCTATGCATGAAACCTTCGATGGGACCCGGTTCGACACGCGATGGGTGAAGGCGCTGCTGCCGTGGCGAATGCCACGGGACGTTTTGGGCGGCTGGGTCTAACCTTTTTGCGACCCGTCCTCGCCCAGCCATCTGGGGATAGGGGCAGCGTTACCCCTGGTTCGCTAAAAATTGAGGTAAATCGCGGCCGCTTTGACGCTGCTAGGCTGGCAGACGGCCTCGGCGGCGTTGAGTGGCGTTCAACAGCTTGAGGGCGGCGGGATCACCGGGACGGTGGTCCAGGGCGGCGCCGAGCAGGCGCTGGGCGCGGGCGGGATCATCGGCGCCGCACAGCGCAACGGCGGCGCACAAAACCAGGACTTCCGGGCTTTTTGGCTTTTGCCTCAGCAGCTTAGCGGCGAGAGGGCGGGCGCGGGGCCATTCCTCCACCGCGATCAGCGCAGCAAGGTGGCGAAGCTCGTTGGCGGATTCGCGGATGGGCATGCTTTGGACCATGGACGATCTCCCCTGATGCGTCGTCTGGACTGTGCGGCCCCGGTAAACCAGCCGGCGTAAAGAAGTTGTTACGCCCCGCGACGTGGAGCGGGATACATTCAGGCGCGATAGGAGACGATGCATCCAAAACGCGGATGAACGCGTTAAACTTGCGTCACCGCGCTCAGCCGTTCGTTCCGAAACGGCGCCCCTTGAGAGGATATGAATGTCCCCGCCCCGTCGCCCAACCGCCTCGCCTCCGCCGAATCGCCGCGCCGCGCTCGGCATGATCGCCGCAGCCTGGGCCGCACCGGCGGCGCTATCCGCTTGCGCCGCGGCGCCCACCGAGCCGGTCGAGGCGCGCTATCCCCCCCTCGGGCAATTCGTCGCCATACCCGGCGGGCGGCTGCATTATCTCGACCGTCCCGGCCTGACCCCGGAGGCGCCGGCGATTGTGCTGATCCACGGCGCAAGCGGCAATTTGCGGGACTTCGCCTTTGACCTGATGGGACGGCTGCCACGCACAAACCGGGTGATCGCGGTGGATCGGCCCGGGCTGGGCCACTCCGACCGGGGCGCGTTGGCCGACGCCCACCGCCCTGATGTGCAGGCCAAGCTGATCCGTGACGCGCTGGCGGGCGCAGGCGTGAGCCGGGCGGTGGTGGTCGGTCATTCCTTTGGCGCGGCCCCGGCGTTGGCCTGGGCGCTCGATGCGCCGGAGAGCGTGGCTGGGGTGGGGACTTTAGCGGGGGCGACCCATCCCTTTCCAGGCGGCGTCGGCTTTATGTACGAAATGCTGGCGTCGGACCTGTTCGGCGGGGTCGCAACGGCGCTGGCGGGGACCTTCTTCTCCGAGGAGGGGGTTGGCGACGCCATCGCCCGGATTTTCAAGCCGCAATCCGCGCCGGAGGGGTATATTGAGTATGTCGGCGCCGGGTTGGCGCTGCGGCCGGACACATTGCGCTGGAACGCCGAAGACCTCACCCAGCTGAATGGGTTTTTAACCTTGCAGCAGCCGCGCTACCCTGAAATTTCGGCCTCGATCGAGATCATTCACGGCGAGGCGGACGATGTGGTCTCGCTGAAGATCCACGGCGCGCAGTTGGCGCAGGAGGCGCCCCGGGCGCGGCTGACGGCCCTACCCGGCGTGGGCCATATGCCACACCACGCCGCGCCGGAGGCTTGCGTCGCCGCGATTCAACGTTTGGTTGATCAAGCCTAATGCAATAGCCACATATGCCGCTGGATGACCTCAGCGCCGACATGTGTTCGCCATGCATACGCGCCGACACGATTGTCAGCCATGCGCAACAGTCATACCCCCCTTGAGCATGATTGACGTTGGGCGCGGCCCTTTACCATCTGTCCCCAACTTGTTTGTGGGGCTAAGATCCGCCTCCGATCATCAATGATGGGATCATCAGAATATGGCTGACGCAGAACGGCGCCCGGGCGCGCTCAAGCGGCTCGCGCGGGTGGTTTTCTCGGCCATGTCCCGGAGGCGCGCGTCTGCGGCCTCCGAGACGTCGGCGCGGCTGGCGCCAGAAGCGCCCCGGCCCGCGTCGCCAGCCTTGGAACGCTCCCGCGCCCGGCTGCAGGAGCGGCGGCGCACGCAAACCGCGCGCCCTCCTCAGATCAGAAAGGACGCCGACCGCGACCTGTCGCAACCCAGCCCCGCCCCTTCCGCACCGAACACATGCGGTGGCGAACTCAAAAGCCTGGGGACGCCGATTCTGTCCCCTGCTCCCATAGCCGGGCGCCGCGACGCCGCCGCCCCGCTCCAACAGAGGGCGCCCAAACCCGACAATCCGTTCGTCGCCGCGCTGCTGGCGAGCGCGGAGCGGGTGTGGCGCGGGGATGCTCCGGGGGCGGGAGCAGGAGGCCCGGCTGTAAGAGAGCCCCTCTCTTCGAGACGTCCGCGTCAGCGCGGCGCCGCCCCCGTCAGCGTTGAGGCGCGTGTGGAGGGCGTGCGGCTACACGCCATGGACCGTGAGGGCGAAGACCCCAGCACGGCGATCATACTGATCCACGGCGCCGGCCTCGACCACCGCGACTGGACCTTCAGCTTTCTGGAGGGGCTGCCACGAGCCTACCGCGTTCTGGCATTCGATCGCCCCGGTTTCGGCGACTCCAGCCGTCCATCGATCGCGGGCGGCCTGCCGACCACTCAAGCGCGGCTGTTGCGCACGGCGGCGATGTCGCTCGGAGTGGAACGGGCCGTGCTCGTCGGCCACAGCTGGGGCGGAGCGGTGGCGATGGCTTGGGGATTGGACGCGCCGGAGGCCACAATCGGCGTGGTCAGCCTCGCCGGAGCGGTGGCCCCGTGGAGCTTGGGCTCCAGCATCGCCCATGGCCGGCGCATGCGGTCGGCGGCGCGGATGGCGCTGCGCCCCGGCGGGCTGCGCACGGCGGCGATTGAGGGGCTGACCGAGTCATTCTCCCCAAATGCGATCCCCAATGGGTATCTGGAGCATATCGCCACCGAGCTGACTTTAACCTCAGGCGCGGCGGCGGCGGCGGCGGGGGACGTCGCCACCTTTAACGGCGCGCTAGGGTTGCAGGCGCAACGCTATCCCGGCTTTGATCGACCGGTGGAGCTTGTCTATGGCGACGCCGATCTGATTTTATCGCCCTCGGAGCAAGGCGAAGCCGCCTCCGAGCTGTTGCCAAACGCGCGGCTCACCATCGAGAAGGGAGCTGGACACATGATCCACCACACCCATCCCGACCTCTGTCTAGAGGCGATCCTGCGCGCAGCGGCGGAGGAGGATACGCCGGAAACGGCGCTGGAAGGCGCCCCCGCCTCCCCCCTCGGCCAGGCCAATCACAGCGGAGCCAGGCTGTGACCTCGCGGCGGCTAAGCGCCTTGCCGGCGCCGCTCTCCACGAACCAGACAGCGCTGAACGGCGGACTTGAAGACGCCGCGCGCCGATCTTGCCTGCGCGGCTTGGTCGGCGCAGGCCTCGGGCTGAGCGCCGCCAGCGCCTTGACGGGGTGCGGCGGTGGTTCGGTCGCGGGCGCGCAGCGCAGGCCGACACAAGCCGAACCCGGCTCTCTCAGCAGAGCGCCTAATGGCGAATTTTCGGTGCGGATCGGCACAGTGCGGCTGCACGGCGTCGATCTGGGCGCGCCAGCTGCGCCGGGAGACGCCACGGTGGTGTTGATCCATGGCGCCGGGGCTAATCACCGCGACTGGACCTTCGATTTGGCGGGCCGCCTCGCCAGCCGTCACCGCGTCGTCGCCTTCGATCGCCCCGGATTTGGTCGCTCTCAACGTCCGGAGACCGACCCTGGCGAACCCGCCAGCCAGGCCCGTTATCTGGCGGCGGCGGCGGACGCGCTGGGGCTGGAGCGCCGCGTTTTGGTCGGGCATAGCTGGGGCGGCGCGGTGGCCATGGCCTGGACGCTACAACGGCCGGAGGAGGTCGGCGGCGTGGTCGCCGTCGCCGGCGCCACTATGCCGTGGAACGCCGATCAGACACTCGAATATTTCGGCGTCGGCTTCAGCACCATCGGCGCCATGTTGTTTGAAAAGGGCGCGGCTGGAAAAATCGCGCTGCAAAAGGTGTTTGAGCCGCAAAAACTGCCGCGCGGCTACGCCCGCCACCTCGGTTATGCTGGCGGGCTCGACGCCGCGCCGCTGTGGGAGACGGTTGGCGACATTTGGACGCTGAACGCCGCCCTGGAGCGGATGCGGCCCCGCTACGGCGCGATACGAGCGCCGATCACGATCATGCACGGCGACCAGGACGAAATCACCCCGATCCATGTCCACGCCCTGCCATTGGCCAGCGCCGCGCCTCACGCGGAGTTGATGGTGTTCAAGGGGGTCGGCCATATGGTTCATCACGCCCGCCCAGGGCAGGTGGCCGGGGCAATCGATCAGGCGCTCCGCACTGACCGTCGCAACCGCCGGGCATGAGCGGCGCGCAGACCCCAAAGCCGAAAACAGAGGACGACATCGAGGCCCCGCAAACCGCCGGGCTCGCGCCAGGGGCTGTGGTGACGGCGGTGTTTCCTCGGATGATGGGCAAACGCCGCCCAGGCTTGGTGCTGGCGGTGTTTCCCACACAAGGCCCGCTGGCCACGGTGGTCGCCGCCCCCCTGACCAGCTCCCACAAAGGCCGGGGCCTGCGGCTGGCGATGACGGCGACGCGGCTGGATCGCGCCACGCAGGGGTGGCTGCTGCCCCATATGGCCTCGGCGCTGCCGCCGGGCATGGCGTCCACCCCGATCGCACAAGCGAGCCCAGAGGATCTAGAGTCTGCGCTTCAAGCGGTGGAAAGTTTGTTCGGCGCCAAGTGGCGCGGGTCCAATCCCCCGCTCTCGGCGCCGACGCGCCGCCCCCGCCTACTACGCCGAGAGAAACGACGGCGCGGCGTGAGCTGATCAACACGGCTTAATTCAACGTTTTTGGAACGGCATCGTTTCCGTCAGCCCAACGCCCCAGCGTTAATGGTCGCGTCGTAGCGTCGCACTGAGGTAATACGGCCTATTGATGCTGTTCAGCGGACATTCTAGAACTTAGATTGTAGCCTTAGGGTGAACAATCATACGCGTCCCCTAACACACAGCGAGGCTGTTACGCGATGCTCAGGAAGGCCATTGAAGGGATCGACTCCCCCCTTGTGCGCGCCGTCAACGAAGTCGGCGACGGATGGATGTTGCTGATCCTCTGGGCGGCATATCACAACACGAGCCGCTTCGACGACTTCCAACGCGAGCTTGGCGTCGCCCGCAATATTCTGGCGGAGCGGCTGCGGCGCCTGGTCGACAACGGCCTGATGGAAAAGCGCCCGATTGCGGACGGCGCCCGGCGCATGGAGTACCGGTTGACCGCCAAGGGCCAAGCGCTCGAAGAGACTCTGCGGCTGCTGTACAACTGGGGCGACTCCTGGGCCGCCACCGCTCAAGGCGAGGCGCTGCGCGCCGCCGAATAAGCTTTCGCGAGACGCTCGCAGCAGCGGCTCGCGCCCTTCTCCGCGACGCAGGCGCCGCAGAAGTGGGATAGCGAGATCCCGGACGCAAAACCGTCGTTTACCCCTCGCCCCGCATTCCTTACATAACCATAAAGACGCTCTCGCCGACGGTCAGTCGGACGCCGTTTGCGGCGAATGAGCGCGAGATCAACCGCCGTCTTCCCAATCGCGGGGTGGAAACGGCGGCTTCAATTGTGATTGCGCCACCAATCGGCGAAGCGGCTTTACCGCCGCCTGGCGGCGCCCCAGCAGCGAGGGGCTGAATGCGGCGCTTATCTATTGCAACTGTCGTGATCGTCACGGCGGCGGCTTTGTCGCTCTGGGCTGGCGGCGCGGCGGCGCCAGCGGCGGCGCAAAGCCTGTTGAACCGTCAAAATGACGGCGGCGCCCGCTTCAGTGGAATCGGCCAGCGGCGCACCGGCTCAGTTTTGCGGCGCCAATCGCTGCTGTCTGGCGGCGGTGGCGATCTGGAGCGCGCCGAGGAGCTTCTGGAGCAAAACCAAGCCGAGGAGGCCCTCAGGCTGTTTGAAGCCGCCCTTGGGGCTGATCCAGGCTCACCAGAGGCCCAGCTTGGCCGCGCCGAAGCGTTGAGCCGCCTGGGCCGCCATGACGAAGCTCTCGCGCTGCTTGAGCGCCTGACCGAGGTCGCCCCGCTCTCCGAGGAAGTGAAATACCGGCGCGGGCTGGCCCTGTTTCGCTCCGGCGCCGCCGATCGCGCCGCGCCGATTTTCGAAGCGGCGGCGCGCGCGGAGCCCAACAATTGGCGCCGCCATTGGCGTCTCGGCGACTCGCTCTATGCGGTGCGGGATTGGCAAGGGGCGCTGCGGGCCTATCAAACGGCCTTGGACTTGGCCGGGGGTTCCGCCCCGACGGGGCTTTGGCGCAGTCAGGGCGACGCGTTCATCGCGATCGACGCAGTGGCGGACGCCGAAGCCAGCTACAGCTCAGCGCTCGGAATCGACGTGGCGGACGCTTCCACCCGTCTGCGAAGGGCGCAGGCCCGGCGGCGGGCGGGGAACCTAAGCGGCGCCGCCGAGGATCTCGATTACCTGATTAATAACTCCGCCGAGCTGGCCAGCGCCGAGGTGTGGATCGCCAAGGGCGACGTCGCGCTGGCCCAGGGCGACCGGAGCGGCGCCCTCGCCTCCTTTGAAAACGCGCTCAGCGCCGCACCGGACTCGCCGCAAGCATTGCTGGGCATGGCGCGCGCCCTGGTCGCCCTCAACCGTTTGCCCGAGGCGGCGCAGCTGATCGACACCCTCTCGGACCTGACCGAACCGGGCGAGACCGCCCACACCGACGCCCTATTCGTGCGCGGCCAACTGCTGTTCGCCCGCCGCAACTACGCCGCCGCCGACGAGGCTTACACCGCCGCCCTGCGCGCCCGTCCGCGCGATCCGAACACGCACTACAACCGCGCCCTCGCCCGCATCGGCGCCGGAGATCCCGGCGGCGCGGTCGACGACCTGGCCGAAACCATCACCCTGCGTCCCGAAGACGCCGACGCGCTCTACGCCCTCGGCCGCACCACTCTCGCCTTAGGAGACAGCTCCAACGCGCTCGCGGCCTTTGAACGCGCCGAGGACATCTACAAGCGGCGCCTTTCAAACGGTAATCCGCCGCCCTACCTGAGCCGGGGCTTGGCGCTGATGGCGCTCGGGCGCGCCGACGGCGCCATCGCGGAATTCGACGCCGCTCTGGCCGCCCAACCAGACGACGCAGAGGCCATCACCTGGAAAGCCGAGGCGCTGTTGCGGCTTGAGCGGCCCAACTCGGCGCGCGACATCGCGATCGCACTGACGCAGCTGCGCCCAGACGATCCCGCCGGACATGTGCTGACGGCTCGAGCGCAGATGGCCATCGGCCACGCACAGGAAGCGTTGGAAGCGCTCGACGAGGCCGCCGCCCATGGCGCCGACGCCGCCACCGCCGCCCGCCTCTCCGGCGACGCATGGCGCATGGCCGCTGAACAGGTGGATCAAACGACACATAAAATCACCGCTCTGCGCCAGGCGCTGCGGGCCTATGAAGCCGAAATCGAAGCGTCTCAGGGCCTTGCCGAGGCCTACGCCCGCCGCGCCGCCGTGCTGACCATTCTGGGCAAGCACGCGGAGGCCAAGGCGGATCTGGATCAAGCCGTCACCGGCCGCCCCGACAATGCCGGCCTGCGCTTCGCCCGCGCCGCCGCCTGGCGTAAATTGGGCGACTGCGACAAGGCGATCCGGGATTATGACAGCGGCCTCGCCATCGACACCGGCAACAGCAAGGCGTACAGCGACCGCGCCAGTTGTAAGCTGTATGAAGGCCGTCTGCTGGGCGCGGTGATCGACGGAATCAGCAGCATTTTCTGACAGGGCCGTCAGCGGCGGGCGGCGAAGGAGGACCCATGAAAATCCTCGTCACCGGCTGCGGCGGTCATCTCGGCGAGGCGTTGATGCGCTTTCTGCCGACATGCGGCCATGAGCCGGTTGGGCTCGACGTGCGTGACGGGCCGTTCACCCAATTTGTAGGGTCTATCACCGATGCCGCGCTGCTACAGAGCGCGCTTCGCGGCGTCGACGCCGTCGCACATGCTGCGGCGCTTCATAAGCCGCATGTCGTCACCCATTCCGAGCAAAAATTCATAGAAACCAATATTTTGGGCACACTGACGCTGCTTCAGGCCTGCGTCACCGCCGAGGTTGAGCGCATCGCCTTCGCCAGCACCACCAGCACCTTCGGCGATGCGCTGCGGCCCACGCCCGGCGCCCCCGCCGCCTGGATTGACGAGAGCGTGACGCCGAGCCCGAAAAACATCTACGGCGTCACCAAAACCGCCGCTGAAGACCTCTGCGCCCTGTTCGCCCGCAACCACAGCCTCAGCTGCGCCGTCCTCAGACTGTCGCGCTTCTTTCCCGAGGAGGATGACGACAAAGCCCGGCGCGACGCCTTCTCCAGCGTTAACGCCAAGGCCAACGAGTTTCTGTATCGCCGGGTCGATATCGAGGACGCCGCCAAGGCTGTCGAGCGCGCGTTGGCCGCCGCCTCGCCGGGACGCTTCGCCCGCTATGTGATCAGCGCCCCCACGCCCCTCACCCCGGACGACCTCGCAACGCTCCGCGCCGCCCCGGCCCAAGCCATCGCCGCGCGTGTTCCGATGTTCGAGGCGGTGTACGCCGCCGCTGGGTATCGGATGTTCTCGGAAATTGACCGCATCTATGACAGCTCAAAGGCCGTCCGCGAGCTTGATTGGCGGCCAACCTACAGCTTCGAGCGCATCTTGCAGCAAATCGGCGCCGACGAAGAGATCGGCAGCGCCCTTAGCCGGGAAGTCGGCGTCAAAGGCTACCACGCCTGCAGCTTCGCGGAGGGCCCCTACCCCGTCTCGGGATGATGCGCTGGTCGCCAGAGCAATCCCTGATCGCCTCAGGATATTGCTCTAGCTCTTTGTTTTATCTCAGCTTGAAGCGAACGCCCGTCCGCGCCTTAATACCGTGACAGCACCGTACGCGCGGTCTCCAGGGAGATCGCGGCTTGGCTGGTGAATTTCGCCACCGTGACGCACTGCTCCTCGCTCAAACCACCCTGAGTGCAGCGCACCGCGTCCATCAGCATCTGCTTTTGCGCCGTCAAATCAGTCTTATAGCGCTCAAACGAGCCGCTGCGTTGACTCTCCGCCACCGAGCCGAGCACATCCGGGCACACCACATTCTGCCCTTGCAGCGCCTCGACAATCCCCGGCGGCGTGCCCCGGCTCTGGCATAGCTTCCACAACACATCAGTGTGGACATGCGCGTAGAGGCGGATCAACGCCCGGAACGGCTCGCTCAGGTTGGCGTACCCCCGCCCAACCTCTTGCGGTTGCCAAAACTCGTAGCTGCTAAGGAAGGAGACCGGCTCCATATAGCTACCGAGCTGCTCCGGCGGCGGAGACAGCCGCTCCGGCATCTCCGGCAGCTTCACCCCCTCGCGCAGAAACGCGTAGGGCCGCACCTCCTCAACATTCAGCTCGCCGCTGGCGTTAACCGGGATCCAAAACGACACCAGCCCCACCGGGCGCGGCGAAAACCGCAGAAACAGCGGCTGACCCGAGATCTCCACCCGCGCTTCCGCCAGGTTGCCGTCGCCGCCGGCCATGAATGGATAGTTCACGCCGTTTTGATCGACCAACAACCCGTCAAACCCGCCGGTGCCCAAGGCGGTCAGCGTCACGCTCCACCCCTGGGCCTCGTCAATTCCCAGATAATAGCCGCCAAGCTGGTCCTGCGCGGCCGCGCTTTGCGGCGCCCCCACGCCGAAAACCACGGCGACTCCCAACGCCATCGCCACCCCGCGCGACAGAAGCGATATCAGACCTCGCAAAGACATCCCGCACTCCGAATTGCCTAACACATCACCAAGCTGGTCGAGCCCGCGACGCCGCGCCGACGCCGACCCAACGCCCAGAAAAGCTCTAACGGTTACGGGCGCGGGAATAAACATTCCTATCTCGCTTCGCCCCCTCACCGCCCGCCCTAAGGTGGTAAACCGCCGCATTGCGCTGCAACATATCGGCAGATGGTTTGACGCAGCGCAGCATTCTCCGTTCGCACCGCGAATTTAACTCATATATGAGAGATAGACGCGCGCCGCGCGCCGCCACTGCCCCCGTCAGGGACGTCCTGACCCGACTCAGGAGATTGCGACATGGATTGGGACAAGCTGCGCGTGTTTCACGCGGTCGCCGAGGCTGGCAGCCTCACCCACGCCGGCGAGACGCTGCACCTCAGTCAATCCGCTGTCAGCCGCCAAATTCGCGGCCTGGAGGAGCAGCTGGGCGCGCCGCTGTTCCACCGCCACCCGCGTGGCCTGCTGCTGACCGAGGAGGGCGAGCATCTCTATGACGCGACACGCGCCATCTCCCGCGAGGTGATCGCCGCCAGCGCCCGCATCCGCGACGCCCGGGACGAGATCGGCGGCGAGCTGAGGGTCACCACCACCGTCGGCTTCGGCACGCTGTGGCTCGCCCCCCGTCTCAATAAATTTCTGGAGGCGGCGCCCAATCTGAACGTCGACCTGATGTTGGACGAAACCGTGCTCGATCTGCCGATGCGCGAGGCCGACATCGCGATCCGCATGCGTGAGCCGACTCAAGCCGACGTCATCCGCCGCCCGCTGATGCAGGTCGCCATCCGGCTCTACGCCTCGCCGGAATACGTGAAACGCCACGGCGCGCCAAAAAGCCTCAGCGAGTTGAGTGAGCATCGGGTGATCAGCTACAGCCCCAACGCCCCGCAGCCGGTCTCAAGCATGGATTGGCTGTATCGCCACCTGCGCAACAGGCGCCGCCTGATTACGGTGAACAATTATTACGGCGTGCTGCAAGCCGCCCGCAATGCGCTCGGCATCGCCGCGATCCCCGACTATATGGTGCGCGACGTGCCTGGGATGATCCATGTGACGCCTGAGCTGGAAAGCCCGAGCTACACCATCTTCCTGGTCTACCCAGAGGAGCTGCGCGGGTCGCGCCGTGTCTCGTTATTCCGTGAGTTTATTCTTTCGGAGATCGAAAAATTTAATAGCGATCGGCCACTGAACAAGTGACGCGGGCGGCGCAGCCACCAATGTGTGGCCTAAATTTTGATCGCCATGTCACAAATGCATATCTGCGTTGCAAAACGTCGCGGCAGACAATTTCCCTCTTGTGCAGCTGCGAAATAAGGGTTCTGTCTGTAAGTGACACGGGAGCAGCGCCTCGGCGCAGTCCTTAGTTGGAACTCCCATGTCATCCTCCCTGTCTAGACTTTCCGGGCGTTCGCGCCCGGTTTTTTTTTGCCTAATATCTCACCACCCCTGGCGGGCGGTAAATACTCATGAATTTCACAGAAATGCTGTATATTTAGGCGCCTTGTCGCCCTGCCGGAATCTCGTTTCGAGGCTTAACTATTGACGGCGCAGACGTTTCGACCAGCGACGGCGTTCCTTGATCCCGCCCCGAAAGAGCCTCCGAAAGGACGATCCACCCACCCGAATCCTCCTTAGTGCGCGCTTATCCACCAGGGCAAAGCCGCAACAAGAGGGGGAACCATGGCGATCTTACACGCAGATCCGGCCATCGCAGGCGGCATCACCAGCATCCAAACCGCTGTTGATGCAGTCAGGCGCGGCGATGTGATTCAAATCGCCGCTGGCGGCTACAATGAATTGACGCGGGCGGCGGCATGATCTGTGGCGGCGACAGCGACGACATCGTGGCGGCAAGCAGCGCAAGCGTCGGCGCCTTCCGCGGCAAAGGGCGGCGAAGGGCGTCAAGTGGCCGAGCTGATCGCCAATTTCGAGCAAGGCGTCGATAAGATCGGCTCACTGGATGCGGAATTTACTTCAGAGGCAGGGGTGCTTTTTTTTATCGGCAGTGTGACAAGGGAGTTAGTTGCGTGCCTCAAACAAATGTATTCGGCTATGCGGCGTTAAACGGTGGAACCACCGGCGGGGCAGACGGAACAACCGTTCGGGTATCCACCGGCCGCGAGCTGCAGAACGCCATAGACAACGCTGACGGCCCCACCACCATCGTCGTTGAGGGAACCATCACTCAAGGCAACTCTGACGACGACGGGATCAACATCAGCGAAACTAACGACATCACCATCGTCGGGGCCGGAGACGGCGCGAAGTTTGACGGCATCGGCCTGCACATCAAGAAAGGCTCCTCCAACCTCATTATCCAGAATCTGGAGATCTTCGATGTTCAGGAGGGGACAGGCGACGCCATCAGCATAGAGGGCGAATCCACCAATATCTGGATCGACGGTAATGAGTTGTACAGCAACCGTGATGATGGCAAGGACACTTATGACGGTCTGATTGACATCAAGAACGGCGCTAGCTACATCACCGTTTCAAACAATTACTTGCATGATCATTACAAAACCTCGTTGATCGGCAAAAGCGACTCCGATCTAGACAACGACGCCATCACCTACGCTTATAATCTGTTTGAAAACATCAACAGCCGCGCCCCCAGCGTGCGCAGCGGCGAGATCCACCTCTACAACAACGTCTATCGCGACGTTGACAGCACCGGGATCAACGTCCGAATGGACGCAGTGGCGCTGATCGAAAATAATGTGTTCGACACTGTACATAACCCGATCGTCGGCTTCTACAGCGACCGTCCCGGCGTCTGGGAGCTAAACGGCAACGCCTTCAACAACGTCACTTGGTCCGATCCAGGCGGCGACGAAGCCACCGCCGAGGACGGGCAGAGCACTGGCAGCCTTGAGGCTCCATACGACTACACCCTGTTGGCGACGGAGGATCTGGTCGCCTACGTCGAGTCCGCCGCCGGCGCCACCGGCCAGTTCATTGACGGCCCCGGCGGAGATATTATCAACCCGCCGATTGAACCTCCCGTTGAACCTCCTGTTGAACCGCCAGTGGAGCCGCCGGTGGAGCCGCCGGTGGAGCCGCCGGTGGAGCCGAACGAGATAATGGGCACCGACGCCGCCGACTCCCTGCGCGGCGGCAAGGGCGACGATCTGATGTTTGGCGGCCTCGGCAACGATATCGTCCGCGCCAGCGCAGGCGACGATGAAGCCTATGGCGGCGCTGGCCGCGACACCCTCCGCGGCGGCGTGGGCGACGACATGGTCTATGGCGGCGATGGCGCCG
>JAHQVS010000267.1 GCA_019634215.1 Paracoccaceae bacterium | reverse complement strand
GGCTACCGCGCCTGGAAGGGCGACCTCTCCACCGATTACAGCCTGCTCGAAGGCGGCCTCGACCGCTTCATCAAGTTTGACAAGCCGCAAGAATTCCCCGGCAAAACCGCGCTTCTCACCGAGAAACAGCGTGGCGTCGCCAAACGCTTCGTCACCCTGGTGGTCCAGGCCAACGGCGCCGACGCTCCCTACATGTCCACCCTCTGGAAAGGGGACGAGGTGGTCGGAGAAACCACCTCCGGCGGCTGGGGCTATCGCATCGATAAATCCATCGCTCTCGGCATGCTCCGCGCCGACTTGGCGACGCCTGGCGCTCAAATCGAAGTCGAGATCTTCGGCGAACGCGTCTCGGCAGAAGTTCAGCCCGACCAGCCGCTCTGGGACCCGCACAACGAAAGATTGCGGGCGTGACCTGGGAAATCTATCTGCTGTACTTAGCCGCGTTGGGGGCGTTTTTTGCGACCCCTCCAGATTTGAGTCAGTTCCTGATCATGTCGAACAGCCTGCGCCATGGCGTACGGCGCAGCCTCTGGACGGTCGCTGGAGATCTGACGGCGAACAGCCTTCAGATGACGGTGGCGGCGTTCGGCCTTGCGGCGGTCATAGCGCTCTCGGCGACTGCGTTGACGCTCGTGAAATGGCTCGGAGTCGCCTATCTGGCCTATCTCGGCGTTAGTCTATTGTTCAGAGGACCAGCAAAAGACAGCAGCGTAGCAGCGGAGAACCCGAACGCGCCCGCGCTGTTTCGTCAAGGCTTTCTCACATCATCAGCCAACCCCTACGCCGTAGTTTTCTTCGGTGCGCTGTTCCCGCAATTCATCGACCCCGCCGCCCCCGTCTGGCCTCAGCTAGCCATTCTCGGTCTGACTTACCTTGTCGTCGACGGCGTTCTCCTAGTCACCTGGGGCTGGGCGGCGAGCCAAGCGGCGGCTCCGTTGAAGCGGCTGGGCGGCATTTGGATGAATCGCATCTCGGGCGGCCTGACGTTGATGGCCGCTGTGCTGTTAGCGTCAAAAGATCTTGCGGTAGAGGCGCGGCGATGACGCTGGATCAATGGCTCCTGTTCGTCGGCGTTTGGTTCGCAGCGGGCCTGCCGCTGGGACCTAACGCTCTGAACTGCATCGCCATCTCGGCGCAACAAGGCCTTGGCCGCGCCCTGTGGGCCGTCGCCGGAATCCTGATGGCGGCGGCGCTCTACATCATTCTCGTCACCGCTGGCCTTGGCGCCCTTCTCCTCGCTAACGCGGCGCTGTTCACCGCGCTAAAGCTTGCAGGCGCTGCCTATCTGATCTGGATGGGCGTAAAGCTTCTGCGCTCCCCCGGCCCCGACCTGGAGCAGCAGGGCGCCGTCGCCGATAGCCCCATAGCGACGTGCCGGCAGTCGATGCTGATCTCCCTGAGCAACCCCAAGGCGATCATCGCCTACGGCGCGGTATTCAGCCAATTCATCTCCCCTGCCCAGCCGCTGCTCACCCAACTCGCGGCGCTGGCCCCCACCGCTCTGGCGATCGTCGCCATCATCTACATAGGTTATTCAGCGCTCGGCCTCGGCGTCCGGCGCCTGCTTTCCAACGCCTCCCGCCGCCGCTGGTTCAATCACGGTGTCGGCGGCTTCTACATCTTTGCTGGCGCGGCATTGGCGTCGTCGGAAATCTCATCCATGAGGACAGCGCGATGAGTGATCCGGTCGCCTCCGACCACCGCTTCGGCGCCTACGCCAACGCCTTCAGCTCGGTCGATGAATTCCAACTCCACGACACCAATGACGTCTTCCAACTCCGCGACGATCTCGGGCCCACCGCCTACGCAGATGCCGCCATAAGCTGGATCGCCGCAGGGGCTAGCATCGTCGGCGGCTGCTGCGAAATCGGCCCCGCTCATATCCGCGTCCTCGCCAGCCAACTGGGGGAGAAAGGTCACAAGGCTGTCTGCGCAATCGCCAAAGACTGAAACCGAGACCAGATATCGCCACCGAAAGGCCAGCGCCATGCCAACTCGTGAGGAGAAAACCGCCGCCTTCCGCACGCTCCATGAAAGCGGCTGCTTCACGATGCCGAATGTGTGGGACGCTGGTGGCGCCCACCTCTTGGCTGGGCTCGGATTTAAAGCGCTCGCCACGACCTCCTCCGGACTTGCCTACACCACTGGCCGCCAAGACGGCGCCGGGCAGATCAGCTTAAATGAGGCCCTTAGCCACGCCAGCGCCATCGCCTCAGCTACATCATTGCCAGTCTCTGCCGACCTTGAAAACGGCTACGCCGACAACCCCGAACACGTCGCCGCCACCATCCGCCGTGCGGCGGAGACCGGTTTGGCAGGCGCCTCGATCGAGGATACCCGCCCCAGCGCCGCCACCCCAGTCTACCCGTTTGACCAGGCCGTCACCCGCGTAAAAGCCGCCGCTCAAACCGCCCGCGAATCCGACATCGTGTTCACCGCGCGCGCCGACGGCCTGATCACCGGCGCCTACGATCTTGCGGAGGCAATCCGCCGCCTTCAAGCCTTTGAGAAGGCGGGAGCCGAAGTGCTGTACGCGCCCGGCCTCAAAAATATCGATGAGATCAAGGCTGTCGCCGCAGCGCTCAACCGCCCCCTCAACCATGTCATCGGCATTGGCGCCTCGGGCCTCAATCGCGACGACCTCGCGGCGGCGGGCGTACGCCGGATCAGCGTCGGCGGCTCGCTGGCGCGCGGCGCCCTCGGGGCGTTGCTGGAGACCGGCGCGGCGATGGCGTCAGGAGATTTCGACCGCGTGGAAGCGGGGCCGAGTTGGAACGACATCCTCAAAACAATGAAAGCGGGCCGCCCAAGCTAAAACGGCCATACGGCGCCATCCGCAGCCAGTGGGAGACCGACCTAGTGACCCAGACCGGCATGGAATCCAGATCCCGCCGCAGCGGCGGCCGCGACGCCCGCCGCGCCTTGCGCGCGCAACCCCTGGCCGAAGATAAACGCCCCGTACGCGGCGGCCTTACTGGCGGACAGTACCGCCCTCTCTCCGACGCGGCCGTGGTCCGCATCCATGAGGCGGCGCTGCAAGCATTGGAGGAGGTCGGCCTCGCCAACGCCCCTGCGAGCGGCGTCGAAATACTCACCGGCGCCGGTGCGATCCAAGGCGACGACGGCCGCATCCGCTTTCCCCGCGCGCTCGTCGAAGACATGCTGGCCCTCGCGGCCAAGGAGATCACCCTCCATGGGCGCGACCCGAAATATGATCTGGAAGTCGGCGGCTGGCGAGTACATTACGGCACGGCGGGCGCTGCGGTGAACATGGTCGAGCTGGACGGCGCCATCTACCGCGAGTCCACCGCCGCTGACCTCCTGGCCGCCGCTCAGATCGTCCAGGCGCTGGACAACATCCACTTCCTGCAACGCCCCCTGGTCTGCCGCGACATAGAAGACAATCTCGCCCTAGACCTCAACACCGCCTACGCCTGCTGCGCCGGCACCACCAAGCATATCGGCACCAGCATCACCGAGCCGGATAATGTCGGCCCGGTCATTGAACTACTGCACTACATCGCTGGCGGCGAAAACGCTTGGCGCGCGCGGCCCTTCGTCTCCAACTCCAACTGCTTCGTCGTCCCGCCGATGAAATTCGCGGAGGAGAGCTGCCGGGTGATGGAGAACTGCATCCGCGCCGGAATGCCTGTGCTGCTGCTTTCCGCTGGGCAAGCCGGCGCCACCGCGCCGACCCCGCTCGCCGCCGCGATCGTACAAGCAGTGGCCGAGTGCCTCGCGGGCGTGGTCTACGTTAACGCAGTCGCCCCCGGCTACCCTGCGGTTTTCGGCACTTGGCCGTTCGTCTCCGACCTCAGAACCGGCGCGATGTCCGGCGGCTCCGGTGAACAAGCACTCCTCTCCGCTGGCTGCGCACAGATGCACAAATTTTACGGCCTCCCCGGTGGCGCCGCTGCAGGCATCGCCGACGCCAAGCTGCCGGACATGCAGGCCGGATGGGAGCAGGCGACCTCTAACGTCATGGCCGGCCTTTCCGGCCTCAACATGGTCTACGAAGCCGCAGGCATGCACGCCTCCTTGCTGGGTTTTTGCCTAGAGTCATTGGTGCTCGGCGACGATCTCGTCGGTCAGGCCTTGCGCTGCGTGCGCGGCGTCGAGGTCACCGAGGACAGCGTCAGCCTGGAGACCCTCAAATCCGTCTGCCTCGGCGGCCCCGGCCATTATCTCGGCCAGCCCCAAACCCTGGAGATGATGCAGACCGAATATATCTACCCCGCCATCGCCGACCGCAGCAGCCCCAAGGAGTGGGAGGAGAACGCCAAGCCTGATCTGCTCGCCAAGGCGACCGCCCGCAAAAACGCCATCCTGGCGGCGGCGCCCTCCTCCCTCATTGACCCAGCCGCCGACGCCGCGATCCGCGAACGCTTCCCAATCCAGGTCTAGCATGCACCACAACCCGATCGGTCCGAGACGTAGCGGCTCAAGAGTGATTTCCAACTTCGCCGGCTCGGCGAAACGTTGCGAAATCGCGACCAATACACAGCTTATAGTGTGGTTCTGGGTTGGAGGTTCTGAAAGGCGCTCTAGGATCGCGGTCGCATCAAATTCGCCTGGGATCACGCCTCGACGCCGGTCGATCTCGATCGTAAACAGTCCCTATGAAACGGTTCTTGGTCGACACCATCGCGACGATCGTCTTCTTCACGGTCATCGCCTCCTTGATCGAGCTGGCCATCGCAGGCATGGAGCCGATGCAAGTCTTGCTCACTCGGGCAGTTATGATCCCGATCATGGCGCTGACCGGCCGCCCCTATGGCCTCTGGCGCGATTGGATATTCCGGCGACTTCGCCCACAGGGGCGCCGCTCAACCATAACGACGGAGCTTATCGCTTTTCTCAGCTTCCAGGCCCCGATCTACATCGCAACCCTCGCTCTCGCTGGCGCCAGCTTCGACGAGATCGCCACCGCGACCGGCGCCGCCATCCTCGCCATGCTGCTCATCAGCAGGCCCTTCGGCCTGTTCCTTGACGCCGTACGCCGTAGGGCTGGCGTCATTCCCCTAGCAACGCTGGCGACATCTCCGCCCGCCTCCAGCATAGAAAGGACCCGCCCATGCCGCTCGCAATGAACCGAGAGGTGTTCATCACCTGCGCCGTCACCGGCAGCGGCGGCACCCAAGATCGCTCCCCCCACGTCCCCCGCAGCCCGGAGCAAATCGCCGCCAGCGCCATCGACTCTGCCAAGGCCGGAGCCGCTGTGGTACATTGCCATGTCCGCGACCCAGAAACCGGCGCCGCCAACCGCCGCCTCGACCTGTTCCGCGAGGTTACCGACCGCATCCGCGCCGCCGAGATCGACGTCGTCCTAAACCTCACCGCCGGCATGGGCGGGGACATGGTGTTCGGC
>JAHQVS010000266.1 GCA_019634215.1 Paracoccaceae bacterium | reverse complement strand
GTATTTTTCCGTTTCCGCGAGGCGGAACTGGGATCTGCCGATGCTCGACAACCAGGCGCCGAGGGTGTCGATGATTTCCTCCCGCGGGAACATTGCCGTCATGAGGCGGTTGTGGGCGTTGGAGTATTCCACCATGCCCAGGACAGTCGACCATTGCGGCGGAATTGGGCGAGCAAAATCGTCAAACTCCGGGTCGAGCAACGCGGAGAGAATTTCACGGGCGCGGTCGGCACGGAAATGAGTCATGAACAGCGAATCGCCGGGATGTGCGCCGGAGTAACCGTTCAGCACGCAAGGGGCGGCGAACTCGTCGGTTTCACCGCGGGCATAGGCCGCTTCAATCGCGGCGTGGGCGGTTGGGGCGTGCTCTCCGTCGCCCAGCACGATCGCTCGCCAAGCGCGTTCGACACGATCCCAGCGATTGTCTCGATCAAGGGCGTAAAACCGGCCTGACACCGTTGCGATCTGGACATTGTGCGCCGGTGCTATCGCGGCTTCGAATTCGGTAAGATAGCCTTTAGCGCTCTTTGGCGGCGTGTCCCGGCCATCAAGAAACAGGTGCAGAGCAACCTGTGCACCGGTTCCGGCGATCACCCTGACAGCTTCTGCGATGTGGTTCTGGTGTGCGTGAACTCCACCAGGCGACATCAATCCCATGATATGAACGACGCCGCCGTTAGTCTGATTGGCGGCGATAAAGTCTGTCAGGCGCGGGTTTTGGGCGAATTCCCCAGAGTAAATTGCATTGTTGATCTTCGGAAGATCCATCCACACCACCCGCCCGGCGCCGATATTGGTGTGTCCCACCTCGGAATTACCCATTTGCCCTGTGTTCAGGCCGACATCCTCGCCGGACGCGCTCAACCGTGTCATCGGCGTTCCGGCGCTGAGGCGGTCATAGACAGGCGTTGCGGCCAAGGCGACGGCGTTTGCTTCTGTCTCCTCACGCAGCCCCCAGCCATCGAGGATGCAGAGGACGATGGGTTTTGGCGGCATTGTCATGTCTGAACTCGTTATTTCGACGTGAAGCGCAGCGGAAATGCATAATCAATCATAGGCACGGTCTCGCCATAGGGTCCCGAGACCGGAGAATCGGCTGGCCGCCCTCGGCTTTAGGCCGCGTCGCCCCCACTTAAAACCCGTTAAGCGTCAAGGCGGCGATAGCACGCTAAGATGGTAAAAACCCTTCTACCTTTACAGCGCCTTAAAGATCGTTCTGTGACTGGATCAACCTTCGCGGTGGTAGGGATGGCCGGCGGCGATAGTTGCGGCGCGATAGAGCTGTTCGACCAACATCAGCCGCGCCAGTGCATGCGGCCATGTCATCGCGCCAAAACTCAAAACCAGATCCGCTTCGTCGCGCAGCGCCGGATCATGACCGTCGGCGCCACCGATCAAGAAAGAGACCGAGCCAACACCGCTGTCGCGCCATTCGGTGAGCTGTTGGGCAAATTTCAAGCTGCTCAGGATTTTGCCACGCTCGTCCATCGCTACGCGCCGCTCCGCCTCTCCGGCGCGTCGCAACAACGCAGCTTCCGCCAATGGCCCGCGGCGGTTTTTGTCCTCTACTTCGACTAGGGTCAATGGACCAAGGCGCACCGATCGCGCTAAAGCGTCAGTGCGTTCCACCAATCGTTGGGTTGCCTCTTGTTCCAGAGAGCGGCCAAGCCTGCCGACGGCGGCGACGATCAAACGCATGGTCGCCGCCTCGGCTCGATCAGGCTTCGGTTGCGGCGACAGCCGCAGGGCGCGGTTCCGCGCGGGCGGCGCGTTCAGCGACCACTTCCGCCGACGCCCACATTTTCTCAAGCGCGTAGAACTCGCGAACCTCCGGGCGGAACACATGCACGATGATGTCGCCGCCGTCGATCAAGGCCCAGTCGCCGTTCTCGACGCCTTCCGAACGCGGAGCTGTTCCACTCTCAGCCTTCAAGCGTTCGATCAACTTATCGCAGATGGCGCCGACATGTCGGTTAGAGCGCCCGGAGGCGATAACCATGTAGTCGGCTAAAGACGACTTTCCGCGCAGGTCGATGGACAAAATGTCCTCGGCCTTGTCGTCGTCCATTGATTTGAGAATTAACTCAAGCCGTTGATCTGTATCGATCACCAAGGCTTTGGCGACTGTCTCACGGGCTGCTGCGTTGTCCGCTGCCCTAACATGCGATGCGGTTTGAATGGTCAACCTCGCTTGCCACGCTTCGATGCGCGTCGCCCAGCAGCCATACCGTCGCGACCTCAGCCGGGCGACGCAGACATAATGTAGGAAAAGGGTGGCTGAGGGGAAGCGCAATGCGTGAATTATTAGCAATTTGACAGGAAGGACCGGGATATTGAGTCCCGGTCGCCTCAGATTGCTTACGATATGAACGCTACCTATTGGGGCGTGATCGCACTAAGCGGTCATATTTGCCAAGCATATCAAGGGTTAGTGTGCCAATCTCGAAATTGTAGGGGCCAATTTCCGACACTGGCGTGACTTCAGCCGCTGTGCCGGTAAGGAAACACTGTTCAAATGTTTCCAACTCCTGTGGCTCGATGTGGCGCTCGACCACCTCGATATCGCTCTCCCGCAGCAGGCGGACAATGGTTTGCCGAGTGATGCCGTCTAGGAAGCAATCCGGATCTGGGGTGTGGACTACACCTCCCTTAACGAAGAAGATATTCGCCCCGGTCGCTTCAGCCACATAACCGCGATGGTCCATCATCATGGCGTCGGAGTATCCCTTGGCCTCCGCCTCGTGCTTCGAAAGCGTGCAGATCATATAGAGGCCCGCCGCCTTAGCCTTGCACGGGATGGTGTCTGGCGCCGGGCGGCGCCATTGCGCGATGTCGAGGCGGGCGCCCTTGGTGCGGGCGTCACCGTAATAGGCGCCCCACTCCCAAGTGGCGATCGCCAGATGGATGGTGTTGTTCTGCGCGGAGACTCCCATCATCTCCGAACCACGCCAGGCGACCGGGCGGATATAGGCGTCGTGCAATCCGTTTTTCGCCATCGCCTCCTGCTTCAATTCGCACAGCTGCTCCACTGGGATCGGCAAGCTAAAGCCCAGGGCGGCGGCGGAGGCGGCGAGGCGCTCGGAATGCTTGCGGCTTTCGAAAATAACGCCGTCATAGGCGCGCTCGCCTTCGAACACGGAAGAGGCGTAGTGCAGCGCATGGGTCAGAACATGTACCTTGGCTTCACGCCATGGCCGAAATGCCCCATCCATCCAAATCCATCCATCGCGATCGTCATAGGCTGCGCCAGACATGGCTAAGAATCCCTTCCCTTGCGCTATGTGCGTCATCTATTTCAAAAAGCGGATCAAATTAGCAAGATTGCGTCGTTGTCCGGGGGGGTGGGGTAACAGTCGAAAGTCTTTAAGTCAATAAGGCTGACGTATATGCTGATTGCGGTCACCCGTTTCGATCATGGGGCGGGAGCAAATGAGGATGGAGCGGGTTCATGTCATCATCCGTTGAAAACCGCCAGAAGCGGCAGGCCGCTGCACGGCGTCGGCTTGCGGGCGGTGAGAAGCCCCAGACTGAAAGCTCTGGCGTTGGCGGGGTGCGCTCCGGACGCGGCGTGGCGGCGGCGCAAGGGGAGCAGCTTTTATTCCTCACTGACGAGCAAATCCGCTGTGGCATTGAGATGATGTTTTTCAGTTACCGAGCCTTCACCCGCGATGCCGACGACATTTTGAAGGATCATGGGTATGGCCGGGCCCATCACCGCGCTCTGCACTTCATCGCCACCCGGCCGGACTTGTCGATTGCGGAGCTGTTGGAGGTTCTCGGAGTCACAAAGCAGTCGCTGAACCGGGTGCTTCGCGAGCTGATTAATGAAGGCATGGTTGAGCAGCGCGTGGGCGAGACTGACCGGCGTCAACGCCGGCTACGCTTGACGCCGACCGGTGCGGCGCTGGAAAAACAACTCGCGGAAGCGCAGCGGGCTCGGGTGCGGCGGGCCTATCGCGAGGCGGGTCCAGAGGCTGTTGCGGGGTTTCGTGAGGTATTGGAGCGTCTGCTTGACCCGGAAGCGCGCGATCGGATCGCTGGTTTTGTCGCTTGCGGCTCTGAGTAGCGCGCGCCACAAGTCGAATGTGTCGGCGCGTCATCAGGGCTATGGCGGTTGGTCGGTGCTGCTGGAGAGAAGCGGAGATGGGTTATGATCGCCGACGACATCAATGAGGTGGAACCGTACGGCGTCGACGCAAAAGGCTTTGAGCCCCGCAGCGACTCCCGCAGTGACGCTCATGTCCTGATCGTCGATGACGACTCCCGTATCCGTCAGCTCTTGCGTAAGTATCTGATACGTAGCGGATATCGCGTCACCGAGGCGCGAGATGCTTTGCATGCCCGTTCGTTGTTGGGGTCTCTCAGTTTTGACATTCTGATCGTCGACGTGATGATGCCCGGTGAATCCGGGTTGGATTTGACCCGATCGCTACAGGGCCGCACCCCTGTGTTGTTGCTGACGGCCCGGGGCGAGATTGAGAACCGAATCGAGGGGTTGGAGGCCGGCGCGGATGATTATCTCGCCAAACCTTTCGAACCGCGCGAGCTGTTATTGCGCCTCGATGCGATTTTGCGCCGTGCTCATGCGGCCCCCCCCACGCCAAAAAACGCGGCGATTCGGCTTGGCGGCGCACAGTTCGATGTCGAGCGTGGCGAGTTAAGGCGCGGCGATGAGGAAATCCGTCTCACCACAGCGGAAATCGCTCTGATGCGGATGTTGGCGCGCCGGGTGAATGAGCCGGTGAGCCGGGCTGATCTGTTGGCGGAACTGGGGTCCGAAGATGAGGAGGAGCGTGCGCAGGAACGCGCGGTTGACGTTCAAGTCACCCGGCTCCGTAAGAAGATCGAGGAGAATCCGCGTGCGCCCCGGTTCCTGAAAACCGTTCGCGGCGCCGGATATATGCTAACCCCGGACACCAACTAACACCCACCCGCGCGGTTACCCTCTCCCAGAAAATGTTGGTTTACCCAGAAAGATCCACAGGCATGTCCACAGCCTTGTTCACACACGCTGACTTCCTCCATCAAGCGAGCCCTGAGGGCCACCCCGAGTGTGCTGATCGCATCCGGGCGGTATGGGCGGCGTTAGAGGCGGAGACGTTTTCCACGCTGGTACGATTGGAAGCTCCGTTGGTGGATAAGGAAACGGCGGCCCGCGCGCATACGCCGAAATTTATCGAGGCCATCTATGACTTGGGCGAGTCCGGTCAAACTGGCGCGATAGATGGCGATACATGGATCTCTGAGGGGGCCTGGTCGGCGGCCCGCAGGGCTGCAGGCGCGGTGGTGAAGGCGATCGACATGGTGATGGGCGGTGAGGTTAAAAACGCCTTCTGTGCGGTTCGTCCGCCGGGACATCACGCCGAAAGTGAGCGCGCCATGGGGTTTTGTTTGCTCTCCACCGCCGCCATCGGCGCATTACATGCGTTAGAGACTCATGGGCTGTCCCGTGTCGCGGTGGTGGATTTTGATGTTCACCATGGTAACGGCACCCAGGAAATTTTCGAGCGTGATGGACGCGTGTTGTATATCTCCTCACATGAATGGCCATTGTTCCCCGGCACTGGGCGTGAGGAAGAAACCGGGGTCGGCAATCTGGTGAATATGCCATTATCCCCCGGCGCTCGGTCAGATATGTTCCGGGCCGCGTATGAAGTTAACGCGCTGCCAGCGCTGGAGAGTTTCGAGCCGGAGCTGATCCTGATCTCAGCAGGCTTTGACGGCCATGCTGCCGACCCGCTAGCCCGGATGATGTTGACGGCGGAAGATTTCAGTTGGATCACTGAGCAGCTATGCGAGGCCGCTGAACGTCTGTGTGATGGGCGCGTGGTCTCCACCTTGGAGGGTGGGTATGATCTCGCCGCTCTGGGCGCCAGCGCCGCCGCGCATGTTGAGGCGTTAATGGCGCACAGCGTTGATAAAGCATAATAATTCGGGAGGCACCTATGTCGCCGACAGACGCCCCGTCCCCATCGGCTGACGCGCCAGCGGTAGCGTCCATGAGCTTTGAGCAAGCCATGGCGGCCTTGGAGCAGATTGTTGCGCAGCTCGAAAGCGGTCGCGTCGATCTTGAGCAATCCATCACTCTGTATGAACGCGGCGCCGAGCTTCGCAAACACTGCGAGGCCAAGCTCCGCGCGGCGGAGATGAAAGTGGAGCAAATTGTACAGGGTGCTGACGGATCAGCGGTGGATGTTAAACCGTTTGAGGCCGGATAACGGTTGCGATGAGCCCCGAGCCAGTAGGGCGGTGAATATGGCTGACATGACGGAGTTCACTGCGGCGATCGTGGCGCATGCCGCGACGGTCGAGCAGGTGTTAGAGGAGTTGCTGCCGTCAGTTCACGGACCCGAGGGCAGGGTGGTCGACGCCATGCGCTACGCTGTGCTCGGGGGAGGCAAGCGCCTGCGGGCGTTTCTGGTTCTGGAAAGCGCTCAACTGTTCGATGTCGCTCCAACCTCGGCGAAACGGACTGCCGCCGCCATTGAATGTATGCACGCCTATTCGCTGATCCATGATGATTTGCCTTGCATGGACGACGACGACATGCGACGCGGCAAGCCCACAACCCATCTCGCCTTTGATGAAGCGACCGCCGTGCTGGCAGGCGACGCGCTGCAATCGCTGGCGTTTGAGATTCTTCTCGACCCATCCACGCATGCCAATGGTGAGATTCGGGCGCGTTTGGCGTCTGCTTTGGCGCGGGCGGCGGGCGCCAACGGCATGGTCGGTGGCCAGATGATTGATATTCAGGCGGAACGCGAGGCTTTACGGATCTCAGCCAGCGGGTTGGACTTGACTCCAGGGGAGCCGACACGGGCGGATGTTGACGCCATCGCACGGTTGCAGCGGCTGAAAACCGGGGCGTTGTTTGAATTTTCCGCCACTTCCGGCGCGCTGTTGGCGGATCAAGATCCCGAGCCACTGTCGCGCTATGCGGCGGCCTTCGGTCTCGCCTTTCAAATTCGCGACGATTTGCTTGATGTCGAGGGGGATGAGCAGGCCGCCGGTAAGCGCTTGCGTAAGGACGCCGACATGGGCAAAGCCACCTTTGTCGGACTGATGGGTGTCGACGGCGCCGGGCGCCGGGCGCGAGAATTGGTCGCGGAGGCCTCGGCGGCGCTTGAACCGTACGGCGGCTCTGCGACGCTTCTGCGACAAGCCGCCGATTTCGCTCTGCACCGAACACGTTAAACTTGTCTACAAGGGCCGCTTGCGGCGCCGCCCATTTGACGCGTTGCTACGCTGAGCCAAGCTCTATTGGGCAAGTCACATCCCTATGGATGCGTGAGATAGGAGATTTCTTCAATGTCCGACGTCCCGTCCGACCAAGTACCGTCGCGCGTTTCTGGGTCTGACACCTCCGGCCCCCTTACGCCACTGCTCGACCGAATTCAGAGTCCGGCTGATTTGAAGGGGTTGAGCGCCGCCGAGCTGCGGCAGGTGGCGGATGAGCTGCGGGCCGAGACAATCTCAGCTGTCTCGGTGACGGGCGGGCATCTTGGGGCTGGACTAGGAGTTGTCGAACTGACGGTGGCGATTCACTCGGTGTTCGACACACCCCGTGACAAGCTGATTTGGGACGTCGGCCATCAGTGCTATCCGCATAAAATTCTCACAGGCCGTCGCGAGCGCATTCGCACCCTACGCCAAGGTGGCGGCCTCTCCGGCTTCACCAAGCGCGCCGAGAGCGATTACGATCCATTCGGCGCCGCGCACTCCTCAACCTCGATCTCCGCCGGTCTCGGCATCAAGATGGGTATGGAGTTGCAAGACAAAGAGGGCGACGTCGTTTGCGTCATTGGGGACGGCGCCATGTCCGCCGGTATGGCCTATGAGGCGATGAACAACGCTGGCCATCTCGACCGCCGAATGGTGGTGATCCTCAATGATAACGATATGTCGATCGCCCCTCCGGTTGGCGCTATGAGCGCCTATCTGGCGAGGCTCTGGTCTGGCGGGGTCTATAAAAGCTTCCGAGAGGTGATGAAGGCGATCGCTAAGGCGTTCCCAGAGGCGATCGAGAAGCGCGCCAAGCGCATGGAGGAGTTCACCAAGGGCATGGCTGTCGGTGGCACCATGTTCGAGGAGTTGGGGTTTAACTATCTCGGTCCGATTGACGGGCATAATCTCGATCACTTGCTGCCAGTGCTGCGAAATGTGAAGGAGCGCGCCCACAATCCGGTGTTGCTCCATGTGGTTACGCAGAAGGGCAAGGGGTATAGTCCTGCCGAAAACGCTTCTGATTACTACCACGGCGTATCGAAGTTCGACATCGTCACTGGCGAGATGAAAAAGTCCCAGTCCAATGCGCCGAGCTACACCAAGGTGTTCGCCAACAGCTTGGTGAAAGAGGCCGCGCATGACGATAAAATTGTCGCCGTTACCGCCGCGATGCCTGCCGGCACTGGCCTCGACGTATTCGAGAAGACCTATCCTGATCGCTGTTTTGACGTCGGCATCGCCGAGCAGCACGCCGTGACATTTTGTGCGGGTATGGCCACGGAAGGGCTGAAGCCGTTCGCTGCGATCTACTCCACCTTTTTGCAGCGGGGTTACGATCAGGTGGTCCACGATGTGGCGATTCAAAACTTGCCGGTGCGCTTCGCCATTGACCGTGCGGGATTGGTGGGCGCTGACGGGCCGACCCATGCCGGTAGTTTCGATATCGCCTATCTGTCCAATCTGCCGAACTTCGTGGTGATGGCGGCGGGCGATGAAGCTGAGTTGGTGCATATGGTCGCCACCGCCGTCTCGTTGGATGACCGCCCATCCGCGTTTCGCTTTCCGCGCGGCGAGGGTGTTGGCGTCGATATGCCAGAGGTCGGCGTACCACTGGAGATCGGCAAGGGTCGGATTTTGCGGGAAGGCACCAAGATCGCGATCTTGTCGCTCGGTGGTCGGCTGTCGGAGGCGCTTAAGGCGGCGGAAGAACTCACCGCGCGTGGTCTGCCCGCTACGGTGGCGGATGCAAGGTTCGCCAAGCCGCTCGACGAACAGCTAATTTTACGTCTGGCGCGGGAGCATGAGGTGTTGATCACCGTTGAGGAGGGCGCCGTCGGCGGGTTTGGTAGCCATGTGCTGCAACTCTTGGCGATGAATGGGGTGCTAGACTCGGGCTTGAAGGTTCGGCCATTAGTCATGCCCGACTCGTTTATTGATCATG
>JAHQVS010000265.1 GCA_019634215.1 Paracoccaceae bacterium | reverse complement strand
GATTTGCGATCTAGAAGAATAAAAATGTGGGATGAAATGTGGTTTGCCACCCTTGGTTGGCGTGAATTTTCTTTGAAAATCAACATATTGACTTGCTTTCCTGGCGGAGGGAGCGGGATTCGAACCCGCGATAGAGTTGCCCCTATACACGCTTTCCAGGCGTGCGCCTTCGACCACTCGGCCACCCCTCCGGCGCGTGGGACTATATAGGGCGAGCAGGGGGATGCAAGCAAGGGCGTGGGCATAAGTGCGAAGCTTAAGTCGGAAGGTCGGAGGGCATGGCAGAAGTTGTCGAGCGGTTTGCGCCATCGCCTAACGGCGCACTGCATCTGGGGCACGCGTTTTCGGCCCTTACAGCGTTTGACGCCACACGGAAGGCCGAGGGACGGTTCTTGGTGCGGATAGAGGATCTCGATCAAACTCGGGCGCGGGCGGATCATGAGGCGGCGATTTTCGAGGACCTCGGTTGGCTAGGGCTTGAATGGCAACAGCCAGTTCTCCGGCAATCTGAGCGGTTCTCAGCCTACCACGAGGCCCTGGACAGCTTAGATAAGCGGGGGCTGATCTACCCCTGCTTCTGCTCGCGACGCGATATCGAAGCGGCGTTGTCGGCGCCGCAAGAGGGCGACGCGAATGCGGGGGATGAGGGGCAAGGGCCTGACGGGCCCGCCTACCCAGGGAATTGCCGGCGCATGTCCGGGGTGGATCGAGGACTCAAGCACAGCGCCAAAGCGCCCTTCGGATTGCGGCTGGATATGCGCAAGGCGGTCGCGACATTGGGTGGGGCCGGAGTTGTGTCGAATTTGTCCTTCAAAGAAATCGGCGCCGGTCCAAACAAAGAGCGCGGCAAGATCAAGTTAGACCCTGGTTTTCTGATCCAAGCTTGCGGTGATGTGCTGATGGCGCGCAAGGACGCCCCGGCGAGCTATCACCTCGCCGTCGTGTTGGACGACGCGCATCAAGGCGTCACCCATGTCACGCGAGGTGAGGACCTATTCGCCGCCACCCAGATTCATCGGTTGCTGCAAGCGCTGTTTGGGCGGCCAACGCCAATCTACCGCCACCACCGCCTGATCCGGGACGAGCAGGGGCGACGGCTGGCAAAACGGGACCGGGATGCCGGATTGGCCGAGCTGCGCGCGTGCGGGACCGCACCCGCAGAAGTGCGGGCGATGGTGGGACTATAGCCAGCAGCGTTTCAAGCCCCCTCCAAAAGCTCGGATATGCCGGACACAGTGCTGTGAGGTGCAACCACCGCGCCTCGGCATATCAGGGGTGATTAAAGTCTGTCGGCCTCCAGACCCCAATACTGCTTCAGCCAAGCTGCGAAAAACGGCGTCAGGACAAGGATGAAGATAATGCGGGCGATGTGATGTGCCGCCACATAACCAGGATCGGCATCGAGAGCGATGGCGATCAGGCACATCTCGGCCACGCCGCCGGGGGCGAAGGCGAGCAGCGCCGCCGTCAAATCGGCGCCAGTCAGCGCTGAGGCTAAAAGGGCGAACAGCGCGGCGACGCCCATAAGCACCAGCGTGCCGCCAAGGGTCCACCCTGCGAGCGTGAACAATATCCGTACCGAAGCGCCTCGGAACCGGCAACCAATCGACGCTCCCATCACCACCAGCGCCAGCTCGACCAACCAATAAGGCAAGACCCCATCCACCACCCCGGCAAGGCGGAGTGTGGCGCTGGCCAGAAGTGGACCGACCATGAAGGCCAGGGGAGCGCCGAGTCGGGTCAGTGTTAAATAGAATGCGCCAGCGCTGAGGCCGAGCAACACCGCCTCGCGCACATCCACCACCTCGCGCGCGATCTCCGCGAGTTTGGGCTCCTGATATCCGAGGAAGCCGAAGGCGATGGCCGGCGCCGTCACCACCACGATCGCGATGCGTAGGGATTGCGACAGAGCGACGCCGCGCTCATCACCGCCCAAAGCGCCCGAGAAGAGCACCACCGCTGACAAGCCCCCGGGGATGGCGGAGAACAGTGCAGTCAACCGGTCGAGCTTGGCGAGATAGGCGTAGAAGAAGAAACAAATCGCCGTTGCAACAGGCACATAGGCCATGGCCAAGGCGATAGACCCAGGCCACTCCCACAGCCGCCCCGCGCCGCCGGCCTCAAAGCTCTCCCCCAAGAACAGGCCAATCAACACCATGAAGGTGGCGCGAAACCGCATCGGCACCTCCACTGGTGCGCCGGCGACGCTGACGGCCATACAGGCGAACAGCGAGCCGAGCATGAACGCAAGCGGCACATGCGCCCAATGGGCGAGGAGGCCGCCTGCGGCGCCCACGGCCAACCCTAACCCGACGCGGCCCGTAAGGTTTCGGGAGGGGGAGGCGTTAAGCAGACGCAGTGCGAAGCGGCGGCGCCAAGACGAGCCCTGTGAAGGAGGAGGAGGCGTGAGCATCCAATTCACATAACCGGGGTCCGCGCCGCACGCCACGCTCAACCGCGAGGCAAGAAGCCTAAACAATTGCTAAAAATGCTTCGGCGATACGATAAAGCCCGTCAAACTGGTATCTGAGCGTTTGACGCGCCCAGGGGTCGCGAACCCGGATGTTATCCACTATCTGTGCGAGCATCGGATTAGTTTTAAGGGGGATCGCCATGCTTCAGGTAGTGTTATGGCGGATCTTGCGCCGTCCAGCCGTGGGTATGCTCTGGGGGGCGTTGACCTTGATGGCGGCTACGTCAACCGCCTGGGCTCAAAGTGAGGAGGCCTGCGCCGACCCAACGGCTTATTGCGTGGCGAAGTGCCGATCAGAGGTCGCCGGGAGCACGTGTGAGCCGGATGTACAAGTGGTGATGGCCTGTCGCTCCATACTGACACAACAATGCTCGCGTCAACCGCAACTGCAGGCCACACCAAAGCCCGCGGCGCCGGTGACAACATCAAGGCCAACCGCGGCGCCCACCCCGAGCACGAGAGGCGCCATTAGTGCGTTAAGCTTTCCAGTTCCACAGGATGTGAAGCTCTTTTTTCTTTTGAGGGAGGTGGAAGAGCCAAAGGACGCGGCTGTATACGGCTACGTGATCGTTGGCGCTGATGCGCCGCCGGAGCGAAAGGCCGCAGTGGCGCAGGGGCTGGCTTGTCGTCTCGATGCGGCTGCCACCGACAGATCGGGGGCAGGATTGGGTTTGATGGTGACGCCGAGCACCGCTGAGATCTCCGCCTCGCCAGTATCGCCGACTGAATGGCTGGACGCCTATGATTTTCCCCGCGCCGACCGTTGGGGCCGACAAATCGCCGCCGCGCTTGGTCTAGATGCCTCGATGAGCCGCCGCATCCTATTCGTCGCCGCCCCAGTCCCCTTGGCTGCACGTCTGGACGGAGACGGTCCGCTGCTCGGCCCAGCTCGAGCAACCGGGGAGCCGCTTGATTTTCTTGTCGCCGACGCCAGCGACCTATCCCCCCGCTACCTTCGGCGATGGACCCATAATTTGGTCGAGGGCGTGCGCGGCGGCATGCTTAGCAGCGAACAGGAGATGCAGGAATGGATGGAATTCCACTCCTGGATAGAAACGGTCGGCCGCCCTTTCGCCGAACTAATCGAATTGCGCGCGAGTTCCGCCGAGGCGAGTGAAGTGTTTGAGTGTTACTAGCTGGTCGTAGCTTCAGGGCTCCAACTTAAGTTTCTCTCGTGAAATGGGGCTCGCCTGCAAAATGCACTAAAATAAGAATGAGCTGTTGCAACTGACACCTCCATAGCATTCGTCCAAACATTTTCGGTGGCGCCATCGGCCGCATTGCGGCCGATGGCCGGGCTTGCATGACAAGCAGCGATTGGAGTGTTTGCTGAAACTGCCCGCTCTACTGCTGCTTTTTGCTCAACAAGATCGAAGCCGTTTGATCGGCCACCTGGCTATGGGTGTTGAACACCTTCGCGATTCAGAACCACCGTGTATACGCTGGTCGTGGCAGTGATGAAGAGCTGATGTTTGGCGCGTCCGCCAAAGCAGACATTTGAGACAAGCTCCGGCGTCAGGATTTTCCCGAGAAGCACGCCGGATGGGTTGATACAATGCACGCCGTCAGCCGCCGAGGACCAGATGTTTCCGTCCGAGTCTGCGCGGAAGCCATCGGCGCACCCTGGCGAGATGGTGTGGAAAACAGCACCACCGGACAGAACACCGCCAATGCCCACATCGAAAACGCGGATGTGTCTTTCTGCGTTCGCATCGAACATTTTACCCGTGTCCGCAATGTACAGTTTGCTTTCATCTGGGCTGAAGGTGAGGCCGTTTGGGCAGGCAAAGTCAGTTGCAACAGCTTCGATTGAACCCGAGGTTGGGTTGACCTTGTATACGTAGCAAGGCAGCTCTTGTTCGGATTTAAAGCCTTCGTAGTTCGTCATTATTCCGTAGTGCGGATCTGAGAACCAGATCGTTCCATCTGACTTCACCACTACATCATTCGGCGAGTTGAGGCGTTTGCCTTGATAGCTGTCGGCAATCACGGTGATGGATCCGTCAAGCTCTGTCCGCGTTACTCGGCGAGCCCCATGCTCGCATGATATAAGTCGGCCCTCTCGATCGCGGGTGTGGCCGTTGGCGTAGTTCGACGGGGTCCGATAGGTTGAAACACCCGAACCAGGCGCCCAACGCATGATGCGGTTATTTGGAATGTCGGAGAAGAGTAAGCATCCAGCGTCGCCGAACCAGACAGGGCCTTCCACCCAATCGAAACCGGTGGCGAGCTGCTTCACCGGCGCATTGCCCATTACGTAACTTTCAAACACAGGATCAATAGCTTCGAAGAACGACATTCGCACTTACCTTTACCAGCATTGCATCGCTTTGTGATATCGATAACAATTCCTCTCCAAGATGCAACCATCCCAAGAGGCTCACCGCATGACCATTTTTTTTGAGCAGACCGAGCGCCTGACCCACAGTGCTGTGATGGCGATGCTCGCTGCTGCGATCGTAAAGGCGGAAGAGAGCGCTCAACCGCAATGCGTGGTCATTGTCGATTCCAGTGGAGAAACACTGGCTGAAATCAGAATGACTGGCGCGAAATTCTTGAGCCGCATGAGCGCGCGAGCCAAAGCACTGACAGCGTCGTCTATCGGCGCGCCCTCGTCTAGTATTCCGGAAACCGTTCGCCCTGGTATTGCTGCTGCAACGGAAGGAGCTGTTACAGGCTTGCCTGGCGGACTGCCGATAAAACGTAATGGCGTAACGCTCGGTGGCATCGGCGTCGGCTCTGGTTCGGGAGAGCAGGACATCGCCGTCGCGACTGCAGCTCTGGTTGCGATTGGTGCTGACGCAATCTGATTATACACGTGACAAGTTAAGCGAAGGCAATCTGCGCTTTCATTGCTTGAGTGCGATCGCCCGCGATTTGGAAGGCGCGTTCGACTTCGTCTAGAGGCAGTGTGTGGGTGATCAAAGGTTTCACATTGATGCCCCCATTGCGCATCAAATCCACAGCCATTTCGAATTCCTCATGGAAGCGGAATGAGCCACGGAGATCGATTTCCTTTGCAGTCAATTGCATCATCGGGATCGACATATCGCCGCTCAGGCCGAGCTGTAGGATAACGCCTCGTGGCCGTAATGCGGCGACGCCCATCGCTAACGCTTGAGGCGCACCAGAGCACTCGTAGTGAAAGTCGAAATACCCCTTATTCTGCCCATAGGCGTCGAGACTATCAGGCGCTTCACCCACATTGATCACGCGGTCGGCTCCTACAGCGCTGGCATGCGACAGGGCGTTCGGCATGAGGTCGGTTGCAACGATTTCAGCCGCGCCTGCGCGACGTGCAGCCAGGACCGACAATGATCCGATCGGGCCACAACCGGTTACGAGCACTCGTTTGCCCAACAAATCGCCGGCCCGGCGCGTCGCATGGAGGCAAACGGAGAGTGGCTCCGCCATTGCCGCCTCGCCTACTGATATGCCGTTCGCTTGCACGCATTGTGATGCATGGCAGACAAGCTGCTCTCGAAAAGCGCCCTGAATGTGAGGGAATGGCATTGCTGAGCCATAGAAACGCATGTTCAAGCACTGGTTCCGCAAGCCCTCGACGCAGAAGCGACAGCTCCCGCAAGGCCGTGAAGGCGAGACAGCAACAAGATCGCCAACCGTCAGGCCCTCGACTTCGGCGCCAACCTCTGCGACATGTCCAGAGACCTCATGGCCAAGGATCATGGGTTGCTTCAACCTGATCGCGCCAAAACCACCGTGATTATAATAGTGCAAGTCCGAACCGCAGATTCCTCCGGCGGCGAGAGACACACGCACCTCATTTAATCCGACGGCTTCCAGCTCTCGCGGCTCAAGGCGTAGATCTTTCGCGTCGTGAATGACGATTGCTCGCATGGGGGGCCTTCTATTTCGGCGTTTGCAGCAGTGGCGTGAGCAACGGTTGACCCGCGTAATGCTCTGCAAGATTGTCAGGCAACAGTAGGCGCATCGCTTTTTGCGTTTTAGCGGGACAGACGCTTGGCCCGGCTGTGGCAACAGGCTGTCTAGTTCTAAGAATCATGGACCGAGCGCTGGTTCACCCTCAATGCTGCACGTCACAGGCATGATGCAATCTGGGTGGCAGTATCGTTGACTTCATTGCTCTTCCGCAAGCAGGTTGACAAGGTTATTGTTATCGATAACAGTTATTCATGAGCTTAGTCTTGATCGCATGTCAAGCATTGGATCATTTTAGGAGGACGCGTTGAGCTCTGGATTAACAATGTTCGATTTGAGTGGAAAGCGAGCTCTCGTGACCGGGTCGAGCCAGGGTAT
>JAHQVS010000264.1 GCA_019634215.1 Paracoccaceae bacterium | reverse complement strand
CGTTTCCAGCAGATCCAGGTCTTCCCGCATCATCAGGCGGATCAGCACCGTCCCCGCCGCCGCCGCGCAGGGCGCCAGAGTGGTGGCGACGGCGATGTCGCCGATGCTGCGCATCAAGGCCTGAAGCTGTGTGGCGTCTCCCTCACCGGACAGCGGAACACCATTTAACAAGGCGGTGCCGCCGTTAAAGCCGTACCAGCCCAGCCAGAGCAGAAACACGCCCAGCGCAGCCATCGGCACGTTATGCGGCGCGTGGCGGGCTGCAATTCGGAAGAGGCGCTCCCGGCCCAGCCTGGTCGGGTCGTAGCCATTATATCCCAGGCGCGGGCGTAGCAGCAGAGTGCCCGCTAAACCAGCCGCCGCGCCACAGGCGTGCACGACGATGCCGCCGGCGAAATCTGTAAAGGAGTTGGCTAGTATGCTTGCCGGGTTCCAGGCCAAGAACGCGATCAGAGGATAAATAAGGCCAGAAAATACCGCGACGAACATCAGGTAGGTGAGCGACCAAATACGCCCGGTTACGGCCGCGCTGCATATGGTTGCGCCGGTCGCGGCGAAAACAAGCTGATACAGGAAGCGAAGATTCTCTTCAGCATGAACCAGTTCTTGAGGTTGTGTGAGTGGTTGCGCCAATCCAACCGCGATGAAGGCCTCCAATAGGCCTGCATCCGCTGTAAAAATGGTATGCCCAATCAGCCAGTAGGCGAGGCCTCCTACACATAAATCGAGGGAGTTCTTAAAGGCGTCATTCAGTGCATTCCGGCGTGAGACAGACCCAACCTCGAGCAGTAAGAAGCCTGGCTGCATCATGATCACGAGCACGATGCAGAAAAACAGCCCTAAATTTAAAATGCCATACGTGAATAAATCGATTGATGTGAAGCCGGATATGTCAGCCATGTTCATCTCCCTGAGTCTGTTATTATTTTGATTGAGGGCGTTGAGCTTTAGGGGGAGATGGACCAGTTTTCGTGTTTGATCCTTTCTGTCAGAGCGTTTATTTCACTCGCTCTCAGGAGAGGGCCTGAAACTTTCAGAATATTTTTAGTGGTCAGAGATGTCGGCGCCGACTGCAGTGTCGTTTCATCGGCGACCACTAGCACCCGATTAGGGAAAACAGCCTCTGCAACCCGGATCTCTAAGAGGGCTGGGGCTAAGTCTTCCATTTGCGGTTGAGGTGACTCGCTTTGGCCTGCGGCGCGTTTGGCTATCATGCTGACGATAGCGCCGCCACATTGCTCAATCATGCGCTTAGTTGTTTTCCAATCTGCATCGCTGGGCTGTGTGTCGAGTGGCCGCCTTGGTTGGCGGGGATTGTACCCAGCCTGAGAGATGGCGGTGACGAGCTGTTGGTCGATGGCGGAGCGGAATCGGGTCGATACATAGATATTTTTCAGATCTGTAGATACTTCCTGCTCTGTCTTGATTCCGGCGCGCACCATAAGTTCTGACAGGATTATTGAAGCGCGCTCGTTGCCAAAAATTGAAGATTCGAATTTCTTATCATCGACAATATCAAGGAAAGCAAACACCCGTTCTAGCCCTGCGAGAAGTGTGAGCCTTTCTTTATCCAAAGATATTTCACTTATGGCTCGTTTGGCTTTGATTTCAGGTAGGTTTTCAATATCAGAGAAATCTAGAGAGACATGAACTGCTTTCATAACTCTAAAGAACATGAAGGTGTCATTCTTCAGTTCTTGGTAGTCATTATCATAGCCTCCTACACGGCCATACTCAGAGATGGTGACCATTTCAAAAGGGGAATAGACACTCATCTCCGCGAGCAACTCATTACATAGTGATTTCACGTCTTTTAAAAGCATGACTCGCTCTTTCGGTTATATTTTATATATAAAATCCCCAAATGGGAGAGTGACAACAAGGTGGATTTGCACAATCTTTGTTGTTGCGTCTTATATTTGAAGTATATTCAATGGTTAATGCAACAAACAGGATAAAGTTGTTGTTGCGCCACATTGTGGACTTAGATTGTTCTGCGAAAATCTAGGTGAATTCGAAATTTATTGAATACTGGATGATTAATATCGGGGATTTATCCCATGATGTCTACCTATAAAGGCGTGATTTATTGGGCAGCTCCACAAACTGGTTGAATACAGGCGACCCGGCGAATCACCGTGTGGCTCAATTTTGTTCCGGAAATGGAAGATTGTTTTGAATGGCGGGGGCTCGATCCGCCCGATTGACGTGTCCCAGAAGGGATGATCCACGCCAGAAAAACGGGCGGAAAGTCAAAAATGCGGCAAGGCGTGCCTGGGGCCTAACCCGGTCAGAATGAGTCGTTTGAACCGGGATCGCCTCTCAAGACTTGTTGAGTGAGTCTAGCGCAATAGGGTGGGGGCTTCACTCCACGCCCAGCTTGTCCCGCACCATCTGCTGCACCGCTTGCGGGTTGGCCTTACCGCCCGTGACCTTCATGACCTGGCCGACAAACCATCCTGCAAGCTGCGGTTTCGCCTTGGCTTTTTCGACTTGGCCTGGGTTGGCGGCTATCACCTCGTCCACAGCTTTCTCGATCGCGCCGAGGTCCGTGACCTGACGCATCCCGCGTTTCTCAACGATTTCCGCGGGATCACCGCCTTCGCTCCATAGAATTTCGAACAGATCCTTGGCGATCTTGCCAGAGATGTCGCCCTGGCCGATCAGATCGACAACGCCGCCCAGTTGAGTGGCGTCGATCGGGCTGTCGGCGATCGGTTTCTCTTCTTTATTCAACCTGCCGAACAGCTCGTTGATTACCCAGTTCGCCGCCAGCTTGCCGTCGCGGCCCTCGGCGACGGCTTCGAAGAAAGCCGCGTGCTCCGGCTCGGAGATCAGCACGGCGGCGTCATATTCGGTGACGCCGAATTCACTGACCAATCTGGCCTTTTTGGCGTCGGGCAGCTCTGGCAGCCCAGCGGCGATATCGTCGACCCACGCTTGATCAATCTCCAGGGGCAGCAGGTCGGGGTCGGGGAAGTAGCGGTAATCATGCGCCTCCTCCTTGGAGCGCATCGTGCGGGTCTCGACCTTTTTGGCGTCAAACAGCCGGGTTTCCTGATCAATCTCGCCGCCATCCTCCAAAATCGCGATTTGGCGGCGGGCTTCGAACTCGATCGCCTGTTGGATAAAGCGCATCGAGTTCATGTTCTTGATCTCGCAGCGAGTTCCGAGATGGCTGAAATCGTCGTTCTCTCGATAGCGTTCATAATCGCCAGGACGGCAGACCGATACATTGACGTCGGCCCGCATCGAGCCTTCCTGCATGTTGCCGTCGCAGGTGCCGAGATAGCGCAGGATGGTGCGCAGCTTGCGCAAGAACTCAGCCGCCTCATCAGGGCCTCGGATGTCCGGGCGCGAGACGATCTCCATCAGCGCGACGCCAGTGCGGTTGAGGTCGACGAAGGATTTTTCAGGGTCCATGTCGTGGATGGACTTCCCGGCGTCTTGCTCAAGGTGAATGCGCTCAATTCTCACCTTGCGGGCGACGCCCGGCCCAATGTCGACCAACACCTCGCCCTCGCCGACAATCGGGTGCTTGAATTGGCTGATCTGATAGCCCTGGGGCAAATCCGGATAGAAATAGTTCTTGCGATCGAACACCGAGCGCAAGTTGATCCCGGCTTTGATGCCGAGGCCGGTGCGCACCGCCTGTTCGATGCAAAATTCATTGATGACCGGCAGCATGCCAGGCATCGCCGCGTCCACCAGGGAGACGTTGGCGTTGGGGGCCGAACCGAATTGAGTGGAGGCGCTGGAGAACAGCTTGGATTTGGAGAGCACCTGGGCGTGCACTTCCATGCCGATCACCATCTCCCAATCGCCAGTGACGCCGGCGATGGTTTTGGCTGTTGGTTCTTCATAATCCAGCACGGCGGGGGCGGCGCTCATTCTGCGGTCTCCGGGCATCAGTCGGTGAGAGCGTTTATGTGAAACGCTGATCTGACCGAGACCCTTAGAAAACCGCGCGCTCCCCCGCAAGGCTGACGTCAGGCGTTATTAGCCAATGCGCTCCAGACGGACGACTTCGTAGCCGACGCCACCGTCGAGCATGATCGCTTCCCAAACCGACTTGTCGGTCATCTCCATCTGAAGACGATAATGCTGTGCGCCGTCATTTGAGGATTCCGCCGAGAAAATCTGGGTCACGGCCAGATTCTTGCCGATACGGCCAGCGGCCGCGCCAGCTGCGGCGCGAACGTCCGGATCATCGGTGTCCGCCGGCAGATAAGACAGGTTGGCGGCGGCGCTCGCCGCCTCGGTCGCCGTGACCGGCCCATACTCTTTCGACCCGACGATCGAATCGCCCAGGTCCGCGCACCCCGCCGCGCCGATCAACAGCGCCGCCGCAGTGGTGAACATTACAGTTTTCATCGCCCCGGCCATCGCACCCACTCCGAGAAATAATTACCAAATCCTGGCGCGGACACTAGACCAGCCCGCTCCGGCGCGCCAGTGCCCACAAGGGCGTTGCGGCGTCCGGCATGGATCTGTATCGCCTGAGCGCGGTATTTTAGCGACGTTGTCGCGCAGAAAGAGGGAGTGCGGCCATGTCCGTGGACGCCGACACCGTACGCCGGGTGGCGAAATTGGCGCGGATCGCCGTCACTGAAGCAGAGGTCAAGGATCTCGCCGGCGAGTTGAACGATATACTGACCTGGGTGGAGCAACTGGGAGAGGTCGACGTCGAGGGCGTGGAGCCGATGACCTCCGTCACGCCGATGCGGCTGAAGCGGCGCCAGGACGTGGTCACGGGCGGTGGCGACGCATCCCGTCCACTGGCGAACGCGCCCGAGACTCAGGAAGGTTTTTTTGTCGTTCCAAAGATCGTTGAGTGACTTCTTTGCGTCAGTCTTGGGGCGGCATTGGGGCCTCGGCCGTTAACCGCGACGCTGCGGACACGGCCGCGCGGATTGCACGCGGTTGTTACGCGCGCCGCCTAGACTCTTAGCGCCCGCAGCATCACTTGATTGAGGTCAAAGGGATGCTCATTCAAGGATATGCGCCATGATTTCGCGCGGTGATGTGTTGACCAGGGTCGCGGCGGCCCTGGCGTTGTTAGGGTTTGTCTGCGCGGCGCCGCTGACGGTCAACGCCCAAGAAAAAGCGGCGGAGACGACTGAGGCTGAGCGGGCTGAGATTGTCGACGTGAAAGTCGAAAGCGACGAGGCGGGCGAGGGCGTTTCGGAGCAGGATGTATCGTTCGAGAGCTTCAAAGGCTTTGGCGAAAACGCGCCTCCGGGATTGGATCGGCCCTTCAACACTTACCCAGATCGCCAGCGCGAACTGGTGCGCCCGTTCGGCGATGAGTTGGAGGAAAGCCCGGGCGAGCCGTTCACACCGCTCAACGAGTTCGCTGGCCAAACCCAGCGCTATGAGCCGGGCGTGATTGGCGACGCTCTGGGGAAAATGAAGCGCTCGATCATCGGCAGCTTCTCGAAGCCG
>JAHQVS010000263.1 GCA_019634215.1 Paracoccaceae bacterium | reverse complement strand
TACATCCTCCTGCACGAGAAGAAGCTGTCCTCGCTGCAGCCTATGGTGCCGCTGCTCGAGTCCGTGATCCAGACCGGCAAGCCGCTGCTGATCATCGCCGAAGACGTCGAGGGCGAGGCCCTGGCGACTCTGGTGGTCAACAAGCTGCGCGTCGGCCTGAAGATAGCCGCCGTCAAGGCGCCGGGCTTCGGCGATCGCCGCAAGGCCATGCTGCAGGATATCGCGATCCTGACCGGCGGCCAGGTGATCTCCGACGATCTCGGCATGAAGCTTGAGAATGTCACCATCGACATGCTCGGCACTTCCAAGAAGATCCGCATCGGCAAAGACGACACCACCATCGTCGACGGCGCTGGCGAGAAGTCGGAAATCGACGGCCGTGTGGCTCAGATCAAGGCGCAGATCGAGGAGACAACCTCGGACTACGACCGTGAGAAGCTGCAAGAGCGTCTGGCCAAACTGGCCGGCGGCGTCGCGGTGATCCGCGTCGGCGGTGCGACTGAAGTCGAAGTGAAAGAGCGTAAGGATCGCGTCGACGACGCCCTGAACGCAACCCGCGCCGCAGTTCAAGAAGGTGTTGTGCCAGGCGGCGGCGTCGCTCTGTTGCACGCCACCAAAGCCCTCGACAGCCTCAAGGGCCAGAACCCGGACCAGCAGCGCGGCATCGAGATCGTTCGCCACGCTCTGCAGTCGCCGGTGCGTCAGATCGCCGAAAACTCCGGCGTCGACGGTTCTGTCGTGGTCGGCAAAATCCTTGAGAACAAGGACAGCAATTTCGGCTTCGACGCTCAGAACGAAGAGTATGGCGACCTGATGAACAAAGGCATCATCGACCCGGCGAAAGTGGTGCGCACCGCACTGCAAGACGCCGCCTCGGTCGCGGGCCTGCTGATCACCACCGAAGCCATGGTCGCCGAGAAGCCCGAGAAGAAATCCGGCGGCGGCGCGCCAGACATGGGCGACATGGGCGGCATGGGCGGCATGATGTAAGCACCCCGCCCCCAGGCGAGACCTTACTGCAGGGCGGAAGCAATTCCGCCCTGCTTTTTATATGTGTGAAAATCGCCGCACAAATGGGTAAATAGCCCATTTCTACAAGCTTACTATAGATTTATCCCGTCGCATCCGCTGTTAGCAGCTCCACATGTGTTTGGGAGAATTCCATGTTTAGAGTATCATCATACGGCGCGTTGAGCGTTGCCTTAGCAGCATTCAGCCTCTCCGCTTGCGCCACAATAGTTGAAGGCACGGATCAGCCGCTGACCGTTTACGCAAGCGAAGCTGGGGCGACCTGCGAATTCACAAGGGATGGGCAATTGATCGGGGCAGTCGCCCAAACGCCCGGCACCCTTGTGCTTGACAAGTCCCGAAATGACGTCAGCGGCGTTTGCCGCAAAGAAGGCTTTCAGGACAGCACAGTCATTATCGAGCCCAATATGGTCGCCACCACCGCCGGGAATATCCTCGCTGGCGGTTTGGTCGGCATCGCTGTCGACGCCGCATCCGGCGCGAACTTCTCCTACCCGCAGAGCGTCTACTTTCTGATGGCGCCCAACAGCTTTCTGTCCGAAACGGAACGAGACCAGTTTTTCGCCAAAGCCGAAGACCGGATTCACGAGGAGTTCACGCCCCAAACCGACAAGGCGGGCGAAAGATGCGAGCGGGCCAACGACGAGACCTGCTTCGCGCTTCAGACTCTAGAGGAGCGCCGCAGTGCTCAACTGAACGATCTGCAAGCCCAAAAGCAGCAGGCCCAAATTGTGACGCCGACTCCCCTCAGCCCAGGGCCCTACCCGTCGACCCCACCGTCAGTCCTGCCGCAATAACGGCGACATGATCGAGTGCGCCCGGGTATTGTCCCGGGCGCCCGCCATCTCACCCGGCAGTTAACACTGTTACATGCGCCGGAAAGGCCGCCTCCATTCGACAATGACGGAACCAGACACAACAGTTGTCCGCCTTCTGACGCTTCTCACGCCACCGAAGAATCTTTGCATCACTCTCCTGCAACCAATGCTTTCTTCCTGGCAAAGCCTTGCAGCCCTCGATCGCGCCAATGAGCTTGCAAGACACATCCCAAGTACGAATCCCGTAAAATTCCGGGCAATCGAGGACCGGAGCCCGCTTAGCGTTTGGAGAGAGAAAATGAAGCGAACACTATTTGCCGCCGCCGTTGCTCTGTTAGCCATCGGGTCAGGATGCTCAACCCTTGTTACGGGCACGAGTCAGAAGGTGAACTTCGTCACAGAGCCTGCGGGCGGCGCTTGTGAGATTTATCATAACGGCGTTCTGCTAACACGCATTGACGAGACTCCCGGTCATGTTCGAATCCCCAGATCAAAATACGGCCCGACAGTCCGCTGCAGCCAGGCTGGCTATGAGGACAAGGAATTCATACTACCGGCGAACTTCGCCGCCATGACGCTGGGCAACGCGGTCATCGGTGGAGTGGTTGGAGTCGCCATCGACTCCGCCTCAGGCGCGACACACAACTACCCCACTCAGGTGACGGTGAAGATGCAGCGCCAAACAGCGCAGACCTATTAACAGCACAGCGCAAACCAGTTGAGGCAAAGCCGTTCGTCCGCACGGCTTTGCCGATCCCTTGGCGGACCCAAACACAGCGGACAAACCCGGAATTTCCGCCGGGATCTGCGGCATTCACGCCATCGCTACACCAGTCAAATTATCCCCCGGAACACGCCGCCCTCTAGCGGCCCGGAAATGCCCCCCTATATCCACTCTATGTTCACATTTTGATCTAGAAAAGCCAAAGCGTGAGCATTTTAATAGTCATCCGCCCAACAGGGCGCCGATGGGGGAAGCCGTATGTTTAGCACCTTCAAACTTCATCCGATCTTTTACTGGATCGGAGGGCCGCTGATTATTGCTTTTGGCATTTTCATGCAATTCAACGAGGCGGATAAGAACCAGCAACGGCGCCAAGCGCTGGCGGCAGGCGCGCCAGCGATGGTGGATATCGGGACCTTTGATGAGACCAAGCACATGGGCCCGGCGAACGAAGTGAGTATTCGAGGTCAACTTGACCTCAGTATCAACTATACGCTCACCCGTGAGGGAAAATACGGCGCTAAAACCATCCGATGGATGGCCCCGCTATACGATCCGGCAGCGGTTGAGCCGGAAAACCCGGTTCGCGCTATTGTCTTGGAAAGCGACGGCAAACCGGAACAAGACGATTTGGCGGCGATGATGAAAGGGATCGCCAACGATCGCCCCATCATTGAAATCAACGGCGAAGAATCTGGCCCCGGCAGGTTCCGCTCGATGGTCCGGGAGGCGCTGGAGGAACAGGGTCTCACTCTTTCACCAGATGCTGTGTTCATCGATCCATTCCTCGAAGGTCGCGAAGCCGCGCTGAAGCCGTCACAAGGCGACAATTCCTTCAGCTATGGAATCATGGGCGTCGGCCTCTTGGTGTTCGGTTACGGCTTCCTACGTCAAACGGCGCGGCGGCGACGGGCGAGCCAGTAGAGAGCTGCCGTATCGAGAGTTGGCGGCACACCCTGAAACCACTCTCGCCCATCAGATAGCCGGCCAACCGCCAAACAAGATTAACATATAAGCATACTGAGAGGCGTGCCTGCATTTTGGGCGCGCTTCTCCTTGTGATAGACTTGACCTCGCCCTACCGTCGGCGATCGATTAAGAGAAGACACCCAATTTCATTAGGTCCCGCCTTCATGTCCCTGCCCCGTATCGGCGTCATCGCCTCCCATCGAATGATTGAAGACACGTTCCCGGCGCAGATCACCGGATCGAACAATCTGGAAAGCGTCGCCACCGTGGCCAAAGCGCTGCCCCTGATCATTCCAGCCCTGGCGGAAACGCGGGAAATCAGCAGCCTTCTAGACGTCTGCGACGGCTTTCTATTACCAGGCGGGCGCGCGAACGTGCATCCGAGCTACTACGGCGCGGAACCGGGGCCAGCCTATGAGCCTTATGATGAAAACCGCGACGAGATCGCGCTGGAGCTAACCCGCGCCTGCGTAGAGACCGGCACCCCGATTTTGGGCGTTTGCCGTGGCCTGCAGGAAATGAACGTCGCCTTCGGCGGCGCGCTACATCCAGAGATCCGCGATATTCCCGGGCGCATGAATCACCGCATGCCGAAAAACGAGCCCAACCTGGATGTGATCTTCCAACTCCGGCATGGCGTCCGCCTCAGCCCCGACGGCAAGTTCGCCGAACAGTTCGGCGCCGAGGTGATCCGGGTGAACTCGCTGCATGGACAAGGCATACTCACTCCTGGCAATCGGGTCGAGATCGAAGGTTACGCCGAGGATGGCACCCCGGAGGCGATCAGCATCCGCGACGCGCCCGGCTTCGCTCTGGGGGTGCAGTGGCATGCGGAGTATAGAACCGCCGAGAATCCGGTGAATCGCAAACTGTTCGAGGCGTTCGGAGACGCCGCCCGCACCCACCACGCCGCCCGCCACCCATGATCCCAGCTCACATGAGCCCAAATCCCATGGGGCTCGGCCAAACAGACGTGACGGACGCCGACCGCCTGCGCGCCATTCTGCGCGGCGACCCGCTGGCGACAGAGGCCCTGGCCCGCACGCGCGATCTTGATCTGCCGGACGCCTGGATCGTCTCCGGCTTGATTTACAACACTGCATGGAACCAACTCACCGGCCGCCCCTCCGGCTGGGGCGTCAAAGACGTCGATCTCTTCTATTTCGACGCATCCGACCTTTCCTACGAGGCGGAGGACAGGGTAATCCGCCACGCCGCGCCGCTGATCGGCGATTTGCCGGCGCCGGTTGAGATCCGCAATCAGGCCCGCGCCCATCTCTGGGTCGGCGAGAAATTCGGAATCGATTACCCGCCGCTCCCCTGCGCTCTCGCCGCGCTGGAGCGCTTCGCCGCCCTGACCCATGCCGTCGCCGTCAGGCTGACCAGAGCCAACCAAATCGAAATCGCCGCCCCTTTCGGTCTGGACGACATCCTGAACCTTCGGCTTCGCCCTAACCGCCGCCTCGCCAACCGTCTAACCTATGAGGCCAAGGCGGCGCGGGCGGCCAAGATGTGGCCCGAGGTGACGATCGAACCTTGGTGACCCGGCCCGCGCCCGCGTAAAAGCCGCCGTATGACACCGCATCCCCTCATCAACCCGGCCGACCTGTTGGACGTGCAGCCGACCATGCCGTCGCTCCGCTTCAAGCACCTACGCGCCCGCGCCCACGCCGAAACCGGACGCTCGACCGCCGCCATGGCGCGTGAGATCTCCGCTTTGTTCCTCGGTCCACGTCGGATCATGGCCCATGAGTATTTCGCCCACCGGCTCTATGACCACGCCCAATTCGACGACGAGGCCCGCGCGCGGTTCGTCGGGGTGCTCGCAAGCCAAAAATATAACCGTGTGGTCAATGATCTCACTGAGGGCCACGGCATCGTCGGCCAAAAACTGATGTACAACGCCATGCTGCGCGGCTTTGGCCTTCCGACCCCGCCGTTGCAAGCCCTCGCCCGGCAATTCGGCGGCGCCGGGGCGATCCTCACATTGGCCGACGCGTCCAGCATTGCCCGGTTCTTGCGAGAGCAGGCCCGCTATCCGCTATTCTGCAAACCGGTGCGGGCGTCGCTGAGCCGAGGCGCGGTCAGCATCAACGCCTATTCCCCCGACAGCGACCGCCTTCGTCTGATTGACGAAAGCGAGATCGACCCCGACGCCTTCGCCGAAGCGATCCTCACGCGCCATGGCCGAACCGGCTATATGTTCGAGGATCGCTTGGCGCCGCATCCAGAGCTGGCGGCGATCTCTGGCCACAGCCTCGGCACCATCCGTTTCGTCACCATTGTTGAGAACGGCCGCGCCGCGCCGTTGTACGCACTCTGGAAAGCCCCAGCCCTCAACGCCGTCGCCGACACCACTTGGCGCCCCGGTAATATGCTGGCGCTGATCGACTCAGAGAACGGCGCTGTCCAGCGGGTGCAACGCGGCTCTGGCCCTGATCGCGAAGTGCTCGACAGCCACCCCGAAACCGGCGCCCGCATTCACGGCCTCCGCTTGCCCGACTGGGAGGCCGCCCGCGCGCTCGCCCTCAAAGCCGCAGAGCTGACCCCTTTCACCCGACTGATCGGCTGGGACCTCGCCTTAACTGACCAGGGGCCTGTGCTGGTGGAAGCGAACGGCGACCCTAACCACACCCTCTATCAACTCGCCGCTGATCACGGTTTTCTCACCCCAGAAGCGACGGCTTTTCGCGATCGGGTGGCTGCGGAAAACGCCTCGGAACTGGCCGCACGCCGTGCAAACAAACGACGCGCCAGACGCGATTTGCTGCGGCGATACTGGCGCACATTGCGACGTCAACTCTCCGAACCACCATCAAACTAAGTGATTAGGCCTAGACATGTCTTGAAAGCGCTTGATTTCCCTAGCGGAATTAAGTTCGGTAAAGTGAGTCGGGCACGCATATCAAAGGTGAAATATGGCGATGGCGGGCGAGAAGGACAAATTCGAGGTCTACGAAGACAAGCGTGGCGAGTGGCGTTGGCGGCGGATCGCCTCCAACGGCAAGATCGTCGGCTCCGCTTGTGAAGGCTACAAGGACCGCAAGGACTGCGAAGCCAACATGAAGCGCGGCGCGAACGCCAAGGACAAATGGGAGTTCTACCAGGACAAGCGCAGCGAGTGGCGCTGGCGGCGAAAAGCCTCCAACGGCAAGATCGTGGGCGCGGCCTCTGAGGGCTACAACAAGCGCGGCGACGCCGAGTCCAACGCGGAACGGCAGGGTTTCAAGCCTGATGGCGCGCCAGCCAAAGCCCCAGCGAAAACGGCTGCGGCCAAGCCTGCTGGAAAGGCCGCGGCGGCCAAGGCGCCCGCCAAGGGCGCGAAGAAGGGTGCGGCCAAAGGCTGATCCACGCTTCTGGCGACGCCAGTTACGCCTTAAACGAGCGCATGCTTGTTTAAGGCTTTGGCGCCGTTGTGCGCCAGCGGCCAAATTACCGCGACCCTAAAGGCATGGGGCCGAGGAGATTGCTTCTGACCGGCTGATCGCGGACTCTGTCCCGATTGGACAGTTGGGCGTGGATCTCCTGATGGAATTAGCTTTTGTAACGGCGCCGTTAGCGGCGCTGGCGGTGTTGGCCTTGGTCTTCGCCGGATTTGCGCTGGAAGCGGCCCCGCCGCACGCCACCGCCCTGATCGGCCTCGCCACACTACTGGCCACTGGCTTGTTGCCAATTGAGGATGCGCTCGCCCCACTGTCGAACCCGGCGCTGGTCACCATCGCCTGCATGTTCGTGCTCTCCGGCGCCTTGACCCGAACCGGCGCGCTGGATGTCGCCAGCCGTGCGATGCGCCGCCGGGCTGAAACCTCGCCGCTCAGCGCGGTGGCGTTGCTGATGCTGGGGGCGATGGGCCTCTCGGCCTTCGTCAACAACACCCCGGTCGTGATGGTGCTGATTCCGGTGGCGGTCGGTGTCGCCTCAGCGATGAAAGCCAGCCCGTCACGGCTGCTGATCCCGCTATCCTACGTCACCATTCTTGGCGGCGCTTGCACGTTGCTCGGCACCTCGACCAACTTGGTGATCGACGGCGTGGCCCAATCGCAAGGGATGGCGCCGTTTGGGCTGTTTGAAATCACTCCGGTGGCGATCGTGGTTGCCCTGGGAGGAACCATCTACCTGGCGATCGCCGCGCCGTTGCTGCTCAAGGACACCTCATCCGTGACGGCGGCGCAGCATCCCGCTGGACCGCGCTTTATGATCGAGGCATTGATCGGCAAGCGCTCACCGATTGCGGGGATGCAGCTAACGCAAACCCGACTGTTCGCCAACAACAGCATCCGAGTGATCGATGTGTTGCGCGGCGACGAATCCCTACGGCGCAACCTGCGCGGCCTGACGCTTCAGACCGGCGACCGTCTGGTGCTGCGTAGCGATGTCGACGACCTCAAAACCTTGCGCGACGTAGAGCTAATTGAGTTCGCAGAGGATGCGCTGGAGCGGGTACAGACCCGGCGATCAACATTGATGGAGGCGCTGGTCGGCCCCGGTAGTGCGTTTATCGGCCGGCAACTGGCGCGGATGCGGCTACGGCGACGCTATGGCGTCTATCCGATTGCGGCCCACCGTCGCGGCGTGAACCTCGCCACCGCGTTTGAAACCACCCCCTTGGACGTCGGCGACACCGTACTGCTGGAAGGGGCGCCTGAAGATCTGCGCCGCTTGGCGGACGAGATGCGCCTGGTGGCATTGTCAGATTCTCCCGATCGCAACCTTCGCCCCGAAAAAGCGCCCATCGCCCTTGGCGTGCTGCTTGGGGTGGTGGCGCTGGCGGCGCTCGGCGTCGCCTCGATCGCAGCACTGGCGTTGATCGCGGTAGGCGTCGCGCTGGCGACCAGATGTCTGGACGCCGACGACGCGATTGCGGCGATCGACGGCGGGCTGCTGCTATTGATTTTCTCCATGTTAGGAATTGGCCGCGCCCTTGAGGTCAGCGGCGCTGTGACGCTGATTGTGGACGCAATCGAACCATTCCTGATGAGCCTTGGGCCGTTCGCGCTGCTGGCGGCGATATATCTGATGTGCAATCTGATGACGGAGCTGATCACCAACAACGCCGTGGCGGTTGTGATGACGCCGATCGTGATCAAACTGGGCGCCACCCTCGGCGTCGACCCGCGCCCGCTAGTGCTGGTGGTGATGATCAGCGCCAGCGCCAGCTTCGCCACCCCAATCGGCTATCAGACCAACACCTTGGTCTACAGCGCCGGCGGCTATCGCTTCATCGACTTCCTGCGCATCGGCGCACCGCTCAACCTGTTGGTGGGCGCCATCGCGGTGACGATGATTTATACACTTTACTATTCGACGTGACGCCCCGCGCCAGCGGGAGATGGCGATGCGCCGGGAGCCGCCGCGATCTTCAGAACACGCGGGATCTGAAAACACAGGAGTGGCGTGGTCCTTGCTTGTGCCCAGCGCAAATTCGCCGGAGGCAAGCGCAATGAACAATAACCGCATCACCCTACACGCCGAGATTGAGGATCGTGACGGCCCGTCACTGGACCCGCAGCGCCACGACGCCTCCTCGGCCCGCGCTCTTGCGCGTCAACTCTGCAACGTGCTGACCTCCAGCATGGCGACGGAGCCGTCGCACTCTCCGGAAACCATGGCGGTGGCGGTGCAAACCGCGTTGGAGACGTTGATCAGCGAATGTGAACGCAACGGCCTCTCCGGCGCCGGGATGCGCGTGGCTCTGGCCAAGAGCCTGCTTGAGAATGGCAAGGCCTATGTGCGGCTGGAGATCGATGGCGAAGCATTTCTGGGCACCGCCAATGATCTGGACGCCAGCGTGCATTGATCAGTTCTGAACCAACAAAACCGCTGAGCCTTCTTGCCGAACTTCAAGTAGGGAACGCAAAAAGCGCAATAAGGTTACCCTCATCGCGCTTTTGCAGAATTTCAAAGGATGTCAGTCGCACCAGTGATCAGCCCAGATCACCCCGATCACTGGAGTTAACGCTTACGGCATTCGCAACATCCGGACACTCGTGGAGCGACGCAGCTGCACCGCAGAGTCAGTGATTGCCGTCACGCGCCAACCATCGATCTCATCGCCAACCACCACCCGTTGCGACCCACTTGTCGTCCGTACCAACGCGCGTTCATTGCCACGCCCGTTGAACACGCCGAGCAAAATCATCCCACCTTCTGGAGGCGCCGCAGGGTCAACCAGAGTGGTGGCCGCCATCTCGACTCTCCGAGTCGCGATTTGCTCCGCCGATGGGCGGGCCGACGGGCGAGGCGCCGAGAGATTGCCAAAGTCGGCGACCTCCTCTCCCCGCGCCGTCCCCAACTCATCCACTGGCATCTCATCCTCGCCCGCGAGAGAGACTGTCTCGTCAAAAGCGGAGTAGATGCTCGATCCGGTCGAGGCCACACGCCGCGCGGGCGGCACTGTGGAGCGCTGGGTCGGTCGTTCCGATATCTCAGGGGCCTGCGGAGGCGGCGGGGGGCCTTCGGCCTCCTCAGCCTCATTCGCTCCAACGGTGTCGACGAGCGTCTCGGCCTGTTCGGGCTCACCCGAGGAGGCATCGGAGGGGGCTGCGGCCTCTTGCGTCTCAGCCTCTGTTTCGACAGGAGCGGTGGTCACCGTTTCGATCGAGGCGGCAATCTCGCTAACGTCTTGCTCACTAACATCTTGTTCGCGGACCTCAGAGCCAAGATCCGGCGCCTCGGCCACCGCCAACTCAGCGACCTCCTCGCTGCTGCGAGCATCAGTGTCGGTCGAGGCGCTATCCAATGGCGGCAGAGACGCCGCATCAGAAGCCAATTTCGGTCCTTCAGGTTCGCTATTTTCAATGGCGGGCGCGGGCTCTTCCACCGGCGCATCAGTAGCTTCAACGGGAGGCTCATCGGCAGAGCCCGGGCTGGGCGCGGCCTCGACCGCCGCTGGCGCCATCGCCACGGTCGACGGTGTCGCCAACCCAGGCGACACTGAGGCTGGGGGTTGTTCGTCACTATCGCGGGCGTTGTAGTTCATCGACCGCCAGGAGAAGAACTGCTTCACCTCCGGTGAGGGTGTCGACAACGCCGCCGACAGATTGTCCACTGGCGCCCGGCGCTCCTCGCCAATCTTCGGCGCGTTCTTCAAAGGGGCCGGCAAGCTGTCCAACATGGTGCGCGCGATCGGGCTCTCCGCCCGGACGTCCCGCAGCGGCGCGCCATCGAGCGCGGCGTCGCCATCTGGAACCAACACCGTGGCCTCTAATTCCGTAGTCTCAACCACGGCCGCGCCATCTAAAGCGAGCACCGACGGCGTTTGCGGCGCGTCCGGGGACTCGGGCCGCGTGAATAACGGGCGCTTATTTAAGACCTCGACCACATCGTTTGTGGTCATCAGCAACGGCCCCGGCGGCGCCGGCGGCGCTTCCGGGGTCAGCTCAACATTGCCAAGCGGCGTCAGCACCGGACGGGCGATCTGCGGCGCGTTAATCGCAAACCATCCCGCGCCGAGCGCGACGAACACCAACAACATATTGGCGAACAACCAAAGGGCGCGGGTCATTCCTGATCCTCCGACAATCGGTAGGTCGACAGACGCATCCGCACATCGAGACGCGCAGCTTGCGCATCGCCTGACATCCGCTTCAGATCAATCGTTTCTACGAACACATAGGGACTTTCTGTCTCGAGGGAATCCAAGAGCCGAGCAAAACCTCGCTCCGGCGCTTCGCCGCGCGCCTCAAGACGCACCACCTCCAACCCGCCTTCCCGGCCAGGAGGCAGGCTCTCGGCGCCGATCCAGCGGCCATCGAAACCTTCGAAGGCCTTTTTGAGCCGCCCGATCAACACCGCCTCCGCCGCCGCCCGGTCCGCGCCGGGGAGCAGACCGGAATCCAGCGACGAGGCGTAGGACCGCCAAACGTCAAGCACGGGTTCATATTGCCGAGTCTGGGTGGTTTGCGCTGCGTATTCGTGGGCCAGAGCACGCTCACGCTCCAAACGTTCGCCTTGGGCGCGCCACTCGGTCGCCGCCCACACGCCGAAGGCGATGCCAGCCACCAGCGCGGGCGACATCGCCACCAAAATCGCCAGATTGCGGCTAAGGGGAGTGCCGGGCTTAATCATGGCATCGCCTCGACATCAACTATGGCCGCCTCGATCGCGAAGCGCTGCCACCCGCCATCCGGATCTTGGGTCAGCGCCGCCGCGTACCGCGCCGTCTCAAACTCAGGCGCAACCTCGACGGCCGCCAACACTGCGTCGGC
>JAHQVS010000262.1 GCA_019634215.1 Paracoccaceae bacterium | reverse complement strand
GATGCGGACCGAGCCGTTGGTGCTGGTCAGGGCCCCGCCGGCCGCGCCGGTGAACTCCCAGTCGAAGTCGCTGAAGCCCAGGTCGGAGAACAGGCTGCCGGCGCTGGGGATGATCGGGTTGCCCGCCAGATCGACCGCGAAGAACAGGTCATCCGCTACCTCGAAGTGCTGCTTGATTTCGATGTCGTCAAGCCGGAGCCGCCGCACACCGTGCTGCTGCCCATGACCATGTCAGTGGTCGGCGGCAGCTTGGCGCAGTTCGGGGTCTGGCGTCCGGAAGTCCGGGTGCGCTCGATTATGGCCGCTCAGTTCGGCGGCGTCCCGCGCTTAAAGTCGCCGGATCAGGTGACGCTGCTCGAAGAGGATATGATCACCGCCTATTACGGCGGCGGCACCCTCTACGCCACCCCCTCGCGCCGGGAGCCGTTGCTGTGATCCTGGAGCATGATGACGAGCCCATCCCCGGCCTGCCGGAGCGGTTGCCCGCGGGAGAGCGCATCCTTTGGCAAGGCGCGCCGGACTGGCGCGCGTTGGCGCGGCGGGTGTTCTGGACACGGGTGGTGGCGATTTACTTCGCGCTGTTCGCCACCTGGAGCGCAATTGACGCGCTGGAGCAAGGCGCAGGGATCGCCGATGCGCTGGCCTCGGCCTCTGCAGTGGCGATCCCCGCCGCCGCCGCCCTGGGGATCTTGTATCTGCTGGCCTACATCACCGCCCGCAGCACCCTCTACACCATCACCAACCGCCGGGTGGCGATGCGAGTCGGGGTGGCGATGCAGATCATCGTCAATCTGCCCTTCGCCAAGTTATCGGAAGCCCAATTGGCGCCGCTTTGGGGGGGGACCGGCGACATCGCCTTGAAGCTGACCCCGGATGGCCGCTTCGCCTATTTGACGCTGTGGCCGCACGCACGCCCCTGGGCTTTCGGCCACACCCAACCCTCTCTGCGCTGCGTGCCGGAGGCGGCGCACGCGGCGGCGCTGTTGGCGGAGGCCGTCGCCGCCGTCAACACGAGCGCGGCGCCGCCGCTTCAGGTGGCGCCGCCGACCCCATCGCGAGCAGAACCGCTGGGCACGCTCGGTCTCGCCGGCGCCCGTTAAGGCGCGCGCCATAGAAGGAGGGCGCCATGGCGTCGCATCAGTACGGCCACGATCATCGTGAGAGCATTCCAAAAATCGCGCTCTACAGCGCGATGGGGATTGTTGTGCTCGCCCTCATCGCCGCCATCGCGGGCCGCTACGGCGAGGTCGGCGCGGTGCGCATCCCCGTCGCCGAAGCGGTCGAAAGCCGCGAGCTTCGGTTTGAACGCAACGGCGGCGGCGATGTGGCGGTGCTCGCCGCCAGCGGGGAGCAGGTCGCCCGCCTGACGCTGGAGGGGGACGGTTTCGCCCTGGGGGTGCTACGCGCCCTGGAGCGCGACCGCCGCCTCGCCGGACTATCGCTCGACTCGGCCCGCACCCGCTTAACCCGTTGGAGCGACGGCCGCCTTTCGATCCGCGACGTAGAGACCAATCGACAGATCGAGCTGCATGGGTTCGGAATGGACAACCTGAAAGCGTTTGAGCGCCTGCTGACTGCGGATTTGGCCCAGACCGCCAGACGGTAGGCGCGCAACGCCCCCTAAGGAGAGGCTGTCCCGAATGACCGACGCCAGCATCAACAGCACGGACGCCGCCGCCCAAAGCGCGCCCACCGGCGGCTGGTTCGCCCGCCGCCGCATCGAAACCGGCTGCACCGTCGAGGTCTCTCACACCTTCGAAAGCCTTCACGCCCATGTCGAACTCGACGGCGACCTCGCCATCGAGCCCGGCGACGAAGTGCTAGTCCATGGCGCGCCGGTCCTAGCCGCCTATGGCGACGTTGTCATCGAGCGCCGCCGCGCCACTGTCACCCGCGCAACCTGGGCCGAACGCGCCTGGACCCGCCTCACCGGCGATCTGGAATTCATGGAGCTGTGCGAATTCAGCTTCTCCGAGGAGCAAAAACTATGAACGCGCCTGTCCGTCCTGACGACCTGAATGCTGTCAACGACACCACGCGGATGGCGCATGAGACCACGCTGCTCAACCCGCGCTTCTACACCACCGACTTCAAGGAAATGGACCGGCTGGATGTCAGCCCCGTGCGCGCTGACTGGGACGAGCTGCTTCAGGAGATGCGCGACGACCCCAATAAAGGTCACTTTAAAAAGAACGCCGACTGGGATGAAATCGACCTCGACGCCCTCGATCCCGAGCTGCACAAGGAGTTGATCGATTTTCTGGTGTCCTCACTGACGGCGGAGTTCTCCGGCTGCGTTCTCTATAAAGAGATGAAGAAACGTGGCAATAATCCAGACATCTGTGAGCTGTTCGCGATGATGAGCCGCGACGAGGCCCGCCATGCTGGGTTTATCAATGACGCCCTGAAAGAATTCAACATCGGTGTTAATCTTGGGTTCCTGACAAAGAAGAAAAAATACACCTATTTTAAACCAAAATTCATTTATTACGCGACTTACCTTTCTGAAAAGATCGGGTATGCGCGGTATATCACCATTTTTCGGCACTTACAGCGCAACCCAGACCGGCGCTTCCACCCCATTTTCAAATGGTTTGAGCAATGGTGCAATGACGAGTTCCGTCATGGCGAAGCCTTCGCGCTGTTGATGCGGGCGGATAAGCGTACTTTGGAAGGCTGGAACAAATATTGGATTCGGTTTTTCTTGGTCGCCGTCTACGCCACCATGCATGTGCGTGATTACGCCCGCCCCGCCTTTCATAACGCCCTGGGCGTGAACATCGATTGGTACGATTACGAGGTGTTCCGCATCACCAACGAAATCTCACGTCAGGTGTTCCCGATCGAACTCGACATCGACTCGCCGGTGTTCCGAGCCCGGATGACCCGCATCCGGGAAGTGTTCGAGGCGATGGCGGAGGCCGAGAAACAACGCGGCCCGCTTGGATGGCTGCGGCGAGTTGGTCTCGACGCGGCGGCTGGCTGGGCGTTCACGCGCCTCTATCTTACGCCGGTGAAGCAAAACACCCCGCCGGTCAGCAGCCGCCTGCAACCGGCCTATTAGGGAGAGTGGGTGCGATGGCGGAGCCGGTTCTATTTGCGGCGTTTCTCTGGTGGTTCGGCACCGGCGCGATCTTCGCCGCGACCCGCCCGAAGCGGCGCGGCTACGGCCTCTGCTTCGCTCTGATCAGCCTTTTGGCGCTCGGGGCGGCGGCGGCGGCTCTGTGGTCGTTTAAAACCGAGACGCCCATGGGAGTTTACGTTGGGTTCGCCGCGGCGATCATGCTGTGGGGCTGGCATGAATTCGCCTTTCTCACCGGTACGATCACCGGCCCCCGCACCCTCCCCTGCCCTCGGGCCTGCAACGAGTGGACCCGGTTTTGGTGCGCCACGGCGACCGTGATCCACCATGAGATCGCCTTGTTGGCGACGGTGACCGCTCTCTACGCCGCCGCCCATGGGGCGGCCAATCCGATGGCGCTTCACTGCTTCTTGCTGCTGTGGCTGATGCGGTTGAGCGCGAAGCTGAATCTGTTCCTAGGGGTGCCCAACTACGTCGACGAGATGCTCCCGGCGCATTTGTCGCATCTGCGGAGCTATTTCCGCCGTGGCCCGGTCAATCCACTATTTCCGATCTCGGCGACCCTGGGCGCAATCACCGTAGCCGCGCTGATCTGGGTAGCGGCGGCGTCCGGGACGGCGCCTATCACGGCGACGGCGGCGGTTTTATTGGCGTCCCTAGCGGCGCTGGGGCTGCTAGAGCATTGGTTTATGGTGTTGCCTGTACGCGACGCTGCACTTTGGTCTTGGTTTGCACCGACTTCTACGCGAGATCGACCGGTCGGCGCGACTGCGCCGCCATTAGCCACCCTGGAAACGCGATCGGCGAGCCCGAAGTCCGTTACAGGCGGGGTTTTCGAGCTTAACGAGACGTTTCGCAGTGAGATGATGCATGATATATGCAGAATACGAGATATGTCAGCGCGCCGTTGGCTTTATGGCCGCCGCAGCCGAGCCGCCGTACGCGAAGAGGGAACGCGCGCGTATGTGGCCACAAAAAACTTGCTGAAGCCGGCGCAATCGCTATCGATTCGTCTCCGCAATGAAACAAGAAGTTAAGACATGTTCGGCGATCTATGGGGCGCCACAGGGAAGTTGGAGGTCGGAGAAGCGACATGAACTATGAACAATTTTTCAGAGAGTCGCTCGACAGCCTGCGCGATGAAGGACGATATCGCGTGTTCGCGGAGTTGGAGCGCGCAGCGGGTGATTTTCCCCGCGCCACCCATCATCGCGATGGCGGCCCCGCCAAGGTGACGGTGTGGTGCTCGAATGATTATCTCGGCATGGGCCAAAACCCTAATGTGATCGCCGCGATGCAAAATACCCTGGCGAATTGCGGCGCAGGGGCCGGCGGCACCCGCAATATCTCCGGCACCACCCATCAGCATGTGCTGTTGGAACGTGAATTGGCCGACCTGCACGGCAAAGAGGCCGCGCTGCTGTTCACGTCAGGCTATGTCTCCAATTGGGCGGCGCTCGGCACCCTGGCGGCGAAATTGCCGGGCTGCGTCGTGCTCTCGGACGCGCTGAACCACGCTTCGATGATCGAGGGCATCCGCTACAGCCGCGCCGAGCGTATGATCTTCCGTCACAATGACGTCGAGGATTTGGACGCCAAACTATCCCAGATCGACCCGGACCGGCCCAAGCTGGTGGCGTTCGAGTCGGTGTATTCGATGGACGGCGACATCGCGCCGATCGCGGAAATCTGCGACGTGGCCGAAAAGCATGGCGCCATGACCTATTTGGATGAGGTTCATGCGGTCGGCCTCTATGGCCCGCGCGGCGGCGGCGTCGCCGAACGCGAGGGGCTGATGGACCGGTTAACCGTGATCGAGGGCACACTCGGCAAGGCGTTCGGCGTCATGGGCGGCTATATCACCGCCTCCGAGGCGCTTTGCGACTTCGTGCGCAGCTTCGCCAGCGGCTTTATCTTCACCACCGCCCTGCCCCCGGCGATCGCCGCTGGCGCCTGCGCTAGCATCCAGCATTTGAAGACCAGCCAGATTGAGCGCATGCGGCATCAGGAACGGGTCGCGAAGGTGCGGGCCCGGCTCGACGCCGCAGGCATCCCGCATTTGCCGAACCCGAGCCATATCGTCCCGGTGATGGTGAAGGACCCGGTAAAGTGCAAGTTGCTCAGCGATATCCTGCTGGAGCAGCACGGCATCTATATTCAGCCGATCAACTATCCGACCGTGCCGAAAGGCGCCGAGCGACTGCGGATCACCCCGACCCCTCTGCACACCGACGACGACATTGACCAGCTGATCAATGCTCTTGGCGCGCTCTGGTCGCAATGCGCGCTGTCGCGGGCGGTCGCCTAGCACAGCGTTTGGGGCGGCGGGATGCAGGCGATCTCACTCTCCCTGTTTCGTTTCAGCGGCGTGAAGGCCAAACTCTGGGCCTTTACACAGATGCAATGGGCGCGAGCGCCGTTGCGCGCCGAGCCAGACATCGGCTTTTTCAAGCTCATGGGCACCGGCACACGTGAGGGCTTCCACCCCGCACCCAATTTTGGCGTATACGCCATTCTCGCCACATGGCCGGATCTAGACATCGCCCGCCGGAGGATCGCGGACGCCCCGGTGTTCCAACGCTATCGCGCCAACGCCAGCGAGAATTGGACTGTTTATATCTCAGCGGTGTCGGCGCGTGGTCAATGGGCAGGCGCCGCGCCGTTTGAGGTTGGCGACGCAAAACCAACTGCAACGCCCGAGCCAATCGCGGTGTTGACCCGCGCCACCTTAAAGCCGCAGAATGTCCCGGCCTTTTGGCGCCACACCCCCGACATCGGCGCGGACATCCGCGCACAAACCGAACTTCCCTTCAAAATTGGCATGGGCGAAGTGCCATGGCTGCATCAGGTGACCTTCTCAATCTGGGAGAGCGCCGAGGCGATGCGCGCCTTCGCTTACAAGAGCCGCCCGCACGCCGAGGCGATCGCCGCCGTCCGCGCGGGAGACTGGTTTAGCGAAGAGCTGTTCGCCCGTTTCCAAGTGCTGGGAGCGGAAGGGCGCTGGGAAGGGCGAGAACCGTTGCAGGGGCTGATGTAGGAGCCAAGGCGGCAACGTCTGAAAGGGGTTCCAAATGTCTGAAGAGCCCGGTGATCTCATTCAACGAACTGACGCAGAAGCCTAAGAACGGGAGAAGCGGCGG
>JAHQVS010000261.1 GCA_019634215.1 Paracoccaceae bacterium | reverse complement strand
GGTTTTTGCCGCAGACGGGGCGCTTAGACCGTCTCAGCTTACCAGTGAACATTGCGCGCGTAGACGCTGGGGTGCGCCAAGGAGATCACGTCACACCGTTCTATGATCCAATGATCGCCAAGATCATCGCCCAAGGTCCCGATCGGGAAAGCGCTTTAACAGGTTTGCGCGCTGCTTTGGCGTCGACGGATGTGATCGGCTGCGAAACCAATCTCAATTTTCTGCAAGCTTTGGCTCAACATGGCGGCTTTTCGGCGGGCGAGGTCGACACCGGGCTGATCGACCGGGATCTGGTCGAGTTGACAGCCTCGCCTAAGCCTGCCCATGAGGTTTGGGTCGTCGCAGCGCTGGCGTCTCTGGGGCTGGGCGGCGCCAACCGGCCGTATGGGCCAAAGCCTCGCGACCCATTCAAAACACTGTCGAACTGGCGGCTGTGGGGCGACTCTATGCAGGTCGCGCCGTTGTGGTTCGATGGGGCGGCGCATGAGGTGACGATGAGAGGTGGAGCGGATGGCCTCTACACGGCAACCTTGCCTGTCGGCGCCGCCTTCGGTCCTTTCCAGCCTTTGCGGCGCAAGGGTGGGTATCAGTTGACCACGCCCGAGCGGGTGATTTTCGTGGCCGTCGCCATCAAACGCGATCTGATCGACATCTCCTACGCCAACACCCGCCACCGCTTCCAAATCCCTGACCCGCTCGCTGTCACCGAAGACGCCGCCGCGGGTGGCGATCAAATCATTGCGCCGATGCCCGGCCTCGTCAAAAAACTCGACGCCAAACCCGGCCAGCATGTCTCCGAGGGCGATCTGATCGCCATCATGGAGGCGATGAAGATGGAGCTGCGCCTCACCGCCCCGCGAGATGGCGTCATCGCCGAACTGCTGGCTGCTGAGGGGGATCAGGTCGAGGATGGCGCCGTCTTGGCCCGGCTGGAGCCAAGCGCATGAGCGAAATGGTCAAAATCTGTGAAATGAGCCCGCGCGACGGGTTGCAGAACGAGCAATCCCTGGTCGCGACCGCAGATAAGATCCGCTTGATCGACCTGCTCTCACAAACCGGCCTGACCCATATCGAGGCAACCTCCTTCGTCTCCCCGCGCGCCGTGCCGCAGATGGCGGATGCCGCCGAGGTGATGGCGGGCATAACCCGCGCCCCCGGCGTCACTTACGCGGTTCTGACCCCGAACATGAAGGGCTACGAGGCCGCCCGGCTCGCCGGGGCGGATGAGGTGGCGGTGTTCGGCTCGGCGTCTGAAGGCTTCTCTCAGGCCAATCTCCGCCGCTCCATTGCCGAGAGCCTGGAGGGGTTCCAGCCTGTGGTCGACATCGCGACCAAGGGCGATGAACGCCCCGTGCGCGGCTATGTCTCCTGCGTCGTCGCCTGCCCCTATGACGGCCCCACCAACCCCGAAGCCGTCCTCCACGTCGCCGAGAAGCTGCTGGAGATGGGCTGCTACGAGATTAGCCTCGGAGACACCATCGGCGTCGGAACCCCGGAAACCGTCGCCCCGCTGCTGGAGCGTTTGCTCAAAACCATCCCCGCCGACCGTCTCGCCGGGCATTTCCACGACACTGGCGGCCGGGCGCTCGACAATATCCGCCTCAGCCTCGACCATGGCGTCAGGGTGTTCGACGCCTCCGCCGGCGGCCTCGGCGGCTGCCCCTACGCCCCCGGCGCCAGCGGCAATATCGCCACCGAGGCGGTGGTCGGCCTCGTTGAAGGCGCCGGGTTCGCCACTGGTGTCGATCCAGAAAAATTGGCCGAGGCGGGGTTTTTCGCGCAAAGCCTCCGCACGACGTCACAACAGGAGGCGACATCATGAGCGACGCGGAACCTGTCCTCGCCCTCTCCACTGACCATCGCGGCGTCGCCACGCTGCGGCTGAATCGCCCAGAGAAACACAATGCCTTCTCACCTGAGCTGATCGACGCCCTCGCCTCCTCAGCCCAAAGCCTTGCCGACGATAACGCGGTTCGCGTGGTTGTGCTCACCGGTGCCGGCCCGAGCTTTTCCGCGGGCGCCGACCTCGGCTGGATGAAGACGCAAATGGCCGCCACACGTCATCAGCGTATCACCGAGGCGCGGCGGCTGGCGGGCATGCTCAAGGCGCTTAACGAGTTGCCCAAGCCCTTGATTGCCCGCGTGAATGGTCAAGCCTTTGGCGGCGGCCTCGGCCTGATCTCTATCGCCGATGTCGCCATCGCCGTAGATTCCGCCCGCTTCGCCTTCACCGAAACTCGCCTCGGGCTGACCCCCGCGACCATCTCGCCTTACGTGTTGGCGCGAATGGGCGAGGGCAGGGCGCGCCGCGTGTTTATGTCGTCCCGCCGCTTCGACGCTCATGAGGCGCGGGAGTTGGGATTGATCGCGACAGTGGTTCCCGGAACCGGCCTCGACGCTGCTGTTGAGCGCGAGGTGGACCCCTATCTCTCCTGTTCGCCGCAAGCGGTCGCGGCGTCGAAGCGACTCGCCCGGCGGCGCGGACCTATCATTGACGAGGCCATTCTCGCGGAGACCGCCGAGCATCTCGCCGATGTGTGGGAAACTGACGATGCACGCGATGGCGTGGCGGCGTTCTTTGATAAAAAAGCGCCGCGCTGGGCCTGAGGCAAACTCGGGCGTAGAAGCGATCTTGCATGTGTGCGTAGGGGCGGTACACTGCTTTTGCGGTCGCAGATGTCGTTCAGGTAAGGCTAAAGGCGACTACCTGTTGAATTCGCCAAACGCCGGATAGGCGCGCCGCGGCCTTGCAGTTCCGCCCCCAAGGGCTCAGATATCGCTTCTCAACGGCGCGCAGCGTTGTCGACTCGCGGAGTGTGGTTTCGACCGCGGACGATCGCGCCTCCATTAAACTCGGCGCATCTCCAAGCGAAGTTCACACCCGCTTGTCGTTTGGAAGCGCGACTGAATTAGAACAACGGTGTTTTTCTGGTCTCGCGCGATCGGAAGCCACCGTGATGGCGGCAGGCGGTTTCCGGGACAGAAGCTCCGGTCTTCCGGGCGACAACCGCGATGAAACAGACAGTTGTTAGAGCCTTTTGGAAACTACCGGAGTTCAAGCGAAAGGCTCTGGGAGACTAGAGATGGCCGATAAGCCGACGGATGAGTTGTGCGGGCGCTACTGGTCCGATCGTCTCGGAGGGCCCGAATGGCCCGAAGAGGCGGATATCTCCCCGGCGGAGGCGTCGTTGCGGCGCCTGATCGCCAATCGGGGAGACTGTGTGCATAAGCTGAAGGCGAAGGACGCCACCGGGCGGTGGGCTTGTTACTTCGTGTTCGTCGAACCGGACCGTGAGCGCGAGTTTCTCGACGATCTGAGAAGCGAGCGGGTGATGGATCTGTGCGACTACGGCATCGTCATCGCCTCGAATTACGGCGAGGGGCCGAGCCGCGCCACCTGCCGCAAACTGCGCAAGCGTTTCGGATTCGACATCAAGCGCGACGGGGAGTGATCGTCGCCTTTTACACATCAGAGGCGAGCCGGCTGCTGTTGGTCGGCCCGCCACATCAGAATTTATCTATACTTTCCAAAACACAAACCCACCCCAAAGTAGCGCCAAGATCAAAGCGCCCCAAAGCGGCGTGCCCATGATCCCAAGCCAGCCGAGGACAATGAAGGCGGAGCCGAGATAAGTGATAAACAGCCGGTCGCCGCGCGTGGTGTCCAGCCCCAACACGCCCCGGCGGGGATGTCCGCCCGGCTTGAATCGCTCCCGCACCCCCATAAACGCGATGCTGAGGAAGATCACGGCGAAGAACGCCCCCGTTTGCCACGTCCAGGCCATCCATGAGAGATCCATCATCCGGCTCCTCCCTCCGCCATGTATTCGTCTTGATCTTGCGCCCTTGCCGCACCAGCCAGCGCGCCATCGAGATGGTGCGCCTGAAACTGCCCAAGAACGCCGCGCAAGTGCATAATCTCATGCCACAGCGTGACAATTCGATCCGGGGCCTCCCGCGCCATCGCCGCGCGCAAATCATGGACGTCACCCGCAACGTTGCCGAGGATTGGAGAGGAAACGCCCTCTGGGTTCCAGCGCTGCTCATCTAGATCAACTGTCCAGTACTGAGCGCGATCAATTTCAACCTCAGTAACGCCGCTGTCGCGCAGGCAAGTCACGGTTGAGGTTGACCACATCTCTAACTCGTCGACAGTGAAGCTGGCCATCATACCCGACCCAGGGCAAAGCCCTTGGCGATGTAGTTGCGTACAAAATAGATCACGATCGCGCCAGGAATGATGGTCAGGCATCCCGCCGCGGCCAGCAGACCCAACTCATAACCCGATGTGGAGGCCGTTCGGGTCATGGTCGCCGCGATCGGTTTAGCCTCGACGGCAGTCAGCGTCTTCGCCAACAGCAGCTCCACCCAGGAGAACATAAAGCAGAAGAACGCCGCCACCCCGACGCCGGCGCCGATATTGGGAATGAAGATCCGGGTGAAGAAGGCCGGGAAGGAGTAGCCGTCCACGTACGCGGTTTCGTCCAACTCCTTCGGCACACCGGACATAAAGCCCTCCAAGATCCACACCGCCAGCGGAATGTTGAACAGGCAATGCGCCAGCGCCACCGCGAGGTGGGTGTCGAACAAGTGGACCGCCGAGTAGAGCTGGAAGAAGGGCAGCGCAAACACCGCCGGCGGCGCCATCCGATTGGTCAATAGCCAGAAGAACAGATGCTTGTCGCCCAAGAACCGATAGCGAGAGAAGGCGTAGGCTGCCGGCAGCGCCACCGCTACCGATAGCACGGTGTTGATCGACACATACATCAGCGAGTTGATGTAGCCCCAATACCAGGTTGGGTCGGTGAGGATGGTAACGTAATTTTCGGTGGTGAACTCGACCGGATAAGGGCTGAAGCCGCCGAGGATCTCATTAGTGGTTTTGAACGACATGTTCACCAGCCAATAGATCGGCAGCATCAGGAAGATGATGTAGATCGTGGGCACGAGCCAGGTTAATCGTTTCATCGCACGCGCCTCACTTCGCTTCGTTTCTCGTCATCAACGTGAAGAACAGCCAGGAGACTGCCAACGTGATGACGAAATAGATCAGGCTCATCGCCGCCGCCGGGCCGAGGTCAAACTGGCCAAGGGCGATTTTCACCAGGTCAATCGATAGGAAAGTAGTGGCGTTGCCGGGGCCGCCGCCGGTCAACACGAACGGTTCGGTGTAGATCATAAAGCTGTCCATGAACCGCAGCAGAATTGCGATGGTCAGCACCCGGTTCATCTTCGGCAGCTGGATGTGCCTGAACACCTTCCAGGCGCTGGCGCCGTCGATCTTAGCTGCCTGATAATAGGCGTCCGGGATCGCGACGAGACCGGCGTAGGCTAACAGCACCACCAGCGAGGTCCAGTGCCAGACATCCATCAGGATCACCGTAAACCACGCCGAGAGTGGTTGCTGGGTGTAATCGTAGTCAAACCCAGCCGCGTTCAGCGCATAGCCCAGCAGGCCGATATCCGGCAACGCGAAGATGTTCCACATCGCGCCGACCACATTCCAGGGGATCAGTAGAGGTAGCGCCATCAGCACCAGGCATACCGAGGCCCAGAACCCCTTCTTAGGCATGCATAGCGCGATGGCGACGCCGAGGGGAATCTCAATCACCAGAATGATCGCAGTGAACAACAATTGCCGGCCTAGCGCAGCGTGAAAGCGTTCAGAGTTGAGAACATCCTGAAACCAACCGACCCCGTGCCAGAAGAATTGGTTGTTTCCAAAAGTCTCTTGAACAGAGTAATTGACCACCGTCATCAGCGGCACCAGCGCGTTGAACGCCACCAGCAGCACCACCGGCGCCACCAGCCACCAGGCCCGTTGGTTTTCAGTTTTCATCGCGGGGGGTTCCTGAAACTTTGACGCGCCATCACTGCTCTCCGGCCAACCAGCCGTCGGCGTAGACTCGGGTCTTTTCCGGATCGAACAGCAGCCGCGCGCCGCCGCTTGGGATGTCCGCGCCCTCGGGGGAGAGCACATAGATCCGATCTTGACCAATGCGGGTCTCGACAATGCGGTGGCGCCCGGCGTCGGCGACATGCACCACCTCCACCGCCGCGCCGCCCTTGTCTTCCGGCCCGGCGAAACGGATGAATTCCGGACGCACCCCTATCTCAAGCTTGGCGGCGCCGTTCACTGTTGCTCCAGCGTTGGCGGCTTCGACATGCTCGCCCCGATAGAATGCGGCGCCGCCCTTCACCTCGCAGGGAAGGATGTTCATGCCGGGCGAGCCGATGAAATGGCCGACGAAGGTGTGGGCGGGGCGTTCGAACAGATCCACCGGGGCGCCGACCTGGACCACCTCGCCGTCCTGCATCACCACCACCTCGTCGGCGAAGGTGAGCGCCTCGGTCTGGTCGTGGGTGACGTAGATCATCGTCACCTTCACCTTCTGATGCAGCTCCTTGAGCTTGGAGCGCAGCTTCCACTTTAAGTGCGGATCAATCACGGTCAACGGCTCGTCGAACATGATGACGTTCACGTCCTCCCGCACCAACCCGCGCCCCATCGAGATCTTCTGCTTACCATCGGCGCCCAGGCCAGATGCGCGTTCGGAGAGGATGTCGGACAGCTCCAACATCTCCGCGATGTCGCGCACCCGGGCGTCCACTTGAGCGGGCGAGGCGCCGCGATTGCGCAGAGGAAAGGCCAAATTGTCGTAGACGGTCATGGTGTCGTAGACGACCGGGAACTGGAACACCTGAGCAATGTGGCGTTGGTCTGGCGGCAGTTGCGTGACGTCCTGGCCGTCAAACAGGATACGGCCCTGACTCGGGGTCAACAGGCCGGAGATCAGGTTGAGAAGGGTCGACTTGCCGCAGCCGGAGGGGCCGAGCAAGGCGTAGGCCCCGCCGTCGCGCCATTCCAGATGGATGCGCTTCAGCGCCCAGTCGCTGTCGGCTTGCGGGCGCGAGGCATAGCTGTGGGCCAGATTGTCGAGTTCGATGCGGGCCATCGCCAGGCTCCTGTTTGCTTAACGCCTAGCCGGCGATCCGAGCTCCGGCGGCGTCGAAATACAGCCCCCGCGAGACGTTGATGAAGAACGGGCGGCGCTCCCCGATTTCGTAGGGGTGGACGCCGTGACTCTGGCTGACCCAGGGATCAGGCGTCTCTGTGGCTGTGAGCGCGAAATGGGCGACGCTCTCCGAGCCGGAGAGTTCAGTGATCAGCACCTCGCCCTCAATCTTGACGCCAGCCGCCGCTTCCTCTTGCGGGCTGACCAGATTGGGCCGCACACCGAAAGTGTAGACCCCGTCAGATGCTGCGGCGATCGGGCCAGCGGCAGGCCAGCTCACGCCAGGCGCCAGATGCACCTCCTTCCCGCGCTTCTCCACCCGTGCGGTGTTCATCGGTGGGTCGGAGAACACTTGCGCAGTGTCGAGGGTGTTGGGGCCACGATAGATCTCCGCCGTCGGGCCGAGTTGGGCGATACGGCCGTCGCGCATCGCCGCCGTGGTCCCGCCGAGCAGCAACGCTTCATGTGGCTCAGAGGTTGCGTAGATCACGGTGGCGCCCCGGTCGGCGAACAGGCGCGGCAATTCATTCCGCAGCTCTTCGCGCAATTTATAATCGAGGTTGGCCAGCGGCTCGTCGAGGAGCACCAGATCGGAGTCTTTCACAATCGCCCGCGCCAGCGCGGTACGCTGCTGCTGCCCGCCTGATAGCTCTCCCGGCCGCCGCTTCAACATCGGCGTCAGCCGCATCAACTCAGCGGTCTCGCGCACCCGGCGGTCGATCTCTGCGCGGGTTATGCCTGCCAGCCGCAGCGGTGAGGCGATGTTGTCGTAGACGCTGAAATGCGGATAGTTGACGAAGAACTGGTGCACGAGGCTGACATTGCGCTTCTGCGGCGAAACGCGGGTGACGTGGCGTCCATTCAAAAACACCGACCCCTCGGTGGGGTTCTCCAGCCCTGCCATCAGCTTGATCAGAGTGGTCTTGCCCGCGCCAGTTGCGCCCAACAGCACGTTGAAGCCGCCGGGAGAGAAGGTCAGGTCGGTCTCGTAGATATGCGTCTCGGCGCCGACGCGCTTTACGACGCCTTTCAGGTCAATCGACATATGGTTGTTCCGCACAGAAGGCGTTTCGTAAGGGACGCTTGTACATGGAGCGCTTTAGATGGGAGGCGTCGCAAGGGGCATATGCGATGTCCATCCCTCAGCGCGGCCCTCTCATGGAGGGGCGGGCTGAGGGATGACGCGGGGCGACTGTTCGCCCCACGTCTTGCTTGTTACTGCTGCCAGCGCTTGATCAGCTCTTCATAGGCGATGGTCTCGCCCTGCGGCTTCTCATTCTCCAGCTTCGCCTTCGGCGAGCCGGGCTGGCTCAGCCAATATTCTGCGTCCTTCTCCTCATTGAGGCGTGGGCCGCAACCGCCATACACTTCAGCGCCTTCGTCAGCGCGCTGCATGCGGGCCATAGTGGTGTCCATCTCCTCGGCGAGACGGTTCATCGCCTCTTGCGGGGTGAAGGCGCCGGAGTTCACATCCCCGATCTGCTGCCACCAGATTTGCGCCAGCTTCGGATAATCCGGAACATTGACGCCGGTCGGCGACCACAGAACCCGGTCAGGCGAGCGGTAGAACTCGACCAATCCGCCCAGATTCGGCGCACGCTCGGTGAAGCTCTCATGGTTCACGGAGCTGTCGCGGATGAAGGTGAGGCCAACATGGCTCTTCTTCACATCGACTGTCTTAGACACCACGAACTGGGCGTAGAGCCATGCAGCTTTGCGGCGATCGACCGGGGTAGACTCGAACAGCGTCCAGGAACCGGCATCCTGATAGCCGAGCTTCTGACCGTCTTCCCAGTACGGGCCGTGTGGGCTCGGAGCCATCCGCCACAACGGCGCGCCCTCGTCATCAACAGTGTTGTTGCCCTCGGATTTCGGGGCCACCATCGAAGCAGTGAAGGCGGTGTACCAGAAGATCTGCTGAGCGACATTGCCCTGGGACAGCGCCGGCAGCGACTGGTAGAAGTCATAGGAGGCGGAGCCCGGAGGTGCGTACTTGCGCAGCCACTCGTCCCATTTGCGGATGGCGTAAACCGCCGCTGGGCCATTGGCCGCGCCGCCACGGGTCACACTTGCGCCGACCGGGTTGCAGGAGCCTTCCTCCATGCGGATGCCCCACTCGTCGACGGGGATGCCATTTGGCTTGCCCTTGGAGCCGGCGCCGGCCATGGACAGCCAAGCGTCGGTCATCCGCCAGCCGAGGTCGGGGGCGCGCTTGCCATAATCCATGTGGCCATAGACGGTGGTGCCGTCGATTTCCTTCACATGGACCGAGAAGAATTCGGCGATGTCCTCATAGGCCGACCAGTTGACCGGCACGCCAAGGTCGTAGCCGTAAATGTCCTTGAACTGCTTCTGCAGATCTTCGCGGTCGAACCAGTCTTTGCGGAACCAATACAAGTTTGCAAACTGCTGGTCGGGGAGCTGATACAGCTTGCCGTCCGGGCCTGTTGTGAACGACTTGCCCATGAAGTCGTCGATGTCGAGCGACGGCAGGGTGACGTCGGAGCCGTCGCCGGCCATCCAATCCGTCAGATTGACGGCGAGCTGCAGGCGCGAATGGGTGCCGATCAGGTCGCTGTCGTTGATGTAGGCGTCATAGAGGTTGCGGCCGGTTTGCATTTGCGTCTGCACCGCCTGCACCACCTCACCCTCACCGAGCAGCTGGTGGTTCACCTTGATGCCGGTGATCTCTTCAAACGCCTTGGCCAGCGTTTGGCTTTCATAAGTGTGGGTTGGGATCGTCTCGGAGAGGACGTTGACCTCCATCCCCTGGAACGGCCCAGCGGCGTCCACAAACCACTGCATTTCCTCGACTTGCTCGTCGCGGGACAGGGCCGAGGGCTGGAATTCCTCATCAATCCATTTCTCCGCCGCGGCCATGTCGGCCTGGGCGGGGGCGGTCGCGCTCAACAACGCGAACGCGGCGACGGCGGAGGCCATCTTCATCCGCATGTTCTTCTCCCTAGCTCATCCCCGAAAACGGGCGAGGCGATGTTCGTTTTTGGCCCTTGGGGACGCTTTTATGCTCATTCGAAAATAAATTGACTGTCAACAGAAAACGACTAGCTTGTTTAATGTTCGATTGAACCTTGGGTGATCACGAAACGCGCAGGTCGTGGTTTCGTTCCTCTAACGGCGCGAGCTGGACGCCATGTTGACAGAGAGGCTGCTGACCGAGCGGCAAACAGAGATTGTCGCCATCGCTACCGCCGAAGGGAGGGTGGGCGTGGATGACTTGGCCGCCCGCTTCGACGTCACGCCGCAGACCATTCGGCGCGACCTCAACGAGCTGTGCGATCGGGGTATTCTGGCGCGCAACTACGGTGGCGCCCGGCTCGCCAGTAGCGTGGTGAATGATCGTTATGAAGAGCGCCGGGACAGTTACGCCGATGAAAAGCGACGCATCGGCATGGCGGCGGCGGCGATGATTCCAAATCAGAGCTCGCTGATCCTGAATATCGGCACGACAACCGAACAGGTGGCGCGCGCGATCTATGATCATCGCGATTTGCTGGTGATTACCAATAATATCAATGTCATCAATATCTTGTCTGGTTCTCCAACCAAGGAATTGCTGTTGGCTGGCGGCGTGGTGCGCCAGTCTGATGGTGGGGTGGTGGGCGAGGCTGCCATGGAGTTCATGCGCCAGTTTCGCGTCGATCTGGCGGTGATTGGCGCTTCGGCGATGGATGAAGATGGCGCCATCCTGGACTATGACTACCGCGAGGTCTCCGTGGCTCGCGCCATCATCGAAACCGCCCGGCGCACTATGCTGGTGGTTGACCAGAGCAAATTTGACCGCCGCGCCACCGTGCGGATCGGTCATGTCGGCCAGTTGGATTGCGTGGTGACCGACGCCACGCCGAGCGATCTTTTCCAAGAAGTGTGCGCACGCGAGGGTGTCGAGATCATCGTCGCCGACGGGTGCAGCACGCCTTCGCCCCATAGCGGCGACTAAGGGAGGCCCCATGGCCAGAGACAATCTGTCGCAGGCAAGCGAGTCGCGGGATGAGCCAGCTTACGATCTGGCCATCATCGGCGGTGGCGTCAACGGCTGTGGCATCGCGCGCGACGCGGTCGGGCGCGGGCTGACGGCGGTGTTGGTGGAGCAATCTGATCTAGCGCAGGCGACCTCGTCCGCCTCCACCAAGCTGTTCCATGGCGGACTGCGTTATCTGGAGTACTACGAATTCCGACTGGTGCGTGAGGCGTTGATCGAGCGCGAGGTGCTGTTGCGGGCGATGCCGCATATCTCCTGGCCGATGCGCTTTGTGTTGCCGCATCACCAAGGGCTGCGCCCGGCGTGGCTGCTGCGGCTGGGGCTGTTCATTTATGATCATCTCGGCGGTCGTAAGATCCTGCCAGCGACTCGCACTTTAGACTTGCGAAGCGACCTCACCGGCGCGCCGTTGAAGCCTGAATATAAGAAAGGATTCGAATATTCAGACTGTTGGGTCGAGGATTCGCGGCTAGTGGTTCTCAACGCCCGTGACGCCGCCGACAAAGGCGCGAACATCCGCACCCGAACCCGTTGTGAAACAGCTGAGCGTGAGGGCGGACTCTGGCGCCTCAGCTTGCGTGATATTGAGACCGGAGAGACCTCAACTCTGCGCGCCAGAGCGCTGGTTAACGCAGGCGGCCCCTGGGTGGAGGAGGTGATCCGCAACCGGGTGCGAATGAACACCTCCGACAAGATCCGGTTGGTGCGCGGCAGCCATATCGTCACCAAGAAGCTCTATGAGCATGATCGCGCCTACATCTTCCAGAACGGCGACGGTCGCATCCTGTTCGCCATCCCTTATGAGACCGATTTTACCCTAATCGGCACCACCGACGCCGACCATCAGGATGACCCAGGTGCGGCGGTCTGCACTCCAGAGGAGCGGGATTATATGTGCGCCGCCGCCTCGGAATATTTCGCCAAGCTAATCACCGCCGACGACGTGGTTTGGAGTTACGCTGGGGTCCGGCCGCTCTATGACGACGGCGCGGAATCCGCCAGCGCGGCGACACGGGATTATGTGCTGAAGGTCGAGGACACCGACGGCGCTGCGCCATTGCTCAACATCTTTGGCGGCAAGATCACCACCTATCGCCGATTGGCGGAGGCGGCGGTGGCGAAACTTCTCCCTTATTTTCCCAAGGTGGGCACGCCTTGGACCGCCGATGCGCCGTTGCCCGGCGGCGGCTTTCCCCATGACGGCGTTGAACGGCTGGTGACGGAGTTGCGCACCGCGCATCCGTTCCTCGATCAGCGTTGGGCACTGCGCTTAGTGCGCGCCTATGGCGTTCAAGCCGCTGAGATGTTGACCGGAGCGGCGCGCGAGGCGGATCTTGGCCGCCGGTTCGGCTGGAACCTCACCGAGCGCGAGGTGGTCTGGCTGATGGAGCGGGAATGGGCGCGCACCGCCGACGATGTGCTCTGGCGCCGCTCCAAGATCGGCCTGCGCCTCTCCGGCGATGAGGTGGCGGACTTGGATGGTTGGATGCGGGCGCGCGGCGCCTTGGAAGCGGGCTCGACGGCGTCGAACGCGGCGACTTGATGCCCGCCTTTTAGGATCTGCGATAAAAAACAGCGTTGACGCGTCTACGACTGGAGTGATCGTTGGCGGAGGGGCGCATAAAACAGGGAGGAAGGATCATGGCGCGTTACGTCCTCGCCATCGATCAGGGCACCACGTCCAGCCGAGCGATGCTGTTCGATGAACAGCTTCAGGTGGCGAGCGTCGCTCAGGAGGAATTTCCGCAGCATTTCCCGCAATCGGGTTGGGTGGAGCATGATCCGGAAGATCTGTGGTCGACCACCGCCGCTACTTGTCGCGGCGCGATTGAGCGGGCGCGGGCGGCGCCAGAGGAAATCGCCGCCATCGGCCTGACCAACCAGCGTGAGACGACGGTGATCTGGGAGAAAGCGACCGGGCGGGCGATCCACAACGCCATCGTCTGGCAGGATCGCCGGGTCGCTGACGTCACCGCCAAGTTGCGCGCCGATGGCCATGAGCCGATGATTTCCCAGCGCACCGGTTTGCTCGCCGATCCGTATTTCTCCGGGGCGAAGGCGGCTTGGATTCTCGATCAAGTCGAGGGCGCGCACGGCCGGGCGGAGCGCGGTGAATTACTGTTCGGCACGGTCGACAGCTACCTGATCTGGCGGATGACC
>JAHQVS010000260.1 GCA_019634215.1 Paracoccaceae bacterium | reverse complement strand
GGGCCGATTTCCACCACCTGATCCTCAGCGCGGTCAGAGAACGGCCCGGCCGCGCGAGCGATGCGGCGGGTGAGATTCAGGTCCAGCAGGAAGTTTTGCCCCAGCGACTTGCGCGCCGCCAACTCGTGTTTGGCGATCACCGCACGCAGGGGAGGTAATCCGTCTTCTGCCAGCGGGAGGGCGGCCTGGTCGTCGTCGCTCACAATGCGGCGGCGCGTTGGGCCGCGAGTTGGGCGGCGAGGAGGATCGCCTCTATCAGGCTGGTTGGATCGGCGCGGCCTTGCCCGGCGATGTCGTAGGCGGTGCCGTGGTCGGGCGAGGTGCGGATGAATGGCAGACCGAGGGTGACGTTCACGCCCCGGTCGAAGTCGAGTGTTTTCAAGGGGATCAGCGCTTGATCATGGTACATGCAAATCGCAGCGTCATAGTCGGCGCGGGCCTTAGCGTGGAACATCACATCCGCCGAGCGCGGGCCGCTGAGGTCGATTCCCTCTGCGCGCAACCGCTTCAAGACAGGTGTGATTACGGTGATCTCCTCTCGCCCCATCGCTCCGCCCTCGCCGGCATGCGGGTTCAGGCCAGCGACGGCCAGGCGGGGGCTGGAGAGTCCAAAATCATCGATCAACGCGCGGTGGGTGATGTGGATCGTCGTCTCCAGCAGCTCTGGCGAGAGCGCAGCGGCGACCTTGTCCAGAGCGATGTGGATGGTGACGGGGACCACCCGTAGCTCCGGCCCCGCCAGCATCATCACAGTGCGGTCGACGCCGCCCAATGCGGCGAGAAATTCTGTGTGGCCGGGATAGGGAAAGCCAGCGCCGTCGTAGAGCGCCTTCTTGTTGATCGGGTTGGTGACAACGGCGCGGGCCATGCCGGAGCGGGCGAGGACGACGGCGCGTTCAATCGAGCGGATGGTCGCTGCGGCGTGCGCCGGATTGGGCGCGCCTGGGACGATTGGCGGACCGGGCAGCGGTTCAGGCAGCACCGGCAAGGCGTCAGGGAAAGTCGCAGCGGCTTGCTCGGGCTGATCCAGTCGGGCGACCGGCGCGCCGAGCTCTTCCAGCCGCACCGGGTCGTCAATGCTGAAAAACGCCGCCTCCGGCCGATCGCGCAGTGTGCGCCACGCGGCGAAGGTCAGCTCACCCCCGATCCCTGCCGGGTCTCCCATGGTCAGCGCTAGAGCGGGCTCGGGTCGCATAGGCTCACCTCGCTCGCTCTAGAGCCAATTCCAATCAAACTGATCCAGTTTGATTGGAAAAATTGGCGGAAAAACAAAAATCTAGAGCGCCTGATGTGAGCCTTTGCGCGTGGAATGCGCTCTAGGTGCCGTGCCCGTCGGCAATCTGCCCGATCAAACTCAACGCGTTTGACCGGGGTTGGCTCACGGCGCGGCGCAGCCGCATTGCTCACAAGCGCCGCTCGATCATGGCGGCGCGTTTGAGATCCTCCAGATAGCTGTCGGAGAAACGCCCCGCCTTTTCGCGCAGAAGCCGGTTATAGACTTGGCTGCGGCTGGCGGCGGAGGCGCTCTCAATGCCGCAGAGCATGATCACATGCACCCCGTCTTTGGAGCGCAGCGGCTTGGTGCGCTCACCGACCTTCAGCGGCTGCACCACCTTGCGCACCGGCGGCGGCATCTGGTTGAGAGTCACCTTGCCGACCGCGCCGGAGAGCTTTGAGTAGCGCGGCGCCATTTCTGCGATTTTCTCGCATTTGGTCATCTCCCGCCGGACCCGCTGCGCCTCCTCGAATGCGCGCCGGACACGATCCTGAGGGGCGTTACCGGCCAGCGGCACCACAATTTGGTGCACATCGTAGCGAGAGGAGCCGGAGTTGGATTTCGCCGAACTCATCGCAGCATCGACCTCTTCTTCTTCTGGGGTGACCCGGCGGCCGTAGCGTTTGCGGAGCAGCTCGTTCCAGGCGATGTCGGCGCGGAGTTGGCGCTCATAGGAGTCGCGCTCGACGCCCGCCCCGGCCAAGCCTTCCAGAAAATTGTCCGGCGATTTCTTATTGCGCGTGGCGACCGATTGGATCGCGTCGTTCAACTGCGCTTCGGAGATGTTCAAGCCGAGACGCTGGGCTTCTTGCAGCTTCAGCTCGTCGGCGATCAACTCCTCCAGCGCTTTTGCGCGGAGCTTCTCCACCGAGGCGTTCGGGGCGGCAAGCTTCAGCAAGCGCATGCGCTGTTGCAGATCGTAGCCGCTGATCACTTGATCGTTCACTTTCACAAGCGCGGCGTAGAGATCTTGGGCGTTGGCGCGCTGAGCGGGCCAAGCTGTCGACAGAGCCGTCAACAACGCGAGCGCGCCGATGAGGGCGGCGGCGCGACACGAAATCAGGGGCGGCATGAGTGGCGTCCTCCCAATCAAAGATCCCACTTAAGGGTCGTCTCAAGGCGCCAGGCGGGTGTGACCATTTCTGGATCTGTCGACGAGAGTCGCCGCCGCCCTGAGCCTCATCAGGGTGTTTTGGCCGTCGCGACGGCAAAACGCTAGAGCGATTTAAACGAAATGGCGTGATTGACCCGTCGCATCGAGGTAGAAAATATCAGAGTCATCAACGATCAGCCGAGAGGGGGCTAATCGTTGGAAGGGGATACCTAGCAGTGGGTTAGCTCGCGAGCCTGTTAAGGGGTGCCCAGACCCTTGAGGCGCACCACCAAGCCGAAATCGGTTGATTCTGGCACATCATCGACGTCGTTGAAGCGGCGTCGGATGGTGAAGTCGACCTCACAACATTCATTGGCGTAGCGCACTGCGCCGCCTGCGGTGACGAAGCGGCTTTCTTCGAAGTCGCGGCGGACATCACCCGCGATGGTCCAATTCTCAGTCAGGTCAAAGGCGGCGGCGAAATTGGCCTCTGTGCGGTCTTGATCTGCGCCTGCTTCAGGATCAGCGTCCAAGAACACGTAAGAGCTGGAAACACGGAAGCGTTCGAAGAATTCGGCCGAGCCGTAAATCTCATTCCGCTCAATTTCAAATTCATCCGACACGCGGAAGCGTTGGCCTACGGTGAAGAACGGCGATGTCGAGACCCGCCAGGCGCCAACATAGTCCGAGGCGACATCGTTCAGGCCCGACCCTTCAGAGAAGGTGTTAGATTCTCTCAGCCGGAAAGACTGCCCGATGGTGGCCTCCACCTCGGTGCCGTCGATGGCGAAGCGGTTGTAGCGCATGCCGACCGTGGCGCGCGGGCCGTCTTCCCACCGGTCGAGGCCGGAGAAGCGGTTGATAGAGAAAATGCTGAGGTCGTCCAGTTCAGTGTCCTGGCTGTCCTCGTTCGGGATCTCGTCTGGGTTGCCGCCATAGGGGGACCACACCATGCTGGCGATGGGCTCGATCACATGGCTGGCGCCGTTGGTTTGTTTGCCGAGAGGCCAGCTCGCGGTCATGCTCGCGAGCGGCAGGACACGAGTTTCAGTGGAATCGTCGAACTCAGGATCGTCAAAGGTGGCGTAGGCGTCCGCGCGAACGCTGGCGGTGGCGTCAAGCAATACGCCGAATTGGTTGGTGAAACCGCGACGCCATCCCAGTGAGCCCGACACGCGGGAGACATCGCGCCCGCTAGTGCGGCGCAGGTAGCGAGTGTCGCCGCCGAGGGTAAAGTCGCCGCCGACGAGGGGCGCGTCGTATTTCTGTTCGAACTCGACCATGGGCGCCACCAACGGGATTTGGCCAGCGAACTCAGTTTCGTTCAGATTGGTTCCGTTGTCGTCTTCGTCGCGGTTACGAAAACTTTGGTACCGGATCGCCTCGGCGGAGACAAAGCCGTCCTCCTGGAAGCGCTCAGCGAACAACCGTGTCTCAACGCGGTCTTCGCTGCTGTAGCGATAGCGCCGGAGATAGGTGTCATCCGAGGCGATCACCGCGTCAAAGCCGACATCGAAGCCATGGCCCATGCCAAGCGCGAAGCGGCCATCCCCATCGAAATGCCCTCGAAACCCTTCTTCAGCTGAGTCCGAGCTGTGGGTGATTGAGCCGGAGACGTCGTATTCACCGCTCTGCAGGACGCCGCGATATTCGCCTTCCAGTACCGGGGTCTCCTCAGTAAAGGCGTACAGGCCGACGGTGAGGTCGCGGTTCGGGGCGATATCGTAGAAATAGGAGGCGCGGGCGCTGAAGCCGAGATCGTCAGTGTCGCCGAATTCCGGCGGCAGGAAGCCGCTGCGGCGCTTCACGGTCGGGTCAGGGTGCCGGAACGAGGGCAGCCACGCCACAGGTTGACCGAAGACCTCGAAGGTCGCGTCTTCATAGACGATGTCCCGCGCTTCTTCATCTTGGATGATCTTGCGGGCGCGGATGCGCCAGAGCGGGGTTGGGTCCAACTCGCAGACGTTGCAGGGCGAGAACACTGCTTTGGAAAGCTGGGTGTATTTGCCATCGACCCGCCGCGCCTCGACCGCCGCCATGCGGGCTTGGCCGTCGGCCAGCACCGCCTTTGCGCCCTTGATCAGACCGTTGCGGATCTCGCTGTCGAATTCGGCGGCGTCGGCCACTAGCACCGAACCGTCGGCGTTGATCACCTTGATATTGCCGGTGGCGGTGATTTTGTCTTGCTTGCCGGAGTAGATGATCATGTCGGCTTGCAGCGCGCGGCCGCCGAAGAAGATTTGGACGTCGCCATTGGCGATGACGACTTGGCCGGCGGGCTGATACTCGATTGAGTCCGCCTCCAGGGTGACCGGGCCGTTCGCCTCGTCGCCATTGAGGTTGAGCACCTCGCGGAGCGCATCCTCGCGCTCGTCTTTTTGGTTCTGACGGTCAAGGACGCTGGAGGCGTCCGGTGGCGCCGGCGTAAAGGTTTGAGCTGTCACAGGAGAAGCGGGCAGACCCGCCAACGCAGTGATCACAGCGAGGCTGGGTAATGACGAGCTGGATAAGAGCCCGAAAAGCCGGTTTTTCATCCTGTTCGGACGCACAATTTTCCAACCAACGCGCTGTGTACTCTGCGCTTCTCGCTTCGACATACGCCCGCTCCAGCCTCGCACCGCCCTAACGCCTAACGTACTGACCCCGTGCGACGTTGCCGTTTTTCGCGCCGCATCGCCTTAATAAATCGTCGCAAGGCGGCATCTTTTTGTTCATCCGTCTTCAAAATGCAGCAACAGGCCCGCTGCGAACATCATTGTCGCTAACGGCGGACCCCATGCGGCGGGTATGGGAGGGATGACGCCGGAGCCGGCCAGCGCTTGAGCGATGTCGAACACGAAATACATCGCGAAGCCGGTCATGCTGGCGTAGAGCGCCATCACCCCGAGGCCGCCCAGGCGCGCGTGCCGCATCGAGAACGCGCCGCCGAGCAGCGCCATCGCCGCGAACAGAAGCGGCGCCGACATCGAAGCGTGCAGATGCAGCACATGCCGACGCGGCGAAAAGCCCTGATCGCGAAGGGTTTGAATAAATCCCGGCAGCTCCCAGAACGGTATTGTCTCCGGCGGGGCGAAACTGTCGATGATCTTCTCCGCCGTCAGGCTGGTCGGCAGATCATAAATCGGGGCTTCGGTGCGGATCGGCGGAGCGTTCGGGTTGGCTTGATCGACCTCGCGGATCACCGCGTCGCGCAGCCGCCAGAAGCCGGGCCGCAGGGTGGCGCCCTTGGCGTCGATGCGGCGCACGAAGGTGTCTTGCTCCTCAAACACCAGCACGAACACGTCCTCAAGAACGGTGCCGTCCTGATTTGAGGTTTCCGCGTGAATCGCGGATTGGGTGCGCCGATCGCCCTGACGCAGCCACAACCCCTCGGCCGAGACTGAGAGCAAGCCCTCCTCGCCCTTGAACAGCTGCGCCTCCAGCCGTTCGAACCGGTCGAGCATGGCGGCGGAGATCGGGTTGTAAACCGCCGTCGCAAACAGGCCGAGCGCCGCCGCCACCGCCATCGTCGGCGCGGTCACCCCCCAGCCAGAGATGCCGGCGGCGCGGGTGACCACCAACTCACTGGAGCGCGCCAAGGCGGCGTAGGTCCACATCGCCCCCAGCAGCATGACGAACGGCGCCGCCTTGATCGAGATCGACGGCGCCCGCAGCGCGGCCAAGCCGATCAAGGCGCCGAAGCCGCCGTCCAGGTCCCCGCCGCCGCGCCGGGCCAGTTCGATGGCGTCGAACATGATCGCCAGAAACAGCACCATGCAGAACAACATCACGGTGGAGGACAGGTAACGTCCGGCGATATAAAGGAAAATGGTCATGCCCGCGCGGGCTCCCATCCGTGGGGATTGGTGGAGGGTGGGGGATCGCCAGCGGAGAGGTCGCCGTCGTCGTCGACGTCGCGCCGCTTGGTCGGCCCGGCGCGCCAACGCTCCCGCGACATCATCCACATCGCAATCAAGATGCCGCCGATCGGCACGGCGTACATCAACGGCCAGAGCGCCGGCTCGCCTGTGGTGGCGCTCTTGGCGCCGAGCCCGATGATCCGCACCAGCGCGCCGCAGACCAGCGCCGCCGCCACCCGGGCGCCAAAGCCGCGCCGGGAGAACGCCCCGCCGAACAGAATCGCCGCCGCCAGCATCGGCAGAGTGACGGCGTAGATCGGGGCGCTGAGTTGCTCGTGGCCCTCGGCGATAAATTTGCCGCGCGCCTTTTCGGACTTAGCGACGGTGGGGTCGGGGTTGATCAATTCCCAGAAAAACCGCTCGGACGCCTTGCGGGTGCGGACCGAGTCGGAGGAGACGAAATGCGACAGATCGTAAGCGAGGCTGTCGAAGCGCAGCAGCGACAGCCGCTCGCCGCCCTGCTCGAAGCGCTGCGCCTGCCCTTCGAACATCACCAGCGCCGGGCGGTCGTCCACCCGAGTGAGAAAGCCGCTCTTGGCGGTGTAGGTGACGGGGCGGGCGCGGTCGCGGGCGTCCTGAACCATGACGCCGCGCAATTCGCCCTGGGAGGTGATTTCGCGGATATAGACCGTCAGGCCGCGCGCGGGATGGAGAAACCGGCCGTCCCGGATAAAGCCGGCGGCGACGTCGGAGCGGACTTCGGCGACCCGGTCCCGCATCTGCCGCGCCGCTGTCGGCATGAGATAGAGCGTGTCCACCGCCAGCACCGCCGCGAGGCCCAGGCCGAAGATCGCCACCGGCCGCGACATGCGCAACTGGCTGGCCCCGGCGGCGAAGGCGGCGATGATCTCGCTTTCCATCATCAGGCGATGCAGCGCGTAGACGCTGGCCGCCAGCGCGCTGAGCTGCAGCACGATCGACAACACCATCGGCAGCAGCAGCGCGGTGAATTCGAGGAACACCTTGGCGCCCTGACCGTTATTCACCACGATGTTGATTACTTTGAGCGACAGCATCAGCCAGACGATGCCTGTCAACACCAGGACGAAAAACCCGAACGGGCCAAGCATTTGGCGCAGTACATAACGTTCGAGGGTGGTCACAAGCGGGCTCCGGTGCGGCGGGATATGTACGGAGTGTCACGGGCGAGGACGCCCGCTCCGGCGGCGGCGTCACATTAGCCGACCTGGGGACGGAGCAAAAGCCTTAGCCGGGCCGGAAACTGGCGGCTAGAGGCGATGTCACCTGTTTGTAATCACGATTGAACCAGAGGATAACAACGGAAGGAGGATTTGCTCGCCTAAAAAGCGAGCGGCGCCGACCACCACCCCGTCCCCAGCGAGCTTGTAGGCGTCGGTGTAGCTGTTCGGCAGGCGGTAGTGGTCCGGCAAACCCATGAGCCGCGCCACCTCTCGGGCGGAGAACAGCCGCGCGCGGATATGGCCGCCGGGCTCAATCAAGAGCAGGGTTTGGCGGGAGGAGCCGCCGGCGGGGGTGCGCAGGCAGCCGGCGAGGTCGAAGCGGATCTCGGCGCGCTGGACCCGGCCGCCTTCGCCGTCCTCGCGGGTGCGGCGATAGAGGGCGCCGGCCTGGGTTTCTCCTGATGCGGCGGCGCGGCGCTTGGCGGCCTCGACCCGGTCGCGGTGGGCGGGGGCCATCATGGCGAGCAGCTTCGCCACTTGCTCCTCGGAGCGCCAACGCACGTCCGGGGGCGCGGGCTCCAGCAGCGTCGCCAGCGGCGGCGGCGGAGCTTTGGGGGGCGTGGGGTCCAGCGGGTGATGAGCAGCGGCGGCGGATGGCGGCAGGCGCTCCAGGGCGCGGCGGAGGGGCGGCGGAGTCCAACGGCCGGGCGGCGCGGCGGCGGCGATTGCGGGCGTCAGCCGCGCGTCCCAGGCGACGACGAACAGCCGGGGGCGGGATTGCGGGGTGAACAGCGCGCCGTCGATGGCGAGGGCGGCGAAATGCCGCCCGGAAGCGGCTATCGCCTTCGCCAAGGCGGCTAAATCATCGCCGCCGCGCGAGGAGGCGAGGCCGAGCACGTTCTCGATCACCAGCAGACGCGGCCCGCGCCCTTCCCGGTCCAGCGCCTCGATCAGCCCCCAGAACGGCCAAAACGCGCCGCTGCGGGTCTCTCTG
>JAHQVS010000259.1 GCA_019634215.1 Paracoccaceae bacterium | reverse complement strand
GGGACGTCGACGGCGACGGTGTCGATCACGGTTGATCCGGTGAATGACGCGCCTGTCGCGGCGGATGACAGTGCGTCAGCGACCAGCGGTGTGGAGACGGTCATCACTGTACTGACGAACGACAGCGATGTTGACGGCGACATGCTGTCGATCTCTGCTGTTGGCATGGCCAGCGGCGGTACAGCGGTGGCGAACACGGATGGGACCATCACGTACACGGCGGACGCCGGCTTCAGTGGAACCGATACTTTCACCTACACGGTGGAGGATGGTAATGGCGGCTCCGACACAGCGACCGTCACCGTCAATGTGGCGCCAGCTCCAACTGGCGACATCATTCTGTTGCTGGTGAATGCGGACACGGACGAGGTTCTTGGGCCGATCGGCGCTGATGGGATCATCGATCCGTCAACGTTGAATGGCGCCAACTTCTCGGTGCTTGCTCAGTTCGCGAACCCTGGGCAAATCGCATCCGCTGGGCTGCAGTTGAATAGCGGTCCCGTGCAGATCGAGGGCGCAGAGCCTTACGCGCTATTTGGTGATATCGGCACAGACTTTAGCGGCGCGCCGGTTCCGGACAGCCCGTTCACCATCACGGTGCAAGGTTTCTCCGGCGATGGCGGCTCAGGTCAAGTTGTCGTTGAGCAGACTTTCAACCTGTCCGTTGGCCCAGTTCCGCAGGTGCCGCCAGTCGCAGGCGACGATAGCGCATCAACCTCGACGGACCAGGCCGTGACGGTGTCTGTGCTGGACAATGACAGCGATGGGAATGGCGATACGCTCACCATCACTTCGGTTGGCCCAGCCGGTAACGGATCTGCGGTGGCGAACCTGGATGGGACCATCACCTACACGCCGGATACCGGCTTCAGTGGGACCGACAGCTTCACCTACACGGTGGACGACGGTAATGGAGGCTCCGACACCGCCAATGTATTGGTCGTTGTTGAAGCGCCTGTTGCTCCCATGCCCGCCGATGACACTGCTTCAACGGATACTGACAGCCCTGTGTTGATCGACGTTCTTGCGAATGATGGCGATCCAAACCTCACCATCACTGATGTGGCGGATCCGGGTAATGGCATGGTGGTCTTGCAGAATGGCGAGATTCTCTACACGCCTGCCGATGGTTTCACCGGAACGGACAGCTTTGATTACACCGTTGAAAACAGTGACGGCTTGACCTCTACGGCGAGTGTGACCGTGACGGTGAATGAGCCGGCTCCTGAGCCGACAATCACTTTGTTCCTGGTTGACGCCAACACAGACACAGTGGTCGGACCGATTGCTCAGAATGGCACCCTCGATACGACGCTGCTTGCAAACGGGCAGAGTGCGATTGAGGCCAGATTGACCAATGGCCAAGGGGCTGAATCCTTCGTGTTCCAACTCGACAACGCCACATTCCATGTTGAGAATGTTGAGCCTTACGCAATGTTCCAAGACTTTGGCGGCGATTTCCAAGCTGGGCAGTTGCCGAGTGATGCCTTCGAGCTGACAGTGCAAGCTTTCAGCGGCGACAATGGTCAGGGCAACTTGATCGCTGAAGAGAGCTACATGTTGGTGAATGGCTCTTTGGTCGATACGATAATGTAAAACCTATCCTATCGATTCAGACCAATTTTAATCGCCGCGGCTGCTGTCGCGGCGATTATGTTTTTATAGGTGAGTGTTATTATTTGCTTCTAATGTAATTATTTTGAGGTCATCCGTTTCGGTAGCTCGTATATTTTAAAATTTAAGATCAGGGGGCGTTAACGTGACGCCGCTTTGCTCAAGTTGCGCCACCCAAGTTGCAAGCCTTTTGATGGTTGCGGGGGTGGCTAGAGCGACACCAAGGGCGTGGCCTTCTCGCTGTGCTTCCGCATGCAATTGTTTCAGTCCTGCGTCGAGAGTTTGAGCGCGACCGCCAGCATCCAGTGAGGCGGCGCTGTGCAAGTCTACGCCTAGATCAGCAGCAATGACGCCCATGCGGCTGTCTGACCCAGGGGCCGTCTCCACCACATTAAGCCCTCTCGCTGACCAATCACGTAAGACCGGGCGCAGGGCTGATGCGCTGTGGCTGAAGGCGTCGCCCAGATAAGTGGCGACGCCGTCGGCTTTCGGCGCAAGAGCGTGCAACGCCTGCAACCGCTGTAGATTCTCCGATGCCGTCGCTCCGGTCAGCAGGGTATAGGGCGAGTCATTGATCCAGGGATATTGTTTGGTCTCCAAAGGAGCTTCGATCAGAGCCGCCCGCCCCTGCGCTTGGGCGGCAGAAATCCACTTCGCTGGGTTTTCGGCGACTGGGGCCACCGCCACCGCGATTTCGGGCGGCAGCTTATGTAGAGCGGCGCGGCTGGCGGCGTCATTCATTCCGAATGAAGTCAGGATGAGCGACAAGCTCGGCTTCGAAGCTGCGGTTTCGCGCCTAGACTCCGACGCATCCAGCCGGGCAGATCGTGCAGCCACTTCATGCGGCCTTAAGTGAGGCCGAGGCGTCACGCTAGGCGCTCCCGCGACCACAGCGCCTGTGGCGATCTCGCCCCGATCAATGGGGTCGAGGTTGGCGGAGACCGAAGCGAGATCAGTGGCCGGAATTGGCGCCAGCTGGGAGGGGCCTTCGGCGACAGCCCCTAGGCTATAGTCTCCCTCCTCAATCGAAGTGGTGGCGATGTCGCCCTTCGAGATCGCAAAATCCACAGGATGCGGGCCTGTCTTCATAACCCAGGTCGGAGGCGCTTGCCGGATAGCCAGTCCAACAACTTCTTCACTTTGCGTGCGGGACGGCTCTTCGAATTGTTCGTGCGTGAGTGCCGCAACCGTCACTTCGTCAACTAAGGGTGACGGATCTGTCTCTAGTGATCGTGGCTGCGTAAGAGCGACGGCGGACACTCCCGTGGCCATTAACAGCAGCGCAATTGCCGCCGAGGCTTGGCTCTGACGGCGGCGGCCCGACTTCAGCGGGCGTCTGCGCTGGGAGTACAGCGTTAACGTGGTGTCTTCAGTGGTCTGCGGCGTCATGGCGAGGGTCTCTTTCCAGCGCATCTTGGCTAAAAACTAACGCCATCATGCTTACCGGGACGTTAGCGCTGGCCGCAGCACACCGGTTAAGCGCCGGGAACACGTCACAAAAAAGGAGGCTCCGGCTGGAGCCTCCCCAATTAAATTGCATCGCTAGCTGTGGATGGAGGTCTTTTACTCAGCGCGCAAGCGGTCGAACGCCGACAGACCGCTAAGAAGATCAAGGGCGTAGGAGAGCTGGTAATCCTCCTCACGCAACTTGCGGCGGGCGTCTTGGGTCTCTTTCTCCACCTCTTCCTCGGTTTGGGCTTCGTCGCCGCTAGTGTCGTTTGACAACGCCCCCCGCAGGCTGCTCTCCGAGCGCTGACGGTCGCTGGTCTCAGGCGCCTCGACCTCCAACTGCTCAACAACCACATCGGGCTCAATGCCAAGCGCTTGGATCGACCGGCCTGATGGGGTGTAGTAGCGGGAGGTGGTCAGCCGAATAGCCCCGGCGCGATTAGCCAGCGGCATGATTGTTTGCACCGAGCCTTTACCGAAGGATTTGGTGCCGACCACGATACCGCGGCGATGGTCTTGCAGGGCGCCTGCAACGATCTCGGAGGCTGAAGCAGACCCGCCGTTGATCAGCACTACTATCGGTAAGCCCTTGGTCAAGTCGCCAGTAGTGGCGCTGTGACGCTCGGCGTTGCGGCTGTCACGGCCGCGTGTGGAGACGATTTCGCCCTTGTCGAGGAATGCGTCCGACACCCCAATGGCTTGAGTCAGCAGCCCGCCCGGATTGTTGCGCAGATCGAGCACGAAGCCGCGCAGCTTATCTTCGCCGATCTCTTCGTTGAGCCGGTCGATCTCGGTCTCGAGATTCTCGGTGGTCTGCTGGTTAAAAGTCGTCACCCGGAGATAGCCGATATCGCCTTCGACGCGGCTCCTGACCGGGTTAATGACGATTTTATCGCGGGTGATGGTGACATCGAACGGTTCATCAGCGCCTTCTCGGCTGATGGTGAGGATGATGTCGGTGCCGATCTTGCCGCGCATTTTATCGACGGCTTCGGACAGGGTGAGCCCCAACACCGCCTCGCCATCAAGGTGGGTGATGAAGTCGTCGTTCTTCAGACCGGCGCGTGCGGCGGGGGTGTCGTCGATTGGCGCGACGACTTTGACAAAGCCGTTCTCCATCGTGACCTCGATGCCGAGGCCGCCAAATTCGCCTTTGGTCTGCTCTTGCATCTCTTGGTAGTTTTTAGGCGCCAGGTAGCTCGAATGCGGATCGAGCGAGGCGAGCATGCCGTTGATGGCGTTCTCGATCAGCTCCTCCTCGTTGACCTCTTCGACATAGGCGGAGCGCACCCGCTCGAAGATATCCCCGAACAATTCCAGGCTGCGATACTCTGCGTCGTCTTGGGCGATGGCCAAGCCGAACGGCGATAACGCGCTGGTCGCGACGGCGCCGCAGGCGGCGCCGATCAGCGTGGCGAAAATTATGCGTCTCATAAGCCGGTTGCCTTTCTTGTCTCGGGCCTAAGCCAGGGTTCGGGATCGATTGGCGCGCCCTTGCGCCGGATCTCGAAATAGAGCTGTTCTCGCTGGTCTCGGGTATTAGACGAGACCTCATATAGGAATTCTGGACTTGTCTGCGGCGGTCCCCCCATGCGGCCGATCGGCTCGCCAGCGAGGACCTGCTCGCCAACGTCGCGATCGACTTCCGCCAATCCGGTTAAAAGTACGAGGAAATCCGGCTGGGGCTCAATGATCACAACACGGCCATACCCGGGAAAATGATCCGCGAACACGATCTCTCCACCCCAGGGAGAAATGACACGGGCGTAAGGAGCTGTGGAAAAGGCAAGGCCTTTGTCCTCACGGTCGCCCTCCAGCGCCAGGCCGGCGACGGGCCGGATCAACTCTCCTTTGGCCTGATGAAAGGGGATTGAGGGCGGGGCCTTCGGGGCAGGCCGCATCAGAGGGGGGAGCGCAGAAGGAAGGTTCGGCGCTATGGCGATGGCGCCCGGCGGCGTTATCGGAGTTGGGGACGCTGGCTGTTCCGACACGCCCGGGCCGCTCGGTGGGGCGAGGCGTGGTGGCGCTGCGGGACGTTGAGCGGCGTCGGCGTCCTTCGGCGGGGTGTAGGTGGCCATTGGCGGTTGCGCGTCAGCGTCAGGGCTGGCGCGAGGGGCCGAGGGATCGGCGAGGGCCAGCGCTAGCTCGGACAGAGTCCGCGCCTCCCTAGCGAAGCGCTTTGCCGCAGCGGCGGCTTCTTCCGCCCGATTTTGAGCTTGGGCCTGCGCGTCGCGTTTTTGCGCCAGGAGCGCCCGCACATCCGCCTCGGCGGCGCGCAGGGCCGCATAATCCGCGCGGGCCTTAGCCTCGATTACGCTCACCTCCTGCTCGGCCGCTGCAATGCGGTCGAGATCGGCGCGGGCGGCGGCGGCGGTGTGTTGCAGCTCGACGCCGAGGCGTCGGAGCAGCAGCGCGCTGCGGGCGGCGGCGACGGGCCGATCTGGACGGACCACCAGAGATGGGGTGGGCTCGCGTGCGGCGCGCTGCACGCCGATTAACAACGCGTGAAGTTTCTTCCGGGTCGCCGCAAGCCTAGTTTGAGCGGCCTCAAGCTCCATGTGCAATACGTCAAGCCGCGCAATGGCTTCGGAAAGAGCATATTCTCGGTTGACGATCTTGGGGCCAAGCATCGCCAGGGCTTCGGCCATTTTGGATTTTTCACTCTCCAGCGCCGCCGCTTCCCGCCGCGCCTGCGCAGCCCGCCGCTCCGCCGCTTCAGCAGCGGCGCGCGCAGCTTGCGGCGTGGCGATAAGCTCTTGCGGCGCAGCTGGGGTGTCCACTGGCGCGTTAAGCGTCTCGGGCTGCGCGGCGACGGGCGTCGCGAGCAACGTCGAGGCGGTCAATATCGCCCGGATGCTCCAGGGTGAGAGGGCGGGCGGGAGGATCATACTTGGCGAATCAACAGCGAGTTGCCGGTCATGGCTGTTGGCGTCGGCGCTCCCATCAGATCGAGCAAGGTGGGTGCAATGTCGGCGAGGCGTCCGCCATCTCGTAAGGACGCGCCTGTCAACCCGGCGTCAGGCGCGGCGACCAGAAACGCCGGGACCAAGTTGGTGGTGTGCGCCGTATGTGGTTCGCCAGTTTCAGGATTGACCATCATCTCGCAATTCCCATGGTCGGCGGTGACCAACATAGCCCCGCCTGCCGCCGTGACAGCCTCCCACGCCGC
>JAHQVS010000258.1 GCA_019634215.1 Paracoccaceae bacterium | reverse complement strand
CACGATCTCGCCGCTGGCCAGGACGTATCCGCGGTCGGCGATGTCCAGCGCCAGCTCGACGTTCTGCTCGACCAGCAGGATGGTCAGCCCGCGGTTCCGCAACCCGCCGATCAGCTCGAAGATCTGGTCGACCACCTGCGGCGCGAGGCCGAGCGAAGGCTCGTCGAGCAGCAGCACCTTGGGCGCCGACATGACCGAGCGGGCGATCGCAAGCATCTGCTGCTCGCCGCCGGAGAGCGCCGCCCCGGCGTGGCCGCGTCGCTCCTTGAGGCGGGGAAACAGAGCGTAGACGGCGCCGAGATCCCAGCGTGCAGGAGCGGCGGGGTTGGAGGCGTTGTCAGACGCGGCGCGGGCGGTGGCGATCAGGTTCTCCTCGACGGTGAGGGTCGGGAACACCTGCCGCCCCTCGGGGACATAGCCGATGCCCGCTCGGGCGATACGGTGCGGCGGGGCGGCGTCAATGCGTTGGCCATCGAACCAAATCTCTCCTGCGGCTGGGCGCAACAGGCCCATAATCGAGCGCAGCGTGGTGGTCTTGCCCATCCCATTGCGGCCCATCAGCGCCGCCACCTCGCCTGGGCCGACCACGAAGCTGATATCGAACAGGATGTGCGCCGAGCCATATCCGGCGCAAATCCCTTCTAGCCGAAGCAACGACGCGGTGGTCATACACCCTCCCCCATAGCCAATAGCGCCGGCGAGCGCGCAGAACAGCGGGAGTACTGCTGCTGAACAGTTCACGCTGATCGAACGATTGCGCAGCCAAGGCACAGTCAATCAACAAGCGCCCGCAAAACCCATCCGGGACATTCTCAATCCCTATGACCCGACCGGCAAGGCGGGAATTGTGCCCCGAGATGGGGGTAAGCAGTTGATTAGGCCGCCGTCGACGATCCCGAGCACAATGCTGGACGGGGTTTTTCAACTAACACGGCAGGACAATCCCCTGATTACCCAGGAGTGTCACGATAAAGCCTGGCTGATTTCCATCAATTCCCGCTCCTTTGGCATGGACTACACTCAGAGACTACAGCAAGTTACGAACAAATGGGTCAAACTCTATGAGAAAGGGCCAGAGAAAACTCCAATTACGAAATTCCAGTACATGTCCGAATTGAATAAGTGCGACATCTGTAGTCCGATTTTTAATGAGCTTCTACGGTGTCATATCAATGGAGTGAAATCTAACCCGTCGATTATCATCTACTTTTCATCGGGGAAGCATGCTTTGACACGGGCCAATCGTGCTAGAGTTATTGATTTCGCCAACCGAATTGGGCGGGGAGAGGGAAACTGGAAGGTCTTTGTAGAAGGGCGCGCTAGTATTTTATCCCAAAGCGAAGACAGCAACTACAACCGTGAGCTGGCGCTAAAGCGGATCATGGCGGTTTACGGCGTATTACTGGAAACTGGGCATTTCTCATACGAGGACGTTCAGCACAAAAACATCACATGGGAGCCACCACGCCTGAACGACATTGCGCGCGCCAGAGACTATGGTGTCGACGCGGCGCCCAGGGCGGGGCGGCTGGAAGCATCTGCCGAGAAAAGGCGCTGATATGCCGATTAGAGTAGGGTTGCGCGTAATCGCCAATAATCGCGATCAGTACGCTGGTGATTGCGGGAGTGGCTTGGGCCGAGGGCCCGGACGCTCCGGGATTAGCTCACCCAGCCAACGCTCAGGCGTTTTTTGAGGTGGCCACAATGCCACCGACCACGGGTTGCCGCCGTATCAGAGGAACCGACTGCTATTGAATGGAGAACATATCAGGCCACTGGTGCTGGACGCGTTCGCTGTATAAAGCGTCAAACAAGCGCAGATGCTATGAGCTGGACAGTTGCGACGGAGGGCTGGGGCGTTCGGGCGGCTTTTGCTAAAAATGGTCTGATTGCTCGACCTGTCCGAGAGAGCGCTGATGAATTTAGAGCCACATTTTATAAGCAAATTTGAGAGCCTGAAGAAGCGGCGCTCCGGCAGTCTGCGTCAATCAGGCATAGCGCGAGCGGTCCTGCAGCCATTGAATGACTTCCTTCGGCCCCCTGCCACGCCAGTCAGCGCCGAGCTCAATGATGTACATCTGATCGCCGCCCCCCAAAAGCCGGAAGAAAAGATTGTCCATCAGATCTTTAGCGGTTCGCTCAGAAACGAGGGTGTATGAAGACTCCGTCAGCTTGGCCCAAGACTGGAAATTTTTGATCTCGGCGAGGATTGATGGACGGACATCTTCATTATGCAGGTCAAAAGTGAGTAAAAATACTTTCATGGAAACCTCCGGGCTTACCTACAGGATGCCATTCGGCTACTAAAAATCGAGTTAAGGAAGCTTCTTCGAAAAGCAGGAAAGAACCAAACAAATCAATATTCCAACATAACATATCATGATTTACGCAGCCCAGAGCCACGAGGGCGTCCGCCCACTTAAAAATTGGAGACCGGCCCGCGGTGAAGAATTCATGCTCCAACCGGATGCGCAAGAAATCGGATCTACCGCAGAAAGTATGCATCCAATGCAACCGCCCGTTTGTTTGGCGGAAGAAATGGGCGGCTGTTTGGGAGCAGGTGCGGTTCTGTTCGAACCGCTGCCGAAGCGAGGCCAAGAGCGTCATCCGGCAGCCCAAATAGAGATGAACTAGGCGCTATTTGAGGCTGTTACCGCGCTATAAGACCGCTGCATCGGCCTCATCGCCAAGATAGGCGTCGCGAACCACAGGATCGGCGCGAATTTGGTCCGGCGTCCCGCTGGCGACGATGCGGCCATAGACCAGCACCGAAATCCGGTCGGCGAGGGCGAACACCGCCTCCATGTCATGCTCAACCAACAGGATCGGCAGGCTGTGGCGCAGATCGACGAGGACTTCCGTCAGCGCCCTGCTCTCCTCCCGGCCCATCCCGGCCATCGGCTCGTCGAGCAGCAGCGCCTTGGGCCGCCCAGCGAGAGCGACCGCCAACTCCAGGGCGCGCTTTTCGCCGTGGGAGAGTTCCGAGGCCATCGCAGCGGCGCGGTCGGCGAGGCCGACGGCGTCGAGCGCCTCTAAGGCGGCGACATTCACGGCTTGATCGCGGGCGGCGGGGCGGAAGAAGCGGAAGCTGGAACCGGCGCGCGCCTGAGCGGCCAGAGCGGCGTTCTCCAACACGGTGAAGCCGGGGATCAGGCTGGTGATCTGGAAACTACGCATCAACCCGGCATGCGCCCTGATATGCGGCGGGACTGATGTGACATCCGCGCCGTTGAAGATGATCCGGCCAGAGTCCGGGGTGAGCTTACCGGAAAGTTGATGGATCAGCGTGGTCTTGCCAGCGCCGTTAGGGCCAATCACGGCGTGGCATTCACCGGGGTTTAAGCTGAGCGAGACATCATCGGTGGCGACCAGGGCGCCGAATTTTTTCTTCAGATGCTCTACCATCAACAACGTCGTCATCTCCGCGCCTCCGGGGCGTCGACCAAACCGGCGATGCCGCGCTTGGCGGTCAACGCCGCCAGGATCAGCAGAGGGCCGAAGATCAGCCGCCAGTCATGGGTGAGGCTGGAGAGCCCCTCCTCCAGCGCCACGAAGGCGATTGCGCCAAGCAGCGCGCCGGAACGAGTTCCCATGCCGCCGAGCACGACGATGATGATCAGATCGCCAGAGCGCTGCCAGCTCATATAGGCGGGGCTGACGAACTCGGCTTGATTGGCGAGGAAGAAACCGGCAATGCCGGCGACGACACCCGCGATGACATAGGCCGCTAAGCGGTAACGGAACACGTCGAAGCCCATCGCGGCCACCCGTTCGGCGTTCTGCTTGGCGCCGATCAGGACCCGCCCGAAACGCGAGGCCGCCAGCGCGGATGCCGCCACGTGGGCGGCGATCAGCGTCAGCAACAGTGTGTAGAACAGGCCCAGGTTGTCATAGAGAAGGCCGGTTCCGAATACGTCCGCCCGCTCCCATAGGGTCAGGCCGTCGTCGGCGCCATAGGCGGAGAGCGAGCTGGCGCCGAAATACAGCATTTGGCCGAAGGCGAGCGTGATCATGATGAAGGAGACGCCTGACGTGCGCAGCGAGATCGCGCCGGTGATGAAGGCGAATAGGGCGCAAGAGATGATCACGGCAGGCAGGATCAGGGCGACGCTCGCCATCCCCTCGGTGATAAAAATGCCGGTGACATAGGCGCCAAGGCCGACATAGGCGGCGTGGCCGAAGCTGACGAGGCCGGCGCGGCCAATCAGCAGATCGAGCGCTGACGCGGCCAAGGCCAGGATCATCGCCCGCATCGCCAACGAGGTCAGATAGCCGCCACCCCACACCTCGGCGAGCGCCGGGATCAAGGCGAGAAACGCAAACAGGACCAGCGCGGGCGCAGCTCGGCGCAGAGGCCCGGCGGCGTCGGCATGGGGAGCCGCAAGCGGGGCGGCGGCGTCCTTCACGCCGCCCCCTTGACTGGAAACAGCCCGGCAGGACGGAAGAACAGCACCATCGCCATCAACAGGTAAATCGACATCGAGGCCAGCGCTGGGCCGATCTGATTGGCGGAGGACGGGTCAAGCGCCAGCTTTAACCCGTCGGTGATCATGGAGCGGCCAAGAGTGTCGGTCAGCCCCACCATCAGCGCGGCGATAAAGGCGCCCCGGATCGAGCCGACGCCGCCGATGATAATCACGACGAAGGCCACGATCAGCAGATCGTCGCCCATCCCCGGCTCGGCGGAGTAGATCGGCGCCGCCAAAGCCCCGGCGAATCCGGCGAGCATGGCGCCGAAGCCGAACACGATCATGAACAGGCGGTGGATGTTGGTGCGCGCGGGTACGGGTGACCAGCAGATACAGCCCCGCCGCCACCGCGACACCGACGACGATGATCGCCAAGCGGTAAACCGGGTATTGCAGCCCGTCGATCAGCTCGATCGAGCCGTCGAGCTCCGGCGGGTCGAGCACCAGGGACGAGGGGCCGAACAGTGTCTTCGCGAGTTGGTTCAGGAACAGGATCACGCCGAAGGTGGCCAGAACCTGATCTAGATGATCGCGGTCGTAGAGGTGTCTGAAGATCAGAAATTCGAGGACGAGCCCGAACAGAAACGCAGCGGGCAGAGCAAGAAGAAGCCCGGT
>JAHQVS010000027.1 GCA_019634215.1 Paracoccaceae bacterium | reverse complement strand
GCTGGAGATCGAGGCGGCGATGGCGTTCGGCACCGGCCATCATGGCACGACCGAGGGCTGTCTGACCTTGCTCGATCGGCTGCATAAGCGAGGGTGGCGGGCGCGGCGTGTTGCTGACATCGGCTGCGGAACCGGCGTTTTGGCGATGGGGGCGGCGCGGCTGCCTCAGCCTGGGCCGGGGATGGTCGGCGCGCCGCGCCTGATCGCTGGCGACCTCGACCCTGTGGCCGTCGCCACCGCCCGCGCCAATCTCGCCGCCAACGGCCTGCGCGGCCGCGCCGCCGTGGTCCAGGCCCCAGGCTTCCGCCACGCCCGCATTCGAGGCGGCGGGCGTTACGATCTGATCTTGATGAATATCCTCGCCCGTCCGCTGAAGCGCCTCGCCCCGGACGCCGCGCGATCGATCGCGCCGGGGGGGGTGGTCATCCTCTCCGGCTTGTTGACGCGCCAAGCGGCTGATGTGGCGGGAACTTACCGAGCCTGGGGCTTCGCACCGCTTGATCGCGCGGATCTGCGGGGCTGGACCACGTTAGCCCTACGGCGCGCGGTAAATTAGCGCGCTTACGCGCTGCTGATGTTCTTAAGCGCGCGTGGGGGATATCTACGCTGTTGGAGAGACATCAGATGGGGCGTCATGAACGAAGCCTGGGCGATTTTCGCTGGGTTCTGGGCGGGCGCGCGCGCGCAGAGCCCTGAGCATCATGCGATCACAGCGGCGATGGCCGCTGTGGTTATCACAGTACTTGTCATTCTTTGGGCCCATGCCGCCTGGCGCAGCAGGCGGGCGCGGCGACGGCTGACGCTTGAGGCCGGCGCCGCCGGGTCTTTGAGGGCGGAATGCGCTGCGTTGTATCGGCGGTTGGATGAGCAGCGCGCCGCGGCCGATTGCGCCGCCGCTGAGGCCGCTGGCGTCGTGAAGACCTTGGAGGAGGCCCTCGACACCCTGCGGCGGGAGCAGTTGGAGGCCGTCGTTCAGGCGGTCAACGCCGGTGTCGGGGCGCTACAGGATGAGATGCAGGCGCTTGCGGGGGACTTGGCGCGATTGCGCCTGCAAAGCGCCGCCACGCCGATCCAAGCCGCATCGGGGGGCGGCGGTGCGCGGAGCGGCGTCCGGTTCGGTGAGTTTCTAGAGCCAATGAACCGCGAGGGCGCGCGGCTGCTGGAGCAGCTGTCCTCGGCCACGGACGAGACCATCTCCGCCGAGGAGCGGGCTATGATGGCCCGCTTGCCCTCCGACCCCAAGGAGGCGGGACGTCTGATCAACAGCATCCAAACCCGCGCGCGGGCGTTGCTTGAGAGCGGTGGCAATCGAACCGCAACGCGGCTGTTGGCTCGGGGTGTGGCTGCGGCGCGTCAGAGCGGCCTCATGAACCTGCCGATCGGGCTCAGGTTGCGCTATCAGGAGGCTCGCGCGCGGCATTTGGCTGGTCTCTCGATGGATGCGCTGGAGAAGGTCGCCGTGCTGGTCCCGCTGCAAGAGCGCGCCTTCGGCGAGGAGCATCCGGATGTGCTGTCGACGCGGTGGCTGGAGGCGAGCTTGATGGAGGCCGTCGGGCGCCGCAAGGAGGCGCTGGCCAAGATTGAGGCGCTCGCCGCCGTGGATGCGCGGGTGCGCGGCGCGGATCATCCAAACACCGCCCGCACTCACTGGCTGCACGCCAAAATTTTGTGCGCCCTCAGCCGAAAGGAGGAGGCGCGCGGCATCCTATTCGAAATTCTACCGAAACAGCGCGCTACGATGGCGGAGGACCACACCCATATTCGCGACACTCTGGAGTTGATCGCTGCGCTCTCGGCGGAGGAAGTGGACGCCCTTCACAAGCTCAAAGAGCCTCTCAAGCAGTTGGCGGGCCCCAAAACCACGTCAAAAGGCAAGGAGGAGGGGGAAGCAGTGCTGTTGCTTGGATGGGGCGGCTTGGAATAGGGCCGCGACCGCCCGTTTTGGCTGTTTCGCCATCGTCCATAAGTGATGGGGCGCAGAATTTGTCTATGTTTTGAGAGCCGAACAGGCGCCCGGAAAAATATGCACAAAAAAGCCGCCCCTAGGGGCGGCTTGGCAGCGTGGATGGCGCAAATTTAAGCTGCTGTCAGCGGCTGGCCAGTTTCCAAGCAAACTCTTCGACGTCCGCTTCAACGCCGATATCCCGGAGCTGGCGCGGCGACAGTTTGCGCAGCTCTCCGACGGTTTCGCGGTAGGTCAGCCAACGGCGGATCCCGCCGATGAAGCCGAAGAAGCCGGCGTCCGCGGAGCCGCGAGCGATAGGGGTGGTCAACGTATCAGTATGCATCTCACTGCTCTCCTTGAGGCCAAGTGTTTTCATAAAACCCTTTACTACAGAGCGACTTAAGTTCGGTGAGGGCTGCTTGCAAATGCGCTTCCGTCATGGGTGCTATGCGTTTTTGGCATGGCTCCGAGGCCCCTGGAGCATCGGCGACGGAACATCATCCAAAAACGACGCTTTGCGTGAATATTGCGTGGCGTGGGCGGGGCGAAGCACGATTGCACGGCTCGTTGGCTTTTGATGGATCGGCCGGTTTTTTCGGTGCGGGGCGTCAGTCCGGTGACGCGAAAACTGCATTGAGTAGGATGAGTGGGAGTCGGTGGCTATTTTGGCCTTTGCCCGCGTCCCCAAGGCGTCGCTCGCGCCGAGAGTGAGCGCTTGTGAAGGCTGGGAGCGCATATTTGTCTAGCGCGAGGACGGCCTTATGGCGTCCCGGAGAATCTTGTTTCACAACGGGGCAATGGATGACGCCGCCGCCCTGGCGATGATAGCGTCTCGCTCAGATGGCGACGGAGGATCGAGACGATGCGGGTGATCGGCGTGGACCCGGGCCTAAGGCGCACCGGTTGGGGGGTGATCGAAACCGACGGGGTGCGGCTCTCTCATGTCGCCAACGGCGTCTGCGCCTCCGAGGGGACCGAATTGGCCGCGCGGCTGGCCTCGCTGTACCGGCAACTGACCGAGGTGATGGAGGCCTACAAACCCGCCGCCGCCGCCGTTGAGAACACTTTCGTTAATAAGGACGCCGCCGGCACCCTGAAGCTCGGTCAGGCGCGCGGGATCGCGCTGTTGGTGCCGGCGCTACGAGGTCTCGAAGTGGCGGAATACGCGCCGAACGCGGTGAAGAAGGCGGTGGTCGGCGTCGGCCATGCCGACAAGGCGCAGATTGATCATATGGTGAAGGTGCTGCTGCCGGGGGTGAAGGTCGCCAACGCCGACGCGGCCGACGCCCTGGCGATCGCCATTTGTCACGGCTATCAGGCGGGGTCCCGCTCGCGTTTGGCCTCGGCACTGGCCAAACAAGCGTCAAAGGGGGCGTCAAGGACGGCGCCCAGAGGACGGTGAGAGAAGAACAATGATTGGAAAGCTCAGCGGACGCGTCGGCTACGTCGCCGAGGATCACGCGTTGATCGAGACCGCCAGCGGCGTCGGCTACATCGTTTATTGCGCCCCGCGCACCTTGGCGGCATTGCCTGCCCCTGGCCGATTGACGGCGCTCTACACCGAAATGGTGGTGCGTGAGGATTTGATGCAGCTGTTCGGCTTCACCACCCTGGTGGAGAAGGAGTGGCATCGGCTGTTGACCTCGGTTCAGGGCGTGGGGGCGAAGGTGTCGTTGGCGATCCTGGGGGCGCTTGGGCCTGAAGGGGTGAGCCGCGCCATCGCTTTGGGCGACTCGACAGCGATTAAGCGCGCCCCCGGCGTCGGGCCCAAGCTGGCCCTGCGCATCGCCAATGAGCTGAAGGATAAAGCCCCGAACGTGATGGCGCTCGGCGCGATGGCCGCGAAGGCGGCGACTGCACCGGTGGAGGCGGTCGCCGAAACATCAGCCGCCGCGCCCGCCGATGACACGGACCTTATTGAGGCCGAGCCCGAAGCCGTCAGTGACGCAGCCCTGTCGGCAGCTGCAGAGGCGGATGCACTCTCCGCCCTGGTTAATCTCGGCTACCCCTCCCACGAGGCCGCCAGCGCGGTGGCGCAAGCGGCTCAGGCCGCCGATGAAGCGGGGGAGACCGGCGACGCCGCCACGTTGATCAAATCGGCCTTGCGGCGGCTGGCGAAAAATTAAGCCTGTCGTTGATCCGGGTCAGGAGCGTCTGTGCCTCGGATAGTGTAAACAGCAGCTCATCCCGTTGCGCAATCTGGGGGAGCGCCGGTCATGAACGCCTACACCAACACCACCTGGGACGAGCTTCAGATCGGCGCCGAGGCGCGGTTGGAGCGGCTCTGCGTCGCTGATGACCTCTATGTCTTCGCCCACGCCTCCGGCAATCTGAACCCGATGCACCTGCCCAAGATCGACGGCGACGGGGATGGCGCGCCAGAAGCGGTGGCGCCGTCGATGTGGATCGCATCGCTGATCTCCGCCGTGCTTGGCAACATCTTGCCGGGGCCGGGCACGCTCTATCGCAATCAGAGCCTGCATTTCCTCGACCGCGCCCATGCCGGGGACAAGTTGATCGCCCGGGTGCGCTTGATTGAGAAACGGCCGGACCGTCTCGCCCGGTTCGAGACCTGGGTGGAGCGCGGCGACGGGACCAAGGTCGCCGAGGGTGTGGCGGAGGTGGTCGCCCCGGCGGGGAAGGAGACCTTCGATCTGGACGATGTGCCCGGGCTGACTGTGCAGCGACATGTTCATTTCGACCGGCTGATCGCCCTCGCCGAGCCGTTGCCGCCGATTCCAACGGCTGTGATCGCGCCTGAAGGCGAAAACTCGCTGGGCGGCGCGCTGCTGGCGGCGAAGCATACCCTGATTGCGCCGATCCTGGTCGGCGACCAAGCCAAGATCGAAGCAGCGGCGATAGCAATCGGCGAACCCCTCTCCGGCGTCCAGATCATCCATATTCCCGATCATGACGCGGCGGCCGCCCATGGCGTCGCGTTGGTCGCGGAGGGGCGGGCGAAGGCGCTGATGAAGGGCCGGCTGCACACGGATCAACTGTTGGCGCCGGTGTTGAAGCGCGACGGCGGCCTGCGCACGGCGCGCCGGTTAAGCCATGTGTTCGTGATGGACGTCCCTGGCCTCAATCATCTGCTGTTGGTTACGGACGCCGCCATCAACATCGCGCCGAGCTTGGAGGACAAGGTCGATATCATCCAAAACGCTATCGGCCTCGCCCATGCCTTGGGCGTTGAGCAGCCGAAAGTTGCAGTGCTGTCAGCGGTAGAGACGGTCACGCCCAGAATCCCCTCCACCCTCGACGCCGCCGCCCTGACGGAAATGGCCGCACAAGGGCGGATCACCGGCGGGTTGGTCGACGGCCCTTTGGCGATGGACAACGCCGTTGACCTCGACGCGGCGCGCGCCAAGGGGATTAAATCACTGGTTGCGGGTCGGGCGGATATTCTGGTGGCCCCAAATCTGGAGGCGGGAAATATCCTGGCCAAGGAGTTGACCTTCATCTCCCACGCCGAGGCCGGCGGCGTCGCGCTTGGCGCGCAATGCCCGATCATCCTCACCAGCCGCGCCGACGACGACAAGGCGCGGCTGGCCTCCTGCGCCGTGGCGGCCCTCTATGCTGAGACGATCAAGCGAGCGTAACATCTTGTCGGGCCTGACATCATTAGCCATGTTCACCTAATGGCGGCCTTTACAGTAACCGATGGTCGCTGAGAACGATAAAATATTAAATACGAGGCCTCAGAAGCGATGAGCTTAGAATTTTCTGCAAGCTGGCGTCCTATTTTGGAAGCTGAATTCAAAAAAGATTATTACAAAAAATTATCGGAATTTGTCGAAGCAGAATATCAAGCAGCCGAAATCTATCCGCCGAAATCAGAAATATTCAACGCCTTCAATAAATGCGCTTATGACGATGTGAAGGTAGTGATCTTGGGCCAAGACCCTTACCACGGTCCAGGTCAGGCGAATGGGTTGTGTTTTTCCGTCCGTGAGGATGTACGTGTTCCGCCTTCGCTGAAGAATATCTTCAAAGAGATCAAAAGCGATTTGGGCGTTGATGCGCCCTCTCATGGCTCGTTGGAGCGATGGGCGGAGCAGGGTGTTCTATTGCTCAACGCAACTCTGACCGTGCGGGCGCATCAAGCCGGCTCACATCAGAAAAAAGGATGGGAGCACTTCACGGACGCGGTTATTCGCCAGCTTGGGGCGGAAAGACAGCATATCGTCTATATGCTGTGGGGTAGTTACGCGCAGAAAAAGGCCGACTTCATCAAGGAGGATGATAATTTAATTCTCCAATCCCCTCACCCATCTCCGCTGTCCGCAAGACGAGGCTTTTTCGGCAACCAGCATTTCTCAAAGGCCAATGACTATTTAAAGCAGGCTGGGCGGACGCCAATTGAGTGGTGATCGCCCTTTTGGGCTAAGATTGTTCGGCTCAATACATCGCAGTATTGAGCTGAATAGCGGGTGTTTCAGCGGCTTTGTTCGCCATCACTCCAGCGGGGCGTCGAAATGCGCTCTCAGAGCTTCGCCGACATAGGGAATAAAGCGGTAGGTTTCGATCTGAGCGCGGGTCAGAAACCCAAAGCCCGCGCCCTCGCGCAGAGAGATCTCCTCCGGAGCCACTCTCCGGCGGGCGCGGAACACGTTGATCTCCTTGCCAAACGGGCTGAGGAAACGCCGAAATGGGAGCAGGTTCTCCAGCGCCAGCCGCAGCCCCGTCTCCTCCTCCAACTCGCGCACCCCGGCCTCGCGCCGGGTCTCCCCCGGCTCCACCCCACCGCCGAAGATCGACCAAGTGCCGCGATACAGCACGCCCGGCTTATCGTCCCGACGTTGGCAGAGAATTCGGCCCTCCGACTCCCACAGCGCTGTTAAAGCGGCTGAGGGCATGTTGTCCGGCGGCGTGGCGTCGGCGTGGGCGTCGGTCAGTGCGCCTAGATCGGCAAACCCGTCTTGCTCCGAGACCAACGGCGCGGTGGTTTCAAGACTCATGGAAAATTCCCCCAATTCGGTGAGACGCCCAAGCGTCAGACATGCGTGCGTCGTCTCATTTTCCCGTTAATCATGCTATTATTCCCCGGGGCGACTGAGCTCAGAAAGATGCTCGGCCTCACAGGGAGGACTAAATCATGCAATCAAGACAAAAACATCAAACTGGTGAAGACAGCGTTTGCACATTGAATCGACGCGGCTTTCTCGTTGGCGCCGCCGGGGTTGCGGCGGGGGTTAGCGTCGGCGGCGTCGCCTCCGCTCGGGATTTTGGGCCCAACGCCGCGCCGGTGCGATATCCCGACCCGGACATCATCTCGCTTGACCCACGATTCAAGGCAAAGCTCGGCAACACCCCTATTCAGCGGCTTTACACCGGCACTCTCTGGGCCGAGGGGCCGGCCTGGAACGGCGTCGGCCGTTATCTGATCTGGTCGGACATCCCTGGCGACGAGCAATTGCGGTGGATTGAGGAGGACGGCCATGTCTCCCGGCGGTTTCGTTCGCCGGCAGGCAACTCCAACGGCAACACCTTCGACTTTCAGGGCCGGCAGATCTCTTGCCAACACGGCCCGCGTCAGGTGGTGCGCTATGAGTATGACGGCACGGTCACGGTGTTGGCCAAGGAGTTCGAGGGCGAAGGTTTCAACGCCCCCAACGACGCCGTCGTGCACCCTGAGGACGGGTCGATCTGGTTCACCGACCCAGGCTATGGCGGCCTGATGAACTATGAAGGCAATCGCCTCGATACCGGCTCTCCGCAACCGGTGCGCAAAGAGGCAGTATACCGTATCGACGGGCAGAGCGGCGAAATCACCAAGCTGACGGAGGAGCCATTTAAGCCCAACGGGCTGTGCTTTAGCCATGATTACAAGACGCTGTTTGTCGCTGACACCGGCGTCTCGCATTATGAGGAGGCGACCAGCCAAATCTGGGCGTTCGATATTGACGGAACGAAGATCAAAAAAGGCCGCCAGTTCGCGTCGATGGAGTACGAGGGCAAGACGGGTTTCGCCGACGGCATCCGCTGCGATGAAGAAGGCAATATCTGGTCGTCGGCGGGCTGGGTTGGCGACGGCTATGACGGCGTCCATATTTTCGCCCCCGATGGCGACCGCATCGGTCAGATCCGGCTGCCTGAGATCTGCTCCAACGTTTGCTTCGGCGGCACCAAGCGCAACCTGCTCTTTATGACCGCGAGCCAATCACTTTACGCCGTCTATGTGGAGACCAAGGGCGCGCACATCACCTAATGCGCCACCCTCTCGACCGCCGCAGCAAGCGGCGGTCGAGTTTACGCCGCCTTGCTCAATGCGGCCGGGCGCCATTGATGATGGCGCTGTGCGGGGGCGGTTCTGGCTGCTGTTTCCTGTGGGACGCAGAGGCGGGGTCGGGCGGTTCTCGGTGCGGCCTAGGGCTCATGGCCTGCTCGGAATGATCCTGCGGCGCGCCCCAGAAGGCGCTCAGCGTAGGGCCGTTGCGTGCGATCGGGTCGCGCAGAAAGTTCAGGATTTCATAGGGCCATACCCGCCGACCCATCCGGGAATACCAGCGCATCCCGCGTCGGATATGCGCGGCTGGATGCAGATAAGTCCGGTAGAGCGCTTTGGGGCGGCCCTGTAGGATGGCTTCTATCGTCTTGAACCATAGTATGACCCGCCATGCCGGCATATGCCGCGTCGCAAGCACCTGATGCTTATAGTCCCATTTTGAGCGGTCGAGTTGGATAACGCGGCGACGGCTTTCCTCCCGGTAATAGGGCGTCCAGCGATGCGGGGTGGCGTACATCATCTGGATCTGATCCGGGTCATAGGCCAGCAGTTGCCGCAGCCCGCGCCAATAATCCCTGTCAGTCTCCTCCTCAAAGCCCACGACCCAACTGGCGAGAGAGATAATCTCATGCTGGCGTAGCAGCCGGATGGCTTCAGCGTCGATCGCGGCGGTGGCGCCCTTGCGCACCCGCGACAGCGTGGCGCTGTCGACGGCGTCTAAGCCCAGCAGAAATCGGGTCCAGCCAGCCTTGCGGTAGAGGTGTAGGATATCAGCGTCGCGCACGATGTCTCCGGCCCGGGTGGTGCCGATCAGGGTGAGGTTGACGTTTTCGGCGATCAGGGCCTCCAGAAACGCGCGCCACGCCTTGCGCGAGGTGGTTGGGTTCTCGTCGGCGAAATTGATCAGCTCCACGCCCTGCTCGCGGTGGAGGCGGGCCAGTTCTTTGGCGAACAGGACAGGATCGCGGTGGCGCCAGCGGGTCCAGAACCCACGCTGGCCGCAATAGGTGCATTGATGCGGGCACCCGCGCGAGAATTGCGCCACCACGGCGCGCATGCCGCCCCAGTAACTGTAGCGTGTGTGGTCGATTAGCTCCCAGCCGATGCGATAGGCGTCGAGGTTATGGATCACTGGCGCGGGTTGGGTCGCCTTCGGCCCCTCAGCGCTCTGATAGGCGATTCCCCGTACTGTTTGGAGGTCTGTTCCGCCTTGCAAGGCGCGGATCAGTTGCCGCGCGGTTTCCTCACCTTCACCACGGACGATGGCGTCAACATGCGGCTCTTGTTGGAGAATCTCCCGCCAATGGTAGCTGGGGAATACACCGCCATAGATGATTTTGACGCAGGGCGCCGCCATCGAGACCGCTGCTGATACGTGCGCGATGATGGGGTGCCCAGAGGTGGAGCCGGAATGCCCGAACAGGACAGCGTTCGGTTTGAGGCGGACAATCTCCTCGACCAGAGACGGCAGTGGCGCCGGCCCAAGTTCACCGTCAATGAGGTGGACCTGGTGGCCGTCGTCCAGCAACGGCCCGCCGACGGCGAGCAGTCCGAGCGGGGGGAGGTGATCGTCCGGTATGCGGCTGCCGATGGCGGGATGTGGAATATTGACCAGCACAATACGCATCACTTTAGCCCTCACGGTGGAGGTTTGTGCCGGTCGCTATCGTTGTGGGGTTGTCTGAGCTGGTCAGATCTGCCTCCGCCAAGGGGGAGCGCTCTTTATCGATTACAACTCGTATTTGGAATTTGCTTTGCATAGCAAAGCTTTTGGGCAAAAAGAGGGAGATGGCAGGATGAGCGCTCTCGGGTTGAGGCGTGCTTGAGTGGTTAGGTTGAGATAGCCGGGTAAGAAACTGAGCGGTTGCAAAGGCTTGGTGGACCATACGTCTCATAGAAACTTCCTAAATCAGTTAGCTTTGCAATGCAAAGTATGCTGGAAAACTCTATGAGGCAAGCGCCATCATCGTCGTAAGGGGGAGTGGCCGCTAAATTAACAACCCCGCCGCGCCCTCATGGCGGAGCAGCCAGACCTTGTCTTCGACCCCGCCAGAGGCGGAAAAGCCGCCTAGCCCGCTTGCGCCTAGGATGCGGTGGCAGGGGATCAGGATCGGGATCGGGTTGGCGCCGCATGCATTCCCCACCGGCTGTGCGGCTGAGCCAAGCGCCTTGGCGATCTCACCGTAGGATCGGGTTTCGCCGAGAGGGATGGCCAGCATCTCCGCCCACACTGCTTGCTCGAACGGCGAGCCCTTCGGTTTGAGTGGCAGAGCAAATGATGTGAGTTCGCCGGCGAAATAGGCTGTAAGCTGCTCGACTGCCGCGCGGAGCAAAGGTGTTGCTGGTAGGTTTATCTCATCCGAACAAGGCCACGTCAGGCGCGTAAGAGCGCCTGCATCTTCGCAAATTGAAATCAGGCCGAGCGGGCTCTCGATACAGGTGGTCGCTGAGACGGCTTTTTTGTCAGTATTTACGGTCATAAGCACAGTTTTTCGAACAAGGAAATCGCGACGCCTGACCTAGGGGCCAGGTCATCCAAGGTCCCGTTATCACGGATTGCCGCCATGCATTTCTGCATCTCGGGATCATCGAGATTGTTAGCAATCTCATTCACACCTGAGCCAATGAACCGCCACATCTCACTTTCGGCTGTCCGAGTTTTACTCAGTTTATTCGATACATAGTCGGAGAAGGATCGCAGGCGGTCTGTGGTGATCGGATGGGTGTTTTTCTTATGCTGGAAGTCAATCCAGGCTCGGTCGCTGTCGAACTGCCCTCGGTTCGGCAATGAAAAAGCTTGCGCCGTAAACAGAAGCGCGGCGCCGAGCGCTGGAGTTTTGGTTCGCTCCAGCATGTCTAATGCAAAACGATCGGCGGCGATCTCGTCCGTCAAAGCTTCGCTAGTGGAAATGTCTTCATAGCTCTTATGCTTCAAGACGATATGCCCTAGCTCATGCAGGAACACGAAAGCGAAGGCCTCATTCCTTAACCGGAGTGATAGATCATCCACTGGTGGGTGCTTCCAGGCGTCTGCGGGGACGCCGAGTGTTGGCAGCAGCGCCGGGTATCGCCCTCCAGGGAAGCTGCCCGGGTCTTCACGGCTGAGCATCGTGAAATAGAGGTCGATCGTTCCTGGTGAAAGCCCGCTGGAGAGCAGGTAGGCGTAAGCGGTGGTGACATCCTCCAGCATCTTGAGCGACATCAGCGGCAAGACGACGACCTTCTCTCCGAAATCACTGAAGGCGTAGAAGTTGAGCGCTGGATCGCCTTTTTGCGGCTGCGGAAACTCGATGACGAGATTCTTCAGCGCCGCCTTTTCCTCGGTCGTGAAAAAATCTTGGAAAATTTCATTTAGGCGATTGATGGGGCGGGATAAGCGTTCAGCGTCCGCCTGAAGCTCTTCAGGTGAATAAATTCGGCTATGATCCTGCGCCTTGGCCGGCAGGCCCAGTAAAAGCGTCAGCCCGAGTATGGCGAGCCAGCGGACGGAGGGTAAGCAACACGGAAACATGCGATGTCTCCCTTCTGAATACGATGCAGAGTGGGAGGAAGATCAGGAGTTTAACCTCGCCTCGATGTCCTCGATGCTGCGGTCGCCATCCTCCAGCCAATTCTTCAATTCGTCGAATTCTTGTTGGTTGAAGGCGGGCTCCCGGCGACGGGGACGCCCGTCGGCGCCAGTGAGGCCGCGCCCTGGCCGCCAACGCGGCCCGAACCGCATAACGCCCATATAGAGCAAGTTCGCATAAGTTTTTGAGAGGCCATCGGCGCGGCAACCATTATAAAAGGCCAGATGGGTGTCGCGCCAGTTGCGCTCCATGGTCACGCAGTAATGATCATGCACCACGGAGGCGCGCAGATAATCCCCACCGAACGGGCTGCCGACCAGCGACCACAGCACCCTTGGGATGGAGGCGCCGTTGACCTCAATTCCTGCCGGCGCCTCCCAAGCTTGGCCGTTCGGGCCGACGAAAGTAAGCGGTTTCTCTACAATGGCAGTTTGACCACCAACGAAGCGACCAACAAACTCACCTAAGAAATGGCCGAACTCAGAAGTTTGCGAGAAGGCGGTGCATGGCGCTGCGAGTGTGGCGGCCGTACTAGCGATGAAAACACGACGATCGATCACGAATTTCCCCCATCCGATATTCGACTGATTCACCAAGATGTCATCGGTAATTTCGGAAAATTCGTGACGACTTTAAAGGGGGCTAAAACTGTTTTTAGGATCAATAGGTTGAATCACCTGAGCCGTTCGTATCACTCGTATGGGGCCATTTGTTGAGTCTTGTATTTTGACAAGCGAGGAGCGTGGGGCGGACATCGCCCGCCCCGCCAACCCTCTGATGCTCAGCCCGGCAGCGCTTTGTTGAGATTCTCGTCGACCTTCTCCAGAAAGCCCATGGTGGTGAGCCATTTCTGGTCTGGGCCAACCAGCAGGGCCAGATCCTTGGTCATATCGCCAGTTTCGACGGTCTGCACCACCACCTTCTCCAGGGTTTCGGCAAAGGTTTTCAACGCGGTGTTGTCGTCGAGCTTGGCGCGGTGCTTCAGGCCGCCGGTCCAAGCGAAGATCGAGGCGATCGAGTTAGTGGAGGTCTGCTCACCCTTCTGGTGCTGGCGGTAGTGGCGGGTGACAGTGCCATGCGCCGCCTCAGACTCGACGACCTTGCCATCCGGCGTCATCAGCGCAGATGTCATAAGGCCGAGCGACCCGAAGCCTTGGGCGACGGTGTCGGACTGAACGTCGCCATCATAGTTTTTACAGGCCCAGACATAACCGCCGTTCCATTTCATGGCGCAGGCGACCATGTCGTCGATCAGGCGGTGCTCGTAGAGAATGCCGGCATCCTTGAACTTATCTTCGAATTCTTCCTCATAGACCTTCTGGAACAGGTCCTTGAAGCGGCCGTCATAGGCTTTCAGGATGGTGTTCTTGGTCGATAGATACACCGGAAAGCCTCGTGCGAGGCCGTAGTTCATTGAGGCGCGGGCGAAGTCGATAATCGACTGGTCGAGGTTGTACATCGCCATGGTGACGCCGGAGCCTGGGGCCTGGAACACCTCCCGCTCGATGGTCTGGCCGTCCTCGCCAACGAATTTGATCGTGAGCGTACCGGCGCCGGGGAACAAGAAATCGGTGGCGCGGTATTGGTCGCCGAAGGCATGGCGGCCGACGACGATTGGTTGGGTCCACCCTGGCACAAGGCGTGGCACGTTTTTGCAGATGATCGGCTCGCGGAAGATCACCCCGCCGAGGATGTTGCGGATGGTGCCGTTCGGCGAGCGGTACATCCGCTTGAGGCCAAACTCCTCGACCCGGTCTTCGTCCGGAGTGATGGTGGCGCATTTCACCCCGACGCCGTGCTGCTTGATAGCGTTGGCGGCGTCGACGGTGATCTGGTCGTCGGTGCGGTCACGCTCCTCAATGCCGAGATCGTAATATTTCAGATCAATGTCGAGATAGGGCAGGACCAGCTTCTGCTTGATAAAGTCCCAGATGATCCGGGTCATTTCGTCGCCGTCTAATTCAACGACAGGGTTCTCGACTTTGATCTTCGACATTTTGGTCCCTTTCCGAACAATGCCTGAGCTATTCCGATACGCGCCCTGTTAGAGCGGTTGGCCTCGGAGGGGAAGATGGTTGGCGGCGGAGTGCAGGCTGTGAAGGGGGCTGGAGCAGCTTATGGGCGGGTGCCGGCTTTAAAAAGCTATCTATTGCGGCGCGTCTTGGCCAATGGAGATCAAGTTGTATTAAGATATTCATGCTTAAAAAGGATGAATATTGAGACACATTAGTCAGTATCGAAAACGCTTTCGGCTGATTGAGCGACGATGTGATCTTTAGCTCAGGCCAAGACCATATTCTAAGCGGTGAGAGTGGTGACGACACCATTCACGGCGGTGGTGGTCGCGACATCATCGTAGGGCAGGCGGAAAATGACGACATCTCAGGCGACAACGGTGATGATCTTCTTGCCGGTGCGGCTGGGGATGACCGGTTAAGCGGCGGCGAGGGCGATGACACCCTGAACGGCGGCGG
>JAHQVS010000257.1 GCA_019634215.1 Paracoccaceae bacterium | reverse complement strand
TCCCTGCGCAAGCTCGCCGAGGGCGACAGCCCGGCAGAGGCGCTACAGGGCGTCTCCGATCCTGACGGCGCGCAACTGAAACTGCTGGAGCGCCTCGCCCATACGGCCCGTCATCTCGCCGACGACCCGGAGACCCCGGCCCTGCTCCACGCCCTCGACGCCGGGTTCATCCGTCCCGCCCCCGGCGGCGATCTGCTGCGCACGCCCGACGCGCTGCCCACCGGCCGCAACATCCACGGCTTCGACCCGTTCCGCCTGCCTTCCGCCTTCGCCCTCACGGATGGCGCGAGACAAGCCGACCGGCTGATTGAGCGTCATATCGAAACCTCCGGCGCCGCCCCGAAGCGAGTCGCCCTGGTGCTCTGGGGCACTGACACGCTCAAAACCGAAGGCGCGCCGATCGGCCAAGCGCTGGCGCTGCTTGGGGCCAAGCCGCGCATTGACAGCTATGGCCGCGTCTGCGGCGCGGAGCTGATCTCCCTGGAGGAATTGGGCCGCCCACGCATCGATGTGGTCATCACCCTTTCCGGCATCTTCCGCGACCTGCTACCGCTGCAAACAGCCTTGCTTGCCGAAGCCGCCTACCTCGCCGCGACAGCCGAGGAGCCGGAGGATCAAAACCCGGTTCGCGCCCAGGCCCTCGCGCATATGGCGGAGACCGCTTGCGACCTGGAGACGGCGGCGCTGCGGGTCTACTCCAACGCCGACGGCGCCTATGGCTCCAACGTCAACCACCTGATCGACAGCGGCGCCTGGGGCGAAGAGGACGAACTGGCAGACGCCTACGCCAGGCGCAAATGCTTCGCTTATGGCCGTTCTGGCAAACCCGCCGCGCAACCAGCTTTGCTAGAAGCGACTCTGGCGACCGTCGATCTCGCCTATCAGAACCTCGACAGCGTCGAGCTGGGCGTCACCACCATCGACCATTATTTCGACACCCTCGGCGGCGTCAGCCGTGCGGTGCGGCGCGCGAAGACCCGCACATCGAACAACCGCCCCGGCACTGCAGAGGATACTGCCGAGATACCAGTCTATATCGGAGACCAGACCCGGGGCGAGGGCAAGGTCCGCACCTTAGCCGAACAAGTCGCGCTGGAGACCCGCACCCGCACGCTGAACCCGAAATGGTATGAGGGGATGCTGTCACACGGGTATGAAGGCGTCCGCCAGATCGAGGCGCATGTCACCAACACCATGGGCTGGTCCGCCACCACGGGCCAAGTCGCGCCATGGGTTTACCAGCAAATCACCCAAACCTTTGTGCTCGACGACGACATGCGTGAGCGCCTCGCCTCCCTGAATCCAAAAGCTTCCGCCCGCGTCGCCAACCGCCTGATCGAGGCGCATGAACGGCGTTACTGGGAGCCCGACGCCGAAACCCTGGAAGCCCTCCGCCGCGCCGGCGACGAGTTGGAGGACCGGCTAGAGGGCATCCTCCCAGAACGAAACACCGCCCCCGCCGCCAAATCAGCCGCAGCCTGACCCCTCCGGCGAGAATAGGAACGAGACAACATGGCACCGCTCGACAAACCCGCCGCCCCGCCGCCGGTTCTGCGCCGCTCCCGCCGTGAAGATGGCGACGGCAGCGTCCAGGTGCGTATGGACCCGAAGATGAAGATCGAGGGCGCCAAGGTGTTCTCGGTCTACGGCAAAGGCGGCATTGGCAAGTCCACCACTTCCTCAAACCTGTCAGCTGCGTTCTCAAAGCTGGGCAAACGGGTGCTGCAAATCGGCTGCGACCCGAAACATGACAGCACGTTCACCCTCACCAAAAAGCTGATGCCAACGGTGATCGACGTGCTGGAGAGCGTGAACTTCCACTCGGAGGAGCTGCGCGCCGAAGATTTCGTTTATGAGGGTTATAACGGCGTGATGTGCGTCGAGGCGGGCGGACCGCCCGCCGGCACCGGATGCGGCGGCTATGTCGTCGGTCAGACAGTGAAGCTGTTGAAAGAACATCACCTGCTCGACGACACCGACGTGGTGATTTTCGACGTGCTGGGCGACGTGGTCTGCGGCGGCTTCGCCGCCCCGTTGCAGCACGCCGACAGGGCGGTGATCGTCACCGCCAACGACTTCGACTCGATCTACGCCATGAACCGCATCGTCGCCGCCGTCCAGGCCAAGGCGAAGAATTACAGCGTACGGCTGGCGGGCTGCGTCGCCAACCGCAGCCGCGAAACTGATGAGGTCGATCGTTACTGTCAGACCGTTGGCTTCAAGCGGATCGCGCATCTGCCCGACCTTGACGCCATCCGCCGCTCACGGCTGAAGAAGTGCACCCTGTTCGAGATGGACCCGGTCGAAGACATCGTCGCGGTGCAAAAGGAATATATCCGCCTGGCGGAAACCCTCTGGAACGGCACCGAGCCGCTGGCGCCAAGCCCGATGAAGGACCGCGACATCTTCGAACTGTTAGGCTTCGATTGAGCATGGGAGGCGAGACCACACCTATGCCCGATCCGAGCTGCGACACCCTCGCCACGGCAAGCTATCGGGCCAAGCGCGGCCAGTTGGAGACTTACTTCGACCGCACCGCGTCGGAGGCCTGGGCCCGCCTCACCTCGGAAGCCCCGGTCAGCCGGATCAGGGCGACGGTGCGCGCCGGACGCGACGCCATGCGGGCGCGGCTGCTGTCCTGGCTGCCGGAAGACCTCAGTGGCGCGCGTGTGTTGGACGCTGGGTGCGGCGCCGGCCAGTTCGCGGTCGCGGCGGCGGAACGCGGAGCCGAGGTGGTGGCGGTTGACGTCGCCGGTTCACTGGTCGATCTGGCGCGGGAACGCGCCGCAGAGACGCCCACCAAAGGTTCGGTCCGCTTCGAGGTCGGCGACATGCTCGACCCCGCCCATGGCCGCTTCGACCATGTCGTCGCCATGGACAGCTTGATCCATTACGGCGCGGACGACATCGTCGGGGCTTTGCGGCAATTGGCGGCGCGGGCGGAACGCTCGATCCTATTCACTGTCGCCCCGCGTACACCCGCCTTGAGCGTTATGCATGCGGTGGGGAAAGTCTTTCCCCGCAGCGACCGCGCGCCCCAGATCGCACCGGTGCGAGAGACGACCTTGCGCCGCCGTTTTGCTGAGAGCCCCGATCTCGCGGATTGGGCGCTGGAAGGTTCGGAGCGGATTTCCAACGGCTTCTATGTCAGCCAAGCCATGCGGGCGGCGCGGCGATGAGCGAGGTGAAGGCGACATCCACGGCGGACGCGCCCAGCCCAGCGGTGGCGGCGTTGCAAGAGCTGAGCCGACTCGGCCCGCATCTGATGCCGTTCCTGGACGCCGCCAGCGATGATTTGCCGTTGAAGCGGCTGCTAAGGCTGTCGCTTTTTCAAGTCTCGGTCGGCATGGCGGCGGTGCTGCTGACCGGCACGTTGAACCGGGTGATGATCGTCGAGATGGGGGTGTCGAGCTGGCTGGTGTCGCTGGTTGTGGCGCTGCCGCTGGTCTCGGCCCCGTTGCGGGCGTTGATCGGCTTCCGATCGGATGAGCATAAGTCAATTCTCGGCTGGCGCCGCACGCCATATCTCTGGTTCGGCTCACTGCTGCAATTCGGCGGACTGGCGATCATGCCATTCGCGCTGATCCTGATGTCCGGCGACACCACAGGCCCCTACTGGGTCGGCCCGGCGGCGGGTTGCCTCGCCTTTCTGATGGTCGGCGCAGGCATGCATACGGTGCAGACCGCCGGCCTCGCGCTCGCCACCGACATCGCGCCAGAGGAAGCCCGGCCGCGTGTTGTGGCGCTGCTCTATGTGATGCTGTTGGTCGGCATGGCGATCAGCGCCCTCGCTTTCGGTCTGCTGCTGTCGGACTTCAGCCAGTTGCGGCTGATCCAACTGGTGCAAGGCGCGGCGGCGCTGACGCTGGTGCTCAATCTGATCGCCCTCTGGGGGCAAGAGGTCCGCGACCCGGCCCTGACCTCGCCTACTCGTCCACGCCCGCGCTTCGCAGAAGCTTGGGCCAGCTTCGCCAATTCCGGCCCGGTCGGACGGGTGCTGCTGGCGGTTGGCCTCGGCACAGCCGCCTTCAGCATGCAGGACGTCCTGCTGGAGCCCTATGGCGGGCAAGTGCTGGGCCTAGGCGTCGGCGCCACCACCGCCCTCACCGCGCTCCAGGCAGGGGGCGCCTTGGCCGGATTTGCGTTAGCGGCCCGGTTTCTCAGCCGGGGCGCTGACCCCTACCGCCTAGCAGCCTACGGCGCGCTGGCCGGTATGCCGGGCTTCTCGGCGCTGATCTTCGCCGCGCCGTTGGAGAGCGCAATGCTGTTCCGCTTCGGCGTCACCCTGATCGGTTTCGGCGGCGGCGTGTTCGCCGTCGGCGCGCTGACCGCGGCGATGGCGTTGGCGAAGCAGCAAGCGGCGGTGGCGCAACGCAGCGGCCAAGCCGGGCTGGCGCTCGGCGCCTGGGGGGCGGTGCAAGCCAGCGCCATGGGCGGCGCAATCGCTCTCGGCGGCGCGATCCGTGACTTGGTCAACGCCCCAGCGATGCGCGGCGATTTCGGCCCGCAATTCGTCGACCCGGCGCTGGGCTACAGCGTGGTCTACCACATTGAGATCCTGCTGCTGTTCGCCACCCTGGTCGCAATCGGCCCACTGGCGCGGCTTTCACAGGATCAACGCCGCAGACAAGCCGAAGCGGAGAAATTCGGGTTGTCGGAATTTCCCGGCTGAACGCCGGCAAGATGAAATCGCGGGCCGCCTCTAACGGCCCGCCGAACGCGATGAAACGGAGGTTGCGCCATGTTGACGGCAATGATGATTGGACTGTCTGAACATATCGATCTCGCTCTGGTGCTACTGTATGTCTTCTGGGTGTTCTTCTTCGGCCTGATCGTGTGGCTGAACCGTGAGGGCATGCGCGAAGGCTTCCCGGTTGTCTCTGAGAGCACCGGCAAAACGCTTGGCGGGCTGCTGCCGATGCCGAAAACCTTCAAACTGCAAGACGGAACAGAGGTCCAAGCGCCGCATCCAGAGGACTACAGCGACCCGCTGAAGGCCGAACGCACCGCCCCTTGGGAAGGCTCGCCGTATGAGCCGGTGGGCGATCCGATGCTGTCCGAATTCGGCCCTTCGGCCTACGCCAACCGCATTGACAAACCGCTGCTGACTCACCTCGACGAACTGAAAATCGCACCGATGCGCCGAATGCCGGACTTCTCCGTGGTCTCCGCCGATCGCGACCCGCGCGATCTGCCAGTGATCGCCGGGGACGGCAAGCAAGCCGGTGTGGTCTCAGACATCTGGATCGACCGCGAAGAACAGG
>JAHQVS010000256.1 GCA_019634215.1 Paracoccaceae bacterium | reverse complement strand
CCTCGACGAGGCGACAGAGGGCCTCGCTCCGCTGATCCGCCGTGAAATCTGGACCTGCCTCGCCGCGCTGAAAGCTGCGGGGGAGGCGATCCTGGTGGTCGACAAGAATCTCGCCGCCCTCTCCAAAATCGCCGACCGTAATATCGTTCTGGAGAAAGGCCGCGTCGCTTGGAGCGGAGACGCCGCCGCCGCCGCCGCTGCGCCAGACCAAATCGCGCAATATCTGCATCTTTAAGCCGGGTGACGCCAAGCCGCTTGCGAATCACATAAGTATCCGCTTATGTGTTGGCATGATCGAGAACGACGTCTTCAAGGCCCTCGGCGATCCCACCCGCCGCGCCATCTTCGAAAAACTGGCGGGCGGCGCCATGAACGGCAGCGCTCTCCGCGACGGCATGGCGATTAGTCAACCAGCGATGTCGCAGCACATGTCTGTACTGCGCGCGGCGCGGCTGGTGCGAGAGGAGCGGCAGGGGCGTTTTGTCGTCTACGAAGTCGACCCGGAAGGCTTGGCGCTTATCCTTGGCTGGCTGCAGAAATATCGCAGTTATTGGCCGGGCCGTGTCGAGGCGCTGAGAAATATGCTGAAGGACATGGATCAATGAGCGACCAGACCACCCAACCGCAGACGGAAAAGCTGGTGCTAGAATACGAACTCGACGCCGCGCCGGAAAAGGTGTGGCGTGCTGTCAGTTCGAGCGCGTATCGGGAGCAATGGCTACCAAAGGCCGCTCTCGTCGACGAGGAGGCGGTGTCGATCACGCCGGGCGAGGAAGTTCGCTATCGGATGCGCGACGACGAACCGCCGTTTCTGGAAAGCGTCGTCACCTTCCAGATCGCGCCCACCCCTGCCGGGGGCGCTACGCTCACGATCATTCACGAGCTGACCGACCCCAGGGTCAAGCCACGTATAACGGCGGCGAACAGCAATCGCCAGTTCCTGCTGCGCGCTGCCTGAGACAGCCGCCCAGCGTCACCCCAGTGTTTGAGGAACGGAGGTCGCCCATGAGCGAAGCGATGCAACTCGTCCCCATGGTTGTCGAACAGTCAGGCCGCGTGGAGCGTTCCTTCGACATCTATTCCCGGCTGCTGCGTGAGCGGATTATCTTTCTCAATGGCGAGGTGAATGACACCGTCTCAGGGCTGATTTGCGCGCAGTTGTTGTTTCTGGAGGCGGACAATCCGAAGAAACCGGTGTATTTCTATATCAACTCTCCAGGCGGGGTCGTGACCAGCGGCTTGGCGATGTATGACACCATGCGTCACATTCGTGCGCCGGTGCACACGTTGTGCATGGGAACGGCCCGCTCCATGGGCTCGTTTCTGCTGATGGCCGGCGAACCCGGCGAACGCGCGGCGCTGCCCAACGCTGACATGCTGGTCCATCAGCCGTCGGGCGGGTTCCAGGGGCAGGCCTCCGATATCGCCATCCACGCCGAGAACACGATGCAAACCAAGCGCCGCATGACGCGCCTCTACGCCGAGCATTGCGGCCGAAGCTATGAGGAGGTTGAGCGCGCCCTCGACCGCGATCGCTTCATGACGGCGGAGGAGGCGCTGACCTGGGGGTTGATTGACCGCATTCTCGACCCGTCGAATTCGGAGTGTACGCCTATGGAGCAGTAGGCGCCTTAGCCGACAAAAGGAATTGGGCTAAGGCCAGTGTCAGACTGTTTCTCTGATGATTGATCTGAACAGTTCATTGGCCTCAGAAACGCTGTGTTGGCTGGGCTTAGAAGATTGAGCCGGTTGGTTCTTAGCCTGCTCAAATTCCGCCAGCACAAACTCTTCAAGCTGTCGGATACGTGGCGCTTCACCCATTTCACGGGACGCCAGTTTTTTCTCAAGCAAGTCCTGAATAAGGACAGCTTGGTTGCTCGGCAGGTCCACGCCGCTCATCAGCTCGTGGAAATTCATCGGCGGAATCGTGCAAGGATTCATACGAAGCCAACGTAACGCCATCGCTGGCCGCAAAACGTAAAAGTACTTCTTCAAAGAAACATGTTCTTTGCCTTCAATCGTACGGGCGAAAATGCCTTCGCCAAGCCCGACATAGTGGTGCACACAGGCTTTATTGTGGGCAATCTGCTTCGAGAACGCGATCAACTGGTCGCAAATTGCATCATTCCATTGGTATCGAATAGGGCTGGTGAGCCATTCAAGTAAGACTGGGTTGGGCTTTAGGATGAGGTGCAAGGCTTTTTGGATGTCCCAGCCATTAATATCGAGATCGCCTTCAATAGGGAGTTCGATGACGTTCCGACCGGGGCTGATGGATAGATACCAATCGACAGATCGTGCGTAGACGAATCTGGCGTCATAGTCGCTGTCCGGTGATGGAAATCCCCAGGCCCGGCTTCCGGACTCGATGGCGAACAGGATCCTTGCCTCATTCTCCGTTTCAATCCCTCGCAGCTTAGCGAGAATGTTTGCCCTGACTTCGAGATCAATGCTTTTCGGGTCAATTTGACTGCTCATGAGCCCTTCTCTTCCATTCGACCTCACAATCTGCGCTATTTGATAACGTCGCCGAATACATTGGTTTCCGTAAGGTCGGCGACGCTCCGGCGGCTCAGGTTGCGAAGATCTGCCGGGAGCGCGAGATTATATGCGCGAGATGGGAGAGAACGCGATGACCACCCCCCCGATCGTCCCCGGCGTCACCGGCGCGGCGGAGAGCCTCAACGGCGCCGTCTGGAACATCCTCGGCCAGACCTACACCCCAAAACTGGTTACCGAAAACACCATGCTCTGGCATGCGGTGCTGCCGGCTGAAACCTTCGTGCCGCCGCACGTCCACCCCACCCAGGACGAATGGATCATGGTGCTGGAAGGGCAGGTTGAGGTCGACTTTCTCCCCGCAGCGGGGCCGCTCAGCGAGTCGGCGGGGCCTGGCGATCTGATCCGCATGCCGATGGGCGTGGCGCATGGCGTCTTTAACCGCTCGGGCGCAACCGCGACCTGCCTGTTCGGTGTCTCTCCAACCCGGCGGCTGTTCGAGCTGTTCAACGCCATCCACAATGTGCCGGACCCAGGCGAGGTGGTTCGTCTCGCAGGGTTGCACGAGGTGGAGTTTCTGCCGCCGCCAAGCTGAACGCTTAGCGCTCAACGCCTGAAGTGGAGCATCCCAATCAGCACATTTGGCGGGGCGGGGCTGACGCAAAACAACTGCTGTCAGGCCGCCGCCCCTGCGCTTTACGCCGACGCTGCCTGAGCTCGCTGGCGCTTGGATTTTGGGGCGGTGGCGGGCGTTACAGGCGTTGGCGCGGTTTCTTCCGTCGCTGCGTTGACCTGCTCTGTCGTGAAACCGGCCATCTGCTGATAATCCCCAACAATCGCTCGCAGCTCCTCTGGTGAGGCGACGTCGTCGATGCTGTCGAAGCCGTCGGGCGCGCGCGCCTCGACCAAATCAATCACCTGCTCCGGCCCGCCTTTGCGATTCGCCTCGACAATCGCCGTAGTCTTCGGCCGCCGGTCGGCGTCATAGGCCGCCAGAGCCGCTTCTGGATTGTCTCGATGCTCGGCCAGGAGGTCCGCCAGCTTCCGCGCGTCCAAAATTGCCTGACTGGCGCCATTGGAGCCCACCGGATACATCGGATGCGCCGCGTCCCCGAGCAGAGTCACCCGGCCTTCCGACCAGTTGGGCAGCGGATCCCGGTCGCACATGGGATAGACATAAAACTCCGGGGTCGTCTCCACCAGCGCGCGCACATTCACTTCATCCAGGGTAAAGACGCCGTCGATATAGGGCTCGACCTCCCTGGCCGCTCCGGGCCGGGACCAATCATCCCGTTTCGGGCTGGGGTCCCCGTCTTCACCGGTCTTCACGCAGATCACCCAGTTCATCACTGTCTCATTCGGGCGGTCCGGATGGGTGTGTATCGGGTACAGCACCAGCTTGGCCCCCATCCCTCCGGCGATGATCATCGAGCGGCCGGTCAGGAACGGCTTGGACCATGTCGCGCCGCGCCACATCATCACCCCGTTCCAACGGGGCGCGCCTTCTTCGCCGCGCAGCTTGCGCCGGACGTTGGAGTGAATGCCGTCGGCGCCGATCAGCACGTCGCCGAGCATGGTCTCCTCCGGCCCGCCATCACGTCGCACGAAAGTGGCGGCGACCCCGCTCTTGGTCTGGGCGAAGTCGACCAAGCGGTGATTGGTGATGATGGCGTCGCACCCCATCTCAGCCACACAGGCGTCATAGATCGCTTTTTGCAGCATGCCGCGATGGATTGAGAATTGCGGAAAATCATATCCGGCGTGCAGGCCGCGCGGCTGGCGCAGGATCTCCTGCCCGCGCGCGCTTTTGTAAATCAGCTCTTCGGTGCGGATCGCCATCTTGTCCAGGGCGGGCAGAAGATCCAGCTCCGCCAGCTCTTTGATGGCATGTGGCAGGGTGTTGATCCCCACCCCAAGCGTGCGCACGCTCTCGGCTTGCTCGAACACGGTCGCTTTGAAGCCGCGACGGTGCAGCATCAACGCCAGAGTCAATCCGCCGATCCCGCCCCCCGCGATGATCGCTCGCATTCGTCTTCCTTTCGCGTAGCTCCGAGGCCCTTCCACCTCCACTCTTCGCAATTGCAACCTGAATTATGACAAATTGTCGAGGCCTTGCGGTAGAGGTTGCGCACAAGACCGGCCTCACCAGCGTTTCAGCCGCTGAGAAAATTTTGGGAGAGAACCATCTAGGGCGGGGCTGAGGCTGGGCCAGAGCGGCGGCGCTGTCATCTACGCAGGTGCAAAGCGTTGGCGGATATACATCGCCGCCGCAAAAAGCGCTCAGCCAACCGCTTAAATACGACGGGTAATATTCTCTCAAAGCCCCAAGCCGTGCATACGAATGCGTCAATATCTGGACGCAGACGAATTGATCTGCGGGTGGTAAGCTGATTTGAGAAAGACCAGCCTGGTCAGGCGGACGAAAGGGGTTTGGAGATGGATGGTTGGGCGTCGAATAAGGCTGCGCCGACAGCGGGCCTGAACGAGCAAGGCGGCAAGCCTTGTGTGTTGGGCGTGGATCTGAAAATTGTCGGTCAGGTCCGCAGTGCGGGCAGCATCAAGGTCGACGGCACCATCATCGGCGACATTGAGTGCGCGTCGCTGTTGGTGACGAACTCCGCGAGCGTCGAGGGGTCGATCCTAGCCGAATATGTTGTGGTGCATGGCCGTGTCAGCGGCTCGATTTATGCCGACAAGGTGATGCTGCACGCTGAGGCTCAGGTTGAAGGCGACATCTTCCACCACGGTATCGGCATCGAAATGGGCACCCGCTATGACGGTATGCTCAAGTGGACTGAGAATCCATCTGAGCATTATCGCAACACCCGCCCGTCCAACTAAGACGAGCGGTCGCCTCGCCTCGCGGATCGTGAGGCGGGGCCGCTTTTGGCGCTGGGCGACGTCGTAAATTTCGGCCACTGGTTTCAGAAGGCCCTGGCGAATCGCCTGGGAAATGTGGCGCTTCCTTGATAATTTCCATCAAGTTGAGTTGAGCCGCCGCAAGCGTCACAGAAATTCGCAGTGATTCGGCAATTTTCGCTCTTCCGGTTTAGCGCCGCTCAGCTGCTGCACAGATCTCAATAAAACTGCATCGTTTTTTGAGAGCTGCTCTCTTCCATGAGTGGTGTTGTCAGGACAGCGAACCATATCATGCCCTGTTCACGCTGAAGCTCCTAGTGGGAGATCTTGGCCATGACCGGTCAAACACCGCCGCGCCGCGCTTTTCTACGCGGCGCCGCCATATCGGCCGCTTTGGCGAGTGGAGGGTTGGGCGCGCTTTCTGGTTGCGCCAAACCTTATCCCGCCGCACGCGCCGCGCAACTATGGCCGCCCATTGGCGAGCAGGTCCGCGTGGGCGGCGTGGGCTTGCATATTTGGGATCGTCCCCCCCGAGCCCAGGGTCCCCGCTGGCGCGCCGGTGGTGTTGATCCATGGCGCCAGCGGCAATTTGCGCGACTGGACCTTCGCCATCGCGCCGAGGCTGGCGGCGGGACGCCGGGTGCTCGCGATTGACCGGCCTGGCTTCGGCTATTCCGAACGCCCACCCGGCGACATCAGCGATCCACGCGCCCAAGCCGCGCTTCTCCGCAAAGCGGCGGCGGCCCTGGGCGTCGAGCGGCCGATCGTGGTCGGCCACAGTCTCGGCGGCGCGGTGGCGATGGCCTGGGCGCTGGCGGACCCAGATGCGCTGGCCGGCGCCGTGGTGATTTCTGGGGTGACGACGCCGTATGAGGGTGCGGCTCAACTGTTCGGCGGGCTCGGCGTGGCAGAACTGGCGATGTCGCTCTATGCCGAATACCTCAAATCCACGGTAGAGGATGGCGGTGTTGAGCGTTTCGTCCGCCGGGTGTTCAAACCGCAAATCCCGCCTCCGGGCTATGTCGAATATGTCGGTGGCCCGTTGGCGCTGCGGCGCAGCACCCTGGATGCCAATATCGAGGATATCGCGACCTTGAATCAGGCGTTGACGGCGATGGCGCCTGATTATCCAGGCTTGAAGGTTCCAGTAGAGATCCTGCACGGCGACGAGGATTTTATCAGCTTGGAGAAACAAGCCGCGCCCTTGGCGGAGGCTTTGCCGAACGCGCGGTTGACCGTACTTAAGGGTGTGGGTCACATGGCTCACCACGCGGCGCCGGACGCCTTGGCGGCGGCATTACGTCGGCTGGATCTAGCTGACGAGGTGGATGCTTGAGGTTCATGGCCGATCAGGCGCTCAGCCGCCCTCGGCGCTGAGAGAGGCGGGGCTGCTACGTCTCTGTTCAACCCTTACCGCAAAGCGTCTCGATGCGGGCGGTCATCGCGCTGCTGGCGTCCGCGAGTGGGGCGATGACGGTGAAATGATTGTCGCTGGGCGCGCTTTGATAGCTGACCGCCACCCCAGCCCGCCCCCATTGCTGCGCCAGCTCGGCGCTTTGGCGATGATACTCACCGCTTTCCGCGCCACCAACCACCAGATCAGCGGTTTTGCCCACAGGCGGGCGCCATCGCATTGGGCTGACGGCTTCGGCTCCTGCGGCGTCCAAGCCCAACGCATCGTTGACTTTGGTGTGGCGTAGCGGCTCAAGGTCGAACAGGCCGGAGAGCGAGAACGCCGCTGGAACCAAGTCTGCGGGCAGGCCCGGATCGCGGGCGGTCCAGTCAGTGGCGAGCAGGCACGCTGCGAGATGGCCGCCGGCTGAATGCCCGGCGACGACAACCCGCCGTCCGGCGCGCTGATGGATCGCCACCGCCGCCTGCCGCATTTCCTCAATGATGTCGCCGACGCCGACTTCAGGGCAGAGGGTGTAGCTGGGAACGTAGACGTCGATCCCGTGTGCGACAGGCCCGTGTGCGAGATGGCTGAAGGCGGATTTGTCGAGCGAGCGCCAATAACCGCCGTGGATGAACATCATCACCGGGGCATTACCGGCGCCGCTGGCGAAATGGTCGTACACTTGCCGGGGGCGCGGGCCATAGGCGACGTCGCGTTCGCCAGACAGGGCCGCGCGCGCCGCTTCCGCATCCCGGCGCCAAGCGGCGAAGATCTCCGGATGCTCGGGGACGGCGGCGCGGTTGTCGTATTCTTGCTGATAATCGATCGTCGGCATAGCTCGATGGTACCGAACAACAGCCCTCTCGTCGAGCGTGGTCGCAATATGTGCTTTCCGCAAACGAGAACAGCGGCCTGATCCGCTCGGGCCGCTGTGCTGTTATATTGAAGCGTTGTGTTGCTCTGGGCGGTTAAATCGCCAGATACTCCTGTCGCAATTCGGCGTTGTCCAACACTTCTTGGGCGGTGCCGTCGAAGGCGATTTGCCCCATGTCAAGGATCACTGCGCGATCGGCCAGATGCAGCGCTGCGATCGCGTTTTGCTCGACGATGATGGTGGTCATGCCAAGCTGTTTGACGTTCTCCAACGTCTTCTCGATCTCTTGAACGATCACCGGCGCCAAGCCCTCATAGGGCTCGTCCAGCAACAGCAATTTCACATCCCGCGCTAAGGCCCGGGCGATCGCCAGCATTTGCTGCTCGCCGCCGGACATGGTCACGCCTTCCTGCCGGCGCCGTTCGCCAAGGCGGGGGAACAGCTCATAGAGCCGCTCCAGCGGCCAGCCCTTCGGCGGCGCGATTTGCGCCAGCTTCAGGTTCTCCTCAACCGTCAGGCCTTGAATGATGCGCCGATCCTCCGGCACCAGCGCCACGCCCTCACGCGCCGCTTGCCAGCTGTCCATCTGGTGGAGCGGTTTTTGATTCAGCCAAACCTCGCCATGGGTCAGCTTCGGCGAGCCGATCTGGGCAATGGCGCGCAATGTCGAGGTTTTTCCCGCGCCGTTGCGTCCCAGCAGGGCCAGAATCTCGCCTTCCTTGACCTCAAAGCTGACGCCCTGGACGATATAGCTCTCACCATAATAAGCGTGCAGATCGTTGGCGGAGAAGTAAGCAGTCTCCTCGGTCTTGGCGTCAGCCGCAGCTTGAGGGCTGTCTTCCAGAGTCGCGGTGCTCATAAGTGCGCCCCTCCCAGATAGGCTTCTTGAACCTTCGGATCGCCCTTGATCGCGCTCGGCTCGCCCTCGACGATCGGCGTGCCTTGGGCGAGCACGGTGATGCGGTCGGCGAGCGAGAACACCACATGCATGTCGTGCTCGATCACGATCATGGTCAACCCGCGTGAGCTAATCTGCTTCAGCAGTTCAATGGTGTTGTTGGTGTCGGCGCGGCTCATGCCGGCGGTGGGTTCGTCCAGCAGCAGCAGCTTCGGCTCCTGCACCAGACACATCGCCAGCTCCAGCCGCCGCTTGTCGCCGCGAGAGAGACTGGCGGCGATAACGTCCATCTTATCTAAAAGGCCGACATCATCCAGCATCTCCTCGGCTTTTTCGCGCATGTCTGCGTCACTGTCGAGGCGCCCCCAGCCGTTGACTTTGAACGAGCCGTCCCGGCGGGCGAAAGTCGGGATCAGCACGTTTTCAATTAACGGCAGATCGGCAAAGATCTCCGGGGTTTGAAACACCCTGGCCACCCCAGTCTGGTTGATCTGGTGCGGGCTGAGGCCGAGGAGCGAGACGTCGACGAACATCACCTCGCCAGTGTCCGGCTGGAGCCGGCCGACGAAGCAGTTTAGCAGCGTCGACTTGCCGGCGCCGTTCGGGCCGATGATGGCGTGAACGGTGCCTTCCTCAACGGTGAGATTGACTTCATGCAGGGCCTTGAGGCCGCCAAAACTCTTGTTGACGTTGGTGACTTGCAGTGCGGTCGCCATGATCGCCTCCTATTCCGCCGGTGTGGCCGCTGGGGCGGCGGTGGGAGTTTTTTCGCCGCCGCCAGCCGCCTTTGAGCGGCCGGAGAACAAGCGCATCAGCCGCCGCAGCCCTTCGACGACGCCGCCAGGCAGGAAGATCACGATCAGCATGAACAACACACCAAGCGTCAGGTGCCAGCCTTCGCCGACAAACAGGCTCAGCACGGAAACCAGCGGCTCAGCCACGCTGTGCGGCAGAAAGCTGAAAGTGTCCAGCAACGCGGTTTCGTTGTAGGCGGAGAAGATGTTCTCGAAGTACTTGATCAGCGCCGCGCCGAAGATCGGGCCGAGCAGGGTGCCGGCGCCGCCGAGGATGGTCATCAGCACCACCTCGCCGGAAGCGGTCCACTGCATCCGTTCCGCGCCCGCCAGTGGGTCGGTCACCGCCATCAGCGAGCCAGCCAATCCGGCGTACATGCCGGAGATCACGAATGCCGTCAGCGCATAGGGCCGGGTGTTCACGCCGGTGTAGCTGAGGCGGTTCTGGTTGGTTTTGATCGCCTTCAGCATCATCCCAAACGGCGAGCGGAAAATCCGCAGTGAGAGATAGAAGGCCATGATGGCGATCAGGGCGCAGAAGTAGAAACCGACATTCAGTTGCACGGCGCCGTTAAACAGATACTCGGTATGATCCATCTCATAGCCGAAGACCGATGCTTTTAGCGGGCCTTGCGACGTCGCATCGTCGAAGATGCGGGGATCTTTGTTCAGCACTCGCAGACCGGTCTCGCCGTTGGTGATCGGCGTCAGCACCGAATAGGCGAGATTGTAGGACATTTGCGCGAAGGCCAATGTCAGGATCGAGAAGTAAATCCCGGTGCGGCGCAGGCTGATAAAGCCGATCACCAGGGCGAACAGGCCGCTGGCCAGGATGCCGAAGATCACCGCCGGAACCGGCGTCATGCCGAGCAGCTTGAACGACCAGACGGCGGTGTAGGAGCCAATGCCGAGGAAGGCGGCGTGGCCGAAGGAGAGATAGCCCGTCAGGCCGAACAGGATGTTGAAGCCGACCGCGAAGATGCCGAAAATCGCGAATTTCTGCATCAGGTCAGGGTAAGCGGCGCCGAAGGGCACGGCCCAAAACGGCATGGTCAGCAGCGCGACCGCGAACAGCAGGAACAGCGTCCGGTCGCTTTGCGGGG
>JAHQVS010000026.1 GCA_019634215.1 Paracoccaceae bacterium | reverse complement strand
GCGCCGAGCGCCCCCTCTCTGGTGTCTATCTGCCATTTTGGACCTTCGACGCCGACGCCCGCGCCGCCTATCGTGGCGCGCGGGGCACTGTCCATCACGTCACCCGAAGCCGTTTCGCCTTTCGCGACGGCAAACGGGTGCAAATCCAACAACGGGTCCCGAAGGTGCGCTGGACCCCGGTCTCCGGCATGGTTCGGCGACGGTTCGACGATGTCTTAGTCACCGCCTCCCGCACCCTGCCGCCTAGCTTGCTTGAGCGCCTCGGCGGGTTGCGCGCCGGCTGGGACCTTCATGACCTCCGCCCCTACAGCCCAGAGTTCCTGGCCGGTTACCGCGCAGAAGCGTATCAGATTGATTTAGAAGAGGGGTTTAGCGCATCCCGGGCGATGATGGAGGTCCAGCTCCGCCGCGACGTTCGCTTCGACATTGGCGGCGACCGCCAGCGCGTTGACGCGCTCGACACCCGCTTAAACGATGTCTCGTTCAAACATGTATTGCTGCCGGTTTGGATCGCCGCCTACCGCTATCGCGGCGACGCCTACCGTTTCATCGTCAACGCCCGCACTGGCGAGGTAATCGGCGAGCGCCCCTACTCCACTTGGAAAATCGCCGCCGCCCTGGTCACGGCGGCCCTGGTGATTGCAGGCGTGGCGTATGTCGCTGGCGGCGGAGGATTTTAATGTCCCGCGCAATTTGAGTGGGTTCTATGCCCGCACCGCCTCGACCATCGTCGGCGCAGCCTCCAACGCCCGAGCTGTGGCGGTGGCGCGGCGCGCTCTCGCCCGTTCGACGCTACGGATAAAGCCCAATAGCCTCGGCGCCACCTTCTCTCGCCAGCCTGCTCCGTAGAACAAGCCGAAATGCCCCAAGCCGTCGACCAGGATGCGGCGGCGCGACACCCCCTCCGCCGCAGGCACAACATCCACAACCGCCGTTGTCTGCCCCGGCGCGGCCACGCGATCCTCTCCGCCCTCCACTGCCGACAGAGCGATTCCCCGCAGCCCTTCCGCCGGGATCTCTACCCCACGCCACCGCATCGGCGACACTGCTCCCTCGGGCGACATATAAATCTGCTCCAAGCTGGAGAGGAAATGCTCCCCCGGCAGATCCATATAAGCGGTCACCATCTCCAGAAACGACAGGCGGTGCGGCGCATCCCCAGTGTCGCGAGAGATCAGGCGCGAAAGTTCATCCTTAGTCGGCGATTGCGCCGCAAGGGTGGACATCATTAACCGCAGCTGCGCATCCGCCGGATACACCCAGCGCCGCGCGCCGGTTTCACGGCTCACACGGGAGACCAATCGGCTTCGGTACCACTCCAGCGACTGGGCTTGGATGCACTCCGACACTGGGGACGGCGCTGCGGAAGGTTGGAGCGGCGCGCTCATCAGAGAAAGCGACGCCGGCGCCGCCAACGGCGCCTCCGCTCCCAGCGCCGCAGCAGCGATGAGCGTTGGCGGCCCGGCCTGACACACCGAAACCACATGCCCGCCCGGCCCCATCCGCCGTATCGCCCGCCAGATCATCTCAATCTGATCGTCGAAATCAAAACGCGGCGCTGCGTCAAGCACCCGCGCGACGTTCAGCCACTCAATTACATACACATCGCCTTCCGGCAGCAGCGCCGCCGCCATGTCGCGCAGAATCACTGAATAGGCGCCAGAAAACGGCGGGCTTAGCAAAAACGCCCGGCGATTCGCTGCGTCGGCGGCGCAGGGCGCGGCGTCCGTCGCAGGCGTCAGCCGAAATCGCCTTAATGTCGCCAGCGGCCCTAACGGCGCGGATTCTTCCCGCACCAACCGACTCGCCCCGTCGACAATGACGGCGTCCAGCGCGAATCCCAGCCGCAACGGCTGATTAGCGCCGACAAGCAGCCGCCGCCATAAGCGTTGGGCCATCCAGGGGTCATACATTAAGGACGTCATGGCTCGGCTCTTTCAAACTTGATCGGAGCAAGGCTCGCGACAACACGCCTGAGACGCGAAAGAAGCATCGCTCGTCATACATTAACCTTAAGCGAATAGCAGCTAGAAACTTTAGCCCTCCTCCAGCTCAGCCCCGGAGCGGAGGCGCAAAAATCCACTAAATACTTAAATGCGCCAGACGACGAACTGCTTCAGCATTCCTATATGAAGGGTCAAATCGCCCTTCGTGGACAACACTGTGGATTTTGCGCGCGTATCCTGTTGGCGACTGCGCACAGCCTGTGGAAAAAGCCTGAGGCTATCTCGATGCAATTACTTTCTTGGCTGTTACTGGGGGCGGCCTTGATCGCGCTCAATTGGCGCTTCCTGCGTCTGGATCGCCTGATGGAGACTATCAGAAGCAGCTTTAGCCGCCCCTGCAAATGGCGACTCGACCCCATGATGCGGGGCGGGTCCTATGGCCGATATCAGTGCAGGGCTTGCGGCGCGGAGGCTTTCACCTCCGATGGCCGAGCGCCGCGCGTGTGCAAACGAGCGGCGCGATCGATTCGGTAAGAATCTGAATCTGTTAAACAAAAAAACAAGCGACCCCCGAGAGGGCCGCTTGCCGTGAGAGAGTTAAGGCGGCGCCGTTTGACGCCAGGGTTTGGACCGAAGCCCAAAACCAATCATCTGACGTGCCTTAAACGCGCGCCAGAGGCTGCTCCAACGCGTCGCGAAGACGCAGAGACGCAACCGCCTCAACTGTCATCCCACTCGACATTGGATCACCTCCTTTCAATTGCTGCTTCCTGTGGATAACTCTGTCGATAGATCGCGAGCTTGGCAAGCAAGAGTTTTCACCGAACGCAGTTCACTTACATTTTTGACGGCATATGTAGGAATCGACGGCCGCAAACACCTACAGTTTGATGCAAACAACACAGATAGTATGTTGCAAGCGATTCGCGGCCCTACGAAGGCTTTACAAAGCGTTAAATAGCTTCCGATTCGGCGGTAGCGATGTAGAGGCTCCGCAACCGGCGGGAAATTGGGCCGGGCGCCCCATCGCCAATCACCGCACCATCGATTTGCACCACTGGCATTACAAACGAACTGGCGGAAGTGATGAACGCCTCTGTCGCCGCCTTCGCCTCTTCAGGCGTGAACGCCCGCTCCTCAACCCGAAGCTGAATTTCCGCCGCCAGCTGCAGCACCGAACGGCGGGTGATGCCATGCAAAATCTCATCGCCGAGGTTGCGGGTCACCAACACGCCATCGGCGGTCACAATAAATGCGTTGTTTGAGCTGCCTTCGGTGACCCGCTCCACGCCGTCCTCGTCAGCCTCCACCATCCAAGCGTCGTCACACCCCTGTTCGGCTGCCTGCATCTTGGCCCAAGAAGCCGGAAGAAGCGTAACGGTTTTGATGTCCCGGCGTTTCCAACGCAGATCGGGGACCAGAGCCACCGACAGACCCACTTCTGCTTTTGGATTGCCCCGCACCGGCTTGGCCTGGGTGAACATCACCAGCGACGGGGCTGGCTGCTCCGGCCAATCAAAGCTTCGATCAGCTGCGCCCCGAGTGACCTGGAGGTAAACAACCCCTTCCTCCAGCGCATTGCGGACGATCAATTGACGCTGAATTTCCAGTATCTCGTCATCCCCGGCGGGGCTGGGAATCGACAATGCCTGCAGTGACCGATCCAAACGCGCCAGATGGGCCGCGTTATCCACCAGCTTACCATCGAGCACGGTCGAAACCTCATAGACGCCATCGCCAAACAGGAACCCCCGATCAAACACCGAGATCTTAGCGTCCCTTTCAGCGACATACTCGCCATTTACATAGACCGTGCGCATCCGTCGTCTCCTTAACCTGAACGCCGCAACCCTATCGCAAGCAAGCTCTCGCCGCAGCTACGCGGCGTCTCTCCAACGACAGATTGCGACTCTCAGGGCAAGGCGTCAGATCGAGTCCCGTCCCTCAGCCGCCAGACGCATCAAAAGCGCTTCAGCGCGAGGATCACCCGCGTCCAGCGCCCACACCCTAGCGTGGGTCAGGTAGAAACACGCCGCGTCTACGTCTTGATCGGCAAAGCGCGCCTCGGCGGCGCGGGTGTAGAGGTCCACTAAAATGTGGGAGTCGCCGGCCTCATGGGCCGCCCGCATTTCGGCATCCAACCCCATCTTCATCGACTGCCGCCATTCAAACGAGACGCCGCCCAATGATGGAACACATGGGTCGGCGCATCCATCGCGGGTGAGAATTTACCGCCGTCGAAACGCGGCGCGCCCCGCCCGCGCTGCATCCCTTCGACGACGAACACATCCTCCTCAAACACCTCGCGCCACATCTCGGCATTACGCACCCGTAGATCCCGCATGCCCTCTGACAGCGAAGCTGGAGCCGCGTAGAAAATCTCCACCCGCTCTATGGTATGGCCCACATTCTGGGGATCGAGCAGAATCGCATAGCTGTGGTCGCGATGAACACCGAACATCACATTCGGAAACAGCGTCACATATTCCGCCCCCTGATCCCATTTCTGAGACAAATTGGGGAAATCTCCGAAACGGCGACCATCCTCGGAGAGTTGCGGACGGTACACCAATGTGCCTTGCCCCGAATAGCGCCCGTATTCGACAATATTATAATGATCTTCCAGCCGCGAATAGCTGTTCAAGCCTGGATGAACCCAAGGTAAGTGGTAGGACTCACAATAATTCTCGACAGCGAGCTTCCAATTACAGCGCACATCGAGGGTGAAAGAGCTTTCCGGGCCGCCATGATACAGCGGCTGATCAAACTCGGCCCACCGCGCAATCAGATCAGCATGCGCCTCGCGAAATGGCGCTGCGTCCCCTGAGAGATTGGCGAACACCACACCCATCCAGACCTCACTCGGCACCTCGATCAACCCCAGCGCGCCGCGATCGACATCCGGATGAATATTGCGCCCTGGTCCACCGACATGCGGCGTGGCGACGAGGCGGCCATCGAGGCCATAGCACCAGGAATGGTAGGGGCAGCGGATCGCGCCCTCGATCTTTCTTGGTTCCTCGACCAGGATCATGCCGCGATGCCGGCAAACATTCTCGAACAACCGCACCGTCCCGGCGCTATCCCGCGACAGCAACAACGGCGCACCCAGAAAGTTAATCGGAAACACGTCACCGGGTTCAGGCACTTGATGCGCGAAACCGACGCCGGCCCACCCCTCCCGGAACAGCGCCCGCTCCTCTTCCGCGAATGCGCCAGCATCGACATAGCAACGGTTCGGCAGACCTTTCGCCTTGGAGACGTCTTGCAAGACTGAGTTGAGTTTGCCGCTGAAACCTTGAGGTGGCGTCAGCCTTTCCAACGTATCGCCATAACGGTCCATCCTGAGCTCCTTCAAGATCGGCGCGCGGCCGTTCTGAGATAAAACCTAGGCCAAACCGCCTCTGTCACCGGGCGATCGCCACCCTTTCACGATGAGGCCGACGCCCGCACGCCTCGCGCTCAGACGCGACCGGATAAGTCGCTTTCAAGCGCCGAAGCCTCAATCTGGCGGAATGGTCATATGTTGGGCGTCTGATGACATTTTAGGCCGCCGCTAGGGCCGCCTTTACGATCCCCCAACACTTCAATGTCACATTGAGAGCCTGTTCTGAACGGAGCAAGCGACCCATGATCCATCCCTTCCGCGTTCGCAGGCAGTTGCGCCGCGCTATTCTCGCCGCCCTCTTTGGCATGCTGAGCACAGCGCCAATGTCGACCGCGCAAGTGGCGCCGGCTCCCTCGCCGCAAGTGCTCATCACAGCTGAAGTGATCCAAAAAGCCCGCGATGCGTTGGCGTCATCCATCGTTCAGCGCTCAATCAAGGCGCAGAACGCTAAATATGGCGACCTCTCGGAAACTGAGATCGACAAGCTCGACAAACAGTGGCGCGCTGAGCGTGAGAGCGACGACAAGCCGTTGATCTCCATGACGCTTTCAAACCCGCTCTCAAGCTACCTCACACGCGAGCAGGCGAACGAGATAGGACTATACGCCGCGATCTTCGTCATGGACCGCAACGGTTTGAATGTTGGTCAAAGCGCGATCACAGGCGATTTTTGGCAGGGCGATGAAGCGAAATTCCAGAAAACCTTCCCGGTGAGCGGCGATGCGGTTTTCATCGATGAGCCGGAGTGGGTCGACGATTTCAAAATCTGGATCGCCCAACTCAATCTCACTATCGCCGACGCAGACACAGGCAAGCCGGTCGGGTCTGCGACATTTGACATCAATCTCACCGAGCTCGATCGCCGCGCGGCAATCAAGCTTGCGAATTAGTCGGAGCGGCGGCGATGATGAACAATATCACCGTTAAAGCGAAGATCCTGTTCGCCTTTGCGCTGATCGCCGTAGTCAGCACGGCGTCCGGCGCCTTCAGCTATCTTCAGACCACAAAGGTCCAGGACCAGATCCACAGCGGCTTGGAGCTGCGCGAATACGCACATCAAATCTCGGAGGTGAAAACCCGTGTCGTTCATCAAGAGCTTAACTTGATGAGCTTCATTCTCACGGGAGATCGTGCGTTTCTGACCCAGCTGCAGGAAGACGCCAAGCAGGTTGAGATCCAACAGGCGGAGCTGGTGGGCTCGATAGTCGACACGGCCCAACGAGACGCGTTCAACAACGCCATCGCGTCCTGGAAGAGCTGGAACGAAAAGCATGTCAGCCAAGTGATTCAATACATGCGTCGGCCGGACACCATCGATCTGGCGCGCCTGGAGCAAGCGAGCGGCCCGGAGCTTTCGCATCTAGCTGATTTTGAAGCGAAAATGACCGAGATTGAGCTGCAAGTGAACTCTATTCTTAAAGAATCCGCCCGCGCACAGACGGGTGAGATCTCGAGCGCGCAAATCTCGGTTCTCTTCGGCGGCGCCCTGATTGTCGGCTTCACCCTGCTGCTCGGCTTCATCACCAATGGCCTGATGTCAGTGATCGCCCGCACGATGAAGGCGATGGAGACCGGTGAGGTGGAAGGCATGAAGCTCGACGCCAGCCGCGGTGACGAAATCGGCGCCGTCGCCCGTGCGGCGAACGTCTTCCGGGAAAAACTGGCCGACATCGCACACGCTGAAACCAAACGCTCGGCGGCGGAGAAAACTGCGACGGCGGAACGCGAGGAAATGCTCGGACGCTTGCGCTCAGAGTTCGGCGCAGTGGTCACAGCCGCGATCGACGGCGACTTCTCCAAGCGGATCAACGCACAATTCGCTGACGAGGTTCTAAACGATCTCGGCAACGGCATTAATGATGTGCTCACATCCGTGGACACGGGCGTCAGTGAAACCAAAAGCGTCGCCCAACAGTTGGCCCGAGGAGACCTCACGGCCCATATGAACGGCGATTTCCGAGGCGCTTTCGGCGAGCTGCAATCCAGCCTCAACGAGTCGCTGCGCTCACTTGATGAGCTGGTGGGCGAGATCGTCGACGGCGTGGAGCAAAGCCAGAAGAGCAGCGAAGAAATTCAGAGCAACGCCGTCGACCTAGCCGGACGTGCTGAAAGCCAAGCGTCCTCGCTGGAGGAGACCGCCGCCACCATGGAGGAGATGACCGCCACCATCCGCAGCAATGCGGAAAACGCGGACAAGGCGCGCGGCGTCGCCCATGACGCAGCCGAGCGCGCCCGTCGCGGCGGTGAGGTGGTCGACAAAACCATGACCGCGATGGATCAGATTGAGCAAAGCTCCACCAAAATCGCGGCGATCATTACCGTGATCGACGGTATCGCGTTCCAGACCAACCTTCTGGCACTAAATGCGGCTGTCGAGGCGGCGCGCGCAGGCGACGCAGGCAAAGGCTTTGCCGTCGTGGCCTCGGAAGTGCGCGAATTGGCGCAGCGGTCGGCCAACGCGGCGAAGGACATCACCTCGCTGATATCTGAAAGCTCCTCAAACGTTGGCGCTGGCGTCGAGCTGGTGCGGCGCACTGGCGATTCCTTGACGGAAATCGTCTCAGCGGTCGAGACGGTCGCCGGATCAGTTTCCGACATTTCAACGGCCAACCGCGAGCAATCCTCCGGCGTCGACGAGATCTCCAACGCCGTCAGCCACATGGACCAACTGACTCAGCAAAACGCCGCTCTCGCCGAACATAGCGCCGGGGCGGCCCGTGAATTGATGAACAACGCCGAACGGCTGGCGACGAAAGTACGGAGCTTCACGACGAGCAAAAGGTCGAATGTAGTGGCGATACAGCCAAAGCCAGCCGACACCTCAGCTCCGGCTCCGGCCTCAGCACCATCGCCTGCGCCGATCGCGGCGCCACTGCCCCAAGCCGTCGGTAGCGATTGGAGCGAGTTTTAACGCTTCACGCCACGAGCGGAGCGCGGATCAGAAGCGGCGGGCTTGAGATAAGCCCGCCGCCTCTTTCGGCTTCCCCCCAACCTTCCGTTGTTTTCCCTCCCGGCGGAGCGGTACACGCCGGATGCTGTTTGCGCCGCGATCTTTCGACCTTCGAGCACACACATGTTCGATGGGCTAGACGAACGCCCTTAGTCGAGGCCATAGCAAGACAAACGCGCCTTCGGTGAAAGGGCATTTGCCCCCGAAACGCGGCACTGTCGAAGCGGCGCCGGAAACAATGGTACGAGACGATATTCAAACCGATGTCGCGGTGATTGGGGCAGGACCGGCGGGCTTGGCGGCGGCGGAGATGGCGTCGAAGGCCGGTGCGCGCACAACAGTGTTTGATTGGACGCCCTCTCCAGGCCGCAAATTCCTGATGGCCGGGAAAAGCGGGCTCAACCTCACCAATCTGGAGCCGTTCGACCAATTCCAGGCCCGCTTTGGCGCGGCCTCTGGCCCACTCACGCCAATCCTGGCGGCGTATCCGCCGCAAGCGGTGATCGAATGGTGCGAGGCATTGGGTCAACCCACCTTCGTCGGGGGCGGCGGGCGGGCGTTTCCAAAGAAAATGAAGGCGTCGCCACTATTGCGGGCATGGTTGTCACGGCTGGCGGCGCAACGCGTAATGCTCCATCGGCGGTGGCGTTGGACCGGTTGGAACGACAACAAGGCGCTGACCTTCTACACCCCTGACGGCCCTCATAGTGTCGAGGCCAAGGCGACAGTTCTGGCGACTGGAGGCGCGAGTTGGCCGCGCCTTGGATCGGACGCCGCTTGGACCGAGCTATTTTCCCCCTCGACCCTTGCCCCTCTCGCTCCCTCCAATGTCGGTTGGGAGATCGAGTGGAGCCCCTGGTTCCGCGACACCTTCACGGGCGTGCCGGTGAAGGCCACCTCTCTGCGGATTGGCGACGCTGTCAGCCGGGGGGAATGGGTAATAACGGGTGACGGTGTGGAAGGCGGCGCAATCTACACCCTTGGCGCGGCGCTCAGGGCGGCTTT
>JAHQVS010000255.1 GCA_019634215.1 Paracoccaceae bacterium | reverse complement strand
GGCCCCACGCAGCGCTTCGCCAGCCCGCCTCGCCCCAGAGCGTGAACTGGAGCGTAAAGCAGCGTCGCAAGAGGCTGACGCCACCGCCGAGCCGTCGGCGCAGCCTGCTCCGGCGCCGCCGGACATCCGAAATTTCGGTTATTCCCGCCGTCCGGCTCAATTCGGCTCACTCGCTTATGTGGTGGAGAGTGTCGAATGCAAAGCCGCTGGCGAGGTTTGGCTGCGGTTCTATCAGGGCATGGTGACAGATCTGAACGGCGATGTGGCGCAATACCAGCTCGGGCGCCGGATCAGCCTTTGGTACGATCCCAGCGCGATTGGGGTGAACGCCAACGATTGGTTCTGTGTGCCCAAGCGCCGGTTTTGCTACGGCGACGTCTCGTTCATGCAATGGGAAGGCAAGTATGAGGCGGGCGACCGGCTTGAGGTGAACTACCCTGATCTGGAGAATTCCGAGGACAACCTGCTAGATTACGCCGAAGCCCTAGCCAAGCGCCATTGCGGCGAGTGACGACGCTAGACGACGGGGCGGCCCGACCGCATCAGATCTAACCCCTAGGTGTTCTCTAACACATTGACTTTAGGCGGTTAACGTCTCCCGCAACTCCTCAAGCTCCATCCACTCTTCCTCGGCGGCGGTTAACTTTTCCCGCCGACCGGTCAGCAGTTCATTGGCTTGGTGGAATTTCTTCGGCTCACGCGCGTAAAGGTCCGCCTGACCAAGGAACTCCTCCAGCTTGCCGATTTCGGCGATAAGCCGGTCGATTTCCTCCGGCAGCAGCGCCAACCGCCGTTCCTGCTTGAAGCTGAGTTTCTTCCCCACCGTCCGCGTCTCGTCCGGCTCTGTTCCTGAGGGCTTCGGGGGCGCGCTTTTGGCCGGTAGCGGCTTCACCGCCCGGGCCGCTCCTGGCGTGCTAAGGCGTTTTTGCACTTGGTAGTCCGACCATCCTCCGGCGTAGGCCACGGCCTGGCCTTCCCCCTCCATGGCGATGGTCGTATCAGCCACCCGGTCGATAAAGTCCCTGTCGTGGCTGACCAACAAGAGTGTTCCATCATAGTCGGCGAGCAGATCTTGGAGCAGATCCAGGGTTTCGATGTCGAGATCGTTGGTCGGCTCGTCCAACACCAACAGGTTGCTCATTCGCGCCATGATCTTCGCGAGCAACAGCCGCGCCCGCTCGCCGCCGGACAGGGCGGCGACCGGGCCGCGCGCCTGACGTTCGTCGAACAGGAACTCTTTTAGATACCCGACCACATGTTTGGGCCGCCCCCGCACCATGATCTGATCGCCAGCGCCCTTCACGCCAAGATCCGGATCTTCCGTCATGGTCGCCCAGAGTGAGGCCTCCAGGTTGAGTTGGGCGCGGCTCTGATCGAACACCGCCGTCTCCAGGTTGGCGCCGATCCGCACCGACCCCTGGTCGGGTTGCATCTCACCGATCAACATCTTGAGCAGCGTGGTTTTGCCCACCCCATTGGGGCCGACCAGCGCCACCCGGTCACGGCGTTGAATCTTCAAGGAAAAATTCTCAACAATCTGCCGATCGCCGAAGCTTTTCGAGATTTCCTTGGCCTCGATCACCAACTTGCCCGAGGCCTGCCCGCTCTCCAGCGCCATCGCCGCCGGCCCCTGCCGGGCGATGGCGGTGCGCTTCTGCTCCCGTAGTGTCGCCAACTCCGCCACCCGCCGCACGTTGCGCTTTCGCCGGCCGGAGACGCCGTGGATAATCCAATGCTCTTCGCGCTTGATTTGGCGGTCAAGCTTGTGGGCCTTGGCTTCCTCTTCCTCAAAGACCTTGTCGCGCCAGTCCTCGAAGGCGGAGAAGCCCTGCTCCAACCGTCTGGTTTGGCCGCGATCAATCCAGAGGGTGGAACGGGTCAGTTTGGAGAGAAAGGCGCGGTCGTGGCTGATCAGCACGAAGCCAGCCTTGGTTTCGCTCAACGCGCTTTCAAGATATTCAATCGCTGAGATGTCTAGATGGTTGGTCGGCTCGTCGAGCAGCATCAGATCAGGCGCGTCGGCCAGCAGCCGGGCGAGCGCCGCCCGGCGCCGTTCGCCGCCGGAAGCGCTGGCGGGGTCGGCCTCGGCCCGAACCTCCAACCCTTCCATGGCGATCTCAGCTTTATAGCGCTCATGCTCCTCAAGATCGGCGGCGGCGTAGTCGCCCAGGGTGGGATAGGCGGAGAGATCAGGGTCTTGCGGCAGATAGGAGATCCTGGCCCCGGGTTGGGCGAAGCGCTCGCCCTTGTCCATCTGCACTTGCCCGGCCATGATTTTCAGCAGTGTTGATTTACCTGAGCCATTGCGCCCGACCAGGGCTGCGCGGTCTTCGCGTCCAACAGCGCAGGTCACACCATTGAACAGTGGCGTTCCGCCCCACGTGAGCGCGACGTCGGTCAGGGTTAGAAGCGGCGGCGCCATGAAAAAAATGCCTACACTTGTTGTTGATTTTGCACAGTCGGCTTCGTCGGGTACCTCAACTGCGATAGCCGCTCAAGTGATGCTTGCGCCCGGTCTGCAAGCGCGGCGAAATTAAGCCTATCTGCATTGTACATATTCATTTGGTGAGGGATCTGGCGTGATGTCATTACAGAGCCAACTATCTTCAGCTTCGACCACTGGGTGGCGGCGCACGGCGCGTTTGCTGTTCGTGGGAGCGGCGGCGGCGATATTAGCGGCATGTGCGGCCAAGCCGCCGGCGCCGAAAATCGCTAGCGTCGACCCTTCCTCTTCCGTCTTCAAGCCGGACGCGCGCCTGTCGCTATGCCCTAAAGTGCAGATCTCTAACGCCCCCCCGGCGGACAATCTTCAGGTGTTGACCTATAAGCCCTTCGTCGAGCCTGCGCCGGGGCTGAAGCTGGCGGTCGCGCCAACCAACGGCGCCTGCCTGTCCTCCGGCTATGGCCCGCGCCGGGGCAAGCTGCACAAGGGCATTGATCTTCATAGCCGCAAGGCCCCGATGATTGTGGCGGCGGCTGATGGCGTGGTGGTGCAGAAAAAATATCGCGACGATTACGGAAATATGGTGGTCATCGACCATGGCGACGGCGTGTACACCCGTTACGCGCATTTGGCACAGTTCCACTCTCGCTTGCAGCAAGGGGACAAGGTGGCGTTTGGCGCGCCGTTAGGGCCGATGGGCCGCACCTCTAAGTGGCCGGTGGCGCTGCATCTGCATTATGAGATCCTGCTGGGCGACATCGGCAACCCTAAGGGCAGCTTTGGTTTGTCGCCTTACGATCCTCTCGGCCCGCAGCGCGTCGCCCAGAACTAACCTCCGCAGGCGCCCTGTATAGGTCCACGCGACACTCGCGCGCGATTTCACACCCGCGCGCTCTCTTGACGTGACCTAACGCCCCACCTCGGTTAAGGGAGGCGCGTTTAGGTTGAGCGCGCGCGCCGGGCGCCGCCGCCGTCGAGGTTGTTCGAGTGCGAAATCTATCCTTTATCGAGATGATGGCGTTGACCTTCACCGCCGTGGCCGCGTTGGCCTCGGCGGTGCAGGCGTTTGTGTCGTATGAGACGAGGGGTGAGGTCAGCCGGGCGATCATCTTCGCAGAGCGCATCGACGCTTGTGCGGCCGCCTTGGTCGCGATCGAGCCGTTCGCGGCCAAGGCGACGGAACAGGAGCGGGCTGTGGTGGCCGGTGGCGCGGCGGACGGGCGTTATTCACTGACCACGTTTTACTACCGGATCCCCTCCGGCAACGCCGCGTTCGACGCGAAGCATGGCCCTAGATTGGAAGCCTGGCGGTCGGCGCGTGCCGCGGTGTCGATTGTATTACCGCCGGAATTCGCTGAGCTTTCGGCCTTCTTCGATCGCCTGATAGGCGTCGACATTCCCTCCGGAAACCTTATGGATCAATCCGAAATGCTCGCTGAGCTGGAGCGCGTGGATGCGAATGCGGCGGCGTTTACCGAGGCATGCCGAAAGCTTCTGTAAACGCGTCGAGGCTAGAGCGAACACAGGAACAGAAAGGGTCGAGACGATATGAGCACCCGCCGTTTGGCGCCGGACGCCGTTCAACCGCAAAGCTTCGCTTTCACGTCCGAGAATCAGGCTTTCGCCGAGGCGACAATCGCCAAATATCCTGCCGGTCGTCAGGCGTCGGCTGTGATTCCGCTGCTGTTCCGCGCCCAGGAGCAAGAGGGTTGGCTGCCACGCGCCGCGATTGAGCATGTGGCCGTGATGCTCGACATGCCGGTGATCCGCGCGTTGGAGGTCGCCACCTTCTATTTCATGTTCAAGCTCGCTCCGGTCGGAACGGCGGCGCATGTCGAGGTTTGCGGCACCACCCCCTGCATGCTCTGCGGCTCCGAGGCGATCATCGCCGTGTGCAAAAACATGATTTCTCCGGCGGCGCACACCGTTTCGGCGGATGGTAAATTCTCCTGGGAGGAGGTCGAGTGCCTTGGCGCTTGCTCGAACGCGCCGATGGTGCAGATCGGCAAGGATTATTACGAGGATTTAACCCCGGAAAGCTTCGCCCAGCTTCTGGAGGCGTTCGGACGCGGCGAACATCCGCGCCCCGGCCCGCAGAACCAGCGTTTCGCCTCCGAACCGCTTGGCGGCGCCACTTCCCTGCGGGATGCGGCGCTGGCGGAGCCCGTCAACGCCTCCATCGCATTGGCGGAGGCGGAGCCACGCCGTTAACAGCAGCTCAATATCTCCGGGGGGAGAACAGGTCGCAGGTGAAAACGAACGGAGGCGGTTGAAGCGATGTGGACCTACACCACCATCAGTCTGGTTGTGATGATCGGGATGTTGCTTTCCGGCGGTTTTGGGTTCTTCGCCGGCTGGATGATGCGCCGCGCCCTTATCGAGGAGCGTGAAGCTGGCGCTGGCGACCTGGAGGATGTTTACGCTCCGCCGCCGGTGCCGCCTCGGGCGGGACGACGCTAAACGGATTTAGCGCTAAGGCGCTTTTGAAACAAAGGGCTGACGCGTTTCAGCGGCGCCGCCGCACAGAGACGCCTCGAGAGAGCACGGAGCGAACGGATGCTGGCCGATAGCGATCGGATCTTTCAAAACCTCTACGGTATGCGTGACCGCAGCCTCGCTGGCGCCCGCGCCCGAGGCTGCTGGGACGGCACGGCGGAGATTATCGCCCGAGGGCAAGACGCCATCGTCGAGGAGGTCAAGGCCTCTGGTTTGCGCGGGCGTGGCGGGGCGGGTTTTCCCACCGGTTTGAAATGGTCTTTCATGCCCAAAGAGGTGAAGGACCGCCCGCATTATCTGGTGGTCAACGCCGACGAGTCTGAGCCGGGCACCTGTAAGGACCGCGAGATCATGCGTCATGATCCGCACACCCTGATCGAGGGTTGCCTGATCGCCAGCTTCGCGATGCGCGCCAACGCCTGTTACATCTATTTGCGCGGTGAATATGTTCGCGAGAAAGAGGCGCTGCAGGTTGCGATCGACGAATGTTACGACGCGGGCCTGCTCGGCAAGAATGCCGCTGACTCCGGCTGGGACTTCGACCTCTATCTCCATCACGGCGCCGGGGCTTATATCTGCGGCGAGGAGACGGCGCTGATCGAGAGCCTGGAGGGCAAAAAGGGCATGCCGCGCCTGAAGCCGCCATTCCCGGCGGGCGTCGGCCTCTATGGCTGCCCCAGCACCGTGAACAATGTCGAGTCGATCGCGGTCGCTCCGACCATCCTGCGGCGCGGCGCCGAGTGGTTCAAAGGCTTCGGCCGTGATAACAACGCCGGCACTAAGATCTTCGCCATTTCCGGCCATGTCGAGCGGCCTTGTGTGGTCGAAGAGGCGATGTCGATCACTCTGCGCGAGCTGTTGGACGCCCATTGCGGCGGCGTACGCGGCGGCTGGGATAATCTGAAGGCGGTGATTCCCGGCGGCTCCTCGGTGCCGCTGCTGCCGAAAGATCTTTGTGACGACGCCATCATGGATTTCGATTGGCTGCGCGATCAGAAATCCGGCCTCGGCACAGCGGCGGTGATCGTGATGGATCAGTCCACCGACGTCATAAAAGCGATCTGGCGGCTGTCGAAATTCTACAAGCATGAGAGCTGCGGCCAATGCACCCCCTGCCGTGAGGGCACCGGCTGGATGATGCGGGTGATGGACCGTCTCGTCACCGGCGACGCCGAGCCGGAAGAGATCGACATGCTGTTGGACGTCACCAAGCAGGTCGAGGGCCACACCATCTGCGCCCTCGGCGACGCCGCTGCTTGGCCGATCCAAGGCTTGATCCGCCATTTCCGGAATGAGATCGAGGATCGCATCAAGGCCAAGCGCACTGGTAAGGTTTCGGCGATCGCGGCGGAGTAGAGAATAATCTAAATCGCCATAAACGGCGTTTCTACTGGTCTACCGATGCGCCGTTTCTTTTGGCGTGGGGCGTACTCTCACGCGCATGGGTTTCTCACAGCCTGTGCGATCTATTGGGTCTGCCCCGCATATTATTCTGCTCTGCTATTGGACGGTTCCCATCCTCAATAAAGATTCGTTCCTTATGACCGCCGCCACGTTGCTGATCCAAGGCTGCTGGCGGTTCAACAACCGCTCTCTTCCGCTTAATCCCCCACCCGTCTCAATCAAAACCGGTTTGGTCGCCTGTTTTCGGCCTGAATCTGCGTTAGCCATTTTTCTTGCTATATGTGTATGCGGTGGCGCGGCGTATGGTTAGCATCGGGGAAGAACAATGGGTGCTTCGGCTGGGATGTGGCGGCGGGCTGCCGCGTGTGGGACCATCGTGTCTGTAATGGGGTGCGCGACCCTCCAGTCTCCCTCTCTCTCTCCATCTGAGGCTGAGGCTGAGGTTCAGACTGAGACAGAAGCCACATCCCTTCCCGAAACTACAGAAGAGGCTCCCGTCAGCCAGGTGAGTTTGCCCACCCAGATCGGAGAGGTGCGGTCTTTCAGAGGGCGAGAGATGAGGCTGGAGGTGACTCTGGACGCCCAGCGCGGTCCGGGCCGTCAATTCAGTGTACGCCGGACGGATGATAAACCCGCGCTCGATCAAGCAAACGCCAAGGCTTTGGCGATCATGGCGACGTTAAATCTGTTCAGTGATGACTCATGCCTGGGGCGCGACCGGTTGGAGCCGGTACGAGCGTGGCATGTCGCCCTGAACAACGGCTACATCGTGGAGGCGGAATGCCGCAGTTAAGCGGCTTCAATATCGCGCAGATGAATTATGGGCGTCTGCTGTATGACTGGGAAGATCCGCGCGTCGCGGATTTCGTGAACGGACTAGAGACCGTCTACGCCATCGCCGCGAGGAGCCCAGGTTTCGTCTGGATGATGCCTGCGGATGATATGGAGGCCGAGCAGCTGGACCCGAAGGGCGTCTTCTGCGGCGATCCGCGCATCGCTTCGACTCTGACGGTGTGGGACACGGTCGAGAGTCTGCGCGCCTTCGTATATGACACCTTGCATGGCCGTTTCCTGCAACGCGGGCGCGAATGGTTCGAGGCGCCCGAAACGCCGAATTTCGTGATGTGGCCGGTGGCGCCGGAACATCGTCCAACCATGACGGAGGCGATGGCTCGGCTGCGGCGGCTCACTGAGGCGGGGCCAGGGCCAAGCGCCTTCGACTGGAAGTGGGCGGCGCAGAATTCGCAAAGGATATCTGGATGAACACAACCCCTATGCCCGACGCCAAGCTTCATCTCGCGCAACTCAACATTGGCCGTTTGGTCGCCGCCCCTGGCGCGCCGGAAGTGGCGGACTTCATCGACAATCTCGCCCGTATAAACGCCATCGCCGACCGCTCTCCCGGTTTCGTATGGCGTTTGGTCGGCGCGGACGAAACCTTTGGCGCTAGTGACCTCTCCATGCCCAATGATCCGACCATGGCGGTGAATCTTTCGGTGTGGGAGAGCGCGGAGGCGCTGGAGAATTTCGTCTGGAACACCGTCCATAAGCGTTTCTACAATCGTAAGACGGAATGGTTCATACCGTTGGACACCCCGCATTTCGTGATGTGGTGGGTCCCCGCCGGCCATATTCCGGCGCTTGAAGAGGCTCAGGCGCGGTTGGACTATCTGGCGGCCAACGGTCCCTCCGCCTACGCGTTCGGATGGGAGAGCTTGCCGAATGTTCAGGCGTGGAAATCTCAGCGCTGCGCGTAGTGGCGCCCCATGGTGAGTGTGAGAGGTCTCACCTTCCGCGCTGCCATAGCGCTCAGCGCCGTTGCTTGCGCGCCCTATCAGGGGCAACCGGGCGCCGCTCCAATTGAGCCGGGCCTTAGCGAGGTTTACGGCTCGATGCGTGATCGCGTTGTGGCGCAGTGGATCGCCGGGCGATGCCGTGAGCCTGATTTCAGCGAGGAGGGGGTGTGAGAGGCGCGCCGTGGGATACAGGGCAAGTTTCGCTTGTCGAATTACCCGTCTGAGATCTTAAGGAATTTTGAAGACCAACAGATGAATTTGTTTATTGAGTATTAGATGGAGCGCGGATGCTCGCCGCAGGAAGTCCATGAAGGCGTTGAGAGGGGACGCACCTGCGAACATAGACTCCGGGAGATTGAGAAAAGCCCAAGCGTAGACAAGCT
>JAHQVS010000025.1 GCA_019634215.1 Paracoccaceae bacterium | reverse complement strand
CGAGGCGGATTTGGCGATTGATTTTTGCGAGGACGTCGCGCCGTTGCCGCCGCAGGCGGTGGATCGGATCAAAGCGATTTTCGAAGAGGAGGGCGCGGTGGCGAAGGTGTCCTCGATCCATGTCAATGGCTGGTACGGCGCTTATGACAAGCTCTCGATGACCCGCCGTTTCGCGCGCGAAGTGCTGGACGTGGACATCGACGCGGAGCGGGAGCAGATCCTGTATTGCGGTGACAGCCCGAACGACTCGCCAATGTTCGCGCATTTCCCGAACGCCTGCGGCGTCGCCAATGTCCGCGATTTCACCGGGCGGATGCCGGCGGAGCCAGCCTATATCGCAGCGTCGCGCGGGGCGTCGGGGTTTGTCGAGATCACTGAGAGAGTTTTACACGCGCGCCAAGCGGCGACGCGGATGGAGCGGGGCGCCAACGCCTCGCCGAACGGGAGTTGTTGATGAAGAAGGCGGAGAAGGAACTCAGGAGCGAACTGGTCGAGCGCTGCCGAGAGATGAACGCGAGTGGCATTAATCAGGGCACGTCGGGCAATATCTCGGCGCGGTTCGAGGATCGGATGCTGATCTCGCCCTCGGCGACGCCGTATGACGCCATGCAGCCAGAGATGGTGGCGTCGATTCCGCTGGAGGATGCTTCAGGCGCCTGGGAGGGGCCGTTGAAGCCGTCGACGGAATGGCGGTTTCACCACAAGTTGCTGCGCGACCGGACTGACGCCGGGGCGGTGGTTCATGCGCATCCGACCTATTGCACCACACTGGCGATCGCGCGGAAGGAGATTCCCTCCTGCCACTATATGATCGCAGCCTTCGGCGGGACCAATGTGCGCTGCGCCGGATATGCGCGGTTCGGCAGCGAGGAGCTGTCGCAACTGGCGATTGATGCGATGGTGAACCGCACCGCCTGTCTGCTGGCCAATCACGGCATGATCACCATCGGCGAGAGCATGGGGAAGGCGATGTGGCGGGCGGTGGAGCTGGAGACCATCGCCAAGCAGTATTATCACAGCCTGATGATCGGCGGCCCGGTGCTGCTGAGCGATGGTGAGATCAATGAGACCATGGCGGCGTTCGCCGGGTATGGCGTGCAGGATGATGCAGGCAAATCCGGCCCGAGCGGCGGCGCTTCCGGGCGCCGGAAGGCGAAGGCCGCATGACCGAGACGGCGACGGACCCCCTGAGCCGCGACCGTTCTTCTCCCCCGGTGGCGGCGCCGCGCCCCGCCTTCAGGGGGCTCCGTCGTCTGGTGTCTTGGGATGGTCCGATGCCTTGGCTGGCGCCGCTGATCGCCCTGCTGATCGTGTTTACGATCTATCCACTGTTCTACAATATTTGGCTGAGTTTTCATGAATACGCCCCGTTCAAGCGGCGGCTGGAGTATGTTGGGTTTCAGAACTGGGCGACCCTGTGGGAGGATGCGCGGTTCTGGGGCTCGCTGAGCGTCACTTTCACCTATTTCGTCGTGGTGTTGGCGATCGAGGTGGTGCTGGGGATGATGATCGCGTTGCTGCTGGACAGCGACGAGCCGGGCTTCGGGGTGCTCCGGGCGCTGTTGACGCTGACATTGGTGATACCGCCAGCGATCACCGGTATGATGTTTTTGCTGATTCAAGATCCCGAATTTGGGGTGCTGACCTACGTGCTGGAGGGGATTGGGGTGCTGGATGGGCAATCGCCGATCCTGGCCACCAGTTCGACCGCCCTGCTGGGGGTGATGCTGGCCGACGTCTGGCAGTGGACGCCGTTTATGGTGCTGATCTTCCTCGCAGGATTGCGCTCTCTGCCGCAGGAGCCGTATGAGGCGGCGATGTTGGACGGGGCCTCAGCATTGCAGACATTTCAACGGATTACGCTGCCGTTGATGTCGAAGGTGATTGCGGTGGCGGTGCTCATACGCGGCATCGATGTGTTCCGGATGTTTGATTATGTGTTCGTCATGACCTCCGGCGGGCCTGGCACTTCGACCTATGTACTGAGCCTGTACGCCTGGCAGCAGACCTTCAGCTTTATCAAATGGGGGTATGGCGCGACGCTAAGCCTGGTCAGCCTGGCCATCATTCTGGTGATCGCCAACCTGTTCATCAAACTTGCAAAGGTGCGCTGGTGATTGTCCAATCCAAAGCCCAGCGCCGTGTGCGCGTCGTGACCGCATGGGCGGTGGTCGCGGTGTTTGTGTTCCCGCTGTATTATTGGATCACCACGGCGTTCAAGAACGCCAAAGAGATCTTCAATCTGCCGCCGAATGTCTGGACGTTTGAACCGACCTTCCGGAATTTCGAGGAGGTGTTCGGAATCTCGCTCGGGTTTTTCCGCCAGCAGGAAGTGCTGCCGGGCGGTGGGAATTTTTATATGGCGCCCCGGCTGTGGGACTCGATCGTGGTGGCGGGGGGCTCTACCGCGTTCGCCGTGGCCGTGGCCACGCTGGCGGCCTATTCGCTGTCGCGGATGGAGTTTAAGGGACGGCACGCCTTTGTCAGCTGGGTGCTCTCGACGCGGATGATGCCGCCGGTGGCCGTCGCGATTCCGTTGTTTTTTATCTATAAAGACGTCGGACTGATGGACAGTTATCTGGGCATCATCCTGATCCACACCGTTATGAATTTGCCGTTGGCGGTGCTGCTGCTCAAGAGCTTCTTCGATGATATCCCGAAAGAGATTGATGAAAGCGCGCTGATCGACGGCGCCTCGCGCTGGCGGATCTTCTGGCGTGTGGTGCTGCCGATGGCCAAGGGCGGGATCGCGGCGACGGCGGTGCTGTGCTTCATCTTCTCCTGGACCGAATTCATCTTCGTTCTAACCCTTACTCAGACTGGGCTGAAGACCGTGCCGGTGGTCTCGTCAAGCTTCGTGACCTCAACCGGCACCGCCTGGGGCAACATGGCGGCGCTTGGCGTCGCGGCGATGGTGCCGGCCTTCATCTTTATCCTGCTGGTCCAGAAACAACTGGTCCGCGGGCTGACGCTTGGATCGCTCAAACAATAGAGCGGCCGCGTCCCGACACGCTGACAGGGAGGATATTCGATGCGTGACAGTGATAGAAAACAGTATGCCGCCAGGCTGACCCAGCGCCTGGTGCGGCGTGAGATCAGCCGCCGGGACTTTATGCGCAGCGCCGCCGCGCTGGGCCTGGGCGCGGGCGCCTTCGGGTTGGGCATGACCCGGCCGTTTGGCGGCAATCCTTACGCGATGGCGGACAACCACGCCGCTGATCTGCGGCCCTCGGATGAGGTGCTGGCCTGGGTCAAGGAGGTTTCGGCCCCGTTCAAGGGCACGACGCTGAAGCTCGCCACCGAGTCGACGCCGCCGTCGAACGCGATCAACAGCCAGCTCAAGCAGTATTTCGAAGAAGCCTCGGGCATGACGGTGGAGATCGAGGTGCTGCCGCTGGAGCAGGTGCTGCAGAAGCTGACGCTGGACATCGCCTCGCAGCTCGGCACCTATGATCTGTACTATATCGACCAATCCTGGGCGGCGTTCACCGCGCGGGATGTGTTTGATCCGCGCGAGCAGCTCGCCGACAAGCCGGATCTGGCGATGCCGGATTGGAAGGTTGAGGACTTCCTGCCCGCGCTGGTCGACGGCATCGCGCGTTATGAGGACCGTCTGGTCGGCGTGCCCTATGACATCCCGATCTTCATCTTCATGTACCGCAAGGACATCTATGAGAAGATGGGCTTCGAGGCGCCGGCTACGCTGGAGGAGTATTATACCCAGGCCAAGGCCATCACCGATGAGATGGGGCCGGACATGTACGGCGCCACCGGGCAGATGAAGTCCGGCCATTACAGCCTGGAGTGTGACTGGACGGCGTGGCTGTGGGGCCATGGCGGGTCGATCTTCAATTCCGACGGCAAGTTCTCGGGCAATGACGCCGAGGGCCTGGAGGCGATGGAGTATTGGACCAAGCTGAAGGAGACGATGCCGCCGGGCGTGACCGGATGGACCTGGGATGGCCAGGGCCAGTCGATCGCGCAGGGCGTCGCCGCCACCATGATGAGCTGGGGCGAGTTCTTCCCCTATTTCGACGATCCAGAGGCGACCAAGGTTTCCGGCCTGATGGAGGCGGTGCGCTGCCCGGCGCCGACGAAGGCGCTGCGGACGGTGGATCAGACCGGCTACGGCGAGATTCCGGGTGTCGGCCACCAGGGCGGCTCGTCGCTGGCGGTGTCGCGCAACTCGAAGAACCCGGACCCGGCTTGGATCTTCATGCAGTGGGCGACGTCTTACGACACCCAGGTGCTGATCACCGCCCTGGGCGGCGGCACCGGGCCAACCCGGACCGCCGTGTATGACGATCCGCGCATCATCGCGAACAACCGCGTCGGACCGGGCACCACCCGGCACCTCAACGTCGTGCGCGAAACCATCGCCAATGACATGGGGTCGGAGCCGGATCTGCCAGCATGGGCGGAGCTGGCCAACGACACCATTCCGGTGCGGCTCGGCAAGTACTTCGCCGGCGAGTATGGCTCGGCGAAGGAGGCGATGGACGATATCGCCCAGGCCGCCGACGCCGTGGTCGAAGGCTGACCCGGTAGGGCTGGTTGGGCCGCTGCTCCCTCACGGCGGTCCATGACGCCCGGCGGGTCGGGCCACGGGGTCGACCCGCTTAACCATGACTTATTGCCCATGACTTTTTGAATGAGCGACACCATGACCGACAAACCCCTTGTCGCCGTCACCGGGGCCAGCTCCGGGATCGGTGAGGCCACGGCGCGGGCATTCTCCGCCGCCGGGCATCCGGTGCTGCTGATGGCGCGGCGCATCGATCGCTTGCAGGCGATGAATCTGCCCAACGCTATGAGCCGCCAAGTGGATGTGCGTGACCGCGCCGCGATCGCCTCGGCTGTTCAGGAGGCGGAGGCGCAATTCGGCCCGGTGGACATGATGTTCGCCAACGCCGGAGTCGCCCGTCTCGCCGATATCGGTCGGCAGCCGCCGGAAGAATGGGACGAGATGATCGACATCAACACCAAGGGGGTGATGAACACCGCCCATGCGGTGATGAAGGGCATGATGGACCGCCGTCGCGGCACGCTGGTGATGATGAGCTCAATCGCCGGGCGGAAGGTTTACCCGGATCACACGGTTTACTGCGGCACCAAGTTTTTCGTGCATGCGGTGTCGGAGAGTTTGCGTGAGTATCTCTCGGCCTATGACGTGCGGGTGCTGGTGGTGTCTCCGGGCGTGATTGAGACCGAGGTGCTGTCGGGCGTGCTGGATCAGCAGACGCTGGCGAATTACAAGGCCAATAAGGTGAAGATGGGTGGCGGCATCGGCGCGGACATTGTCGCCGATCTGATCTTGAACGCTTATCAGCTTCCGCAGAACGCCCTGGTGCAGGAGATCTGCCTGACGCCGACGCGGCAGAGTTACTGAAAACTGGGATTGAGACTGGAGGCTGGGATCTGGGATGGCGACTGTCGAATACCGCAATATCTCGAAGAGTTTCGGGTCGGTCGAGATCATGCGCGACTTGTCGCTGTCGATCGCCGAGGGCGAATTCGCCGTGCTGCTGGGGGCGTCCGGCTGCGGCAAGACCACGTTGCTCCGCATGACCGCCGGGCTGGAGACGATCAGCGGCGGCGAGCTGCTGATCGGCGGCGCCTTGATGAATGAGGTGCATCCGCGCGACCGCAATATCGCGATGGTGTTCCAGAACTACGCGCTGTACCCGACGATGAAGGTGTTCGACAATATCGCCTTCAGCCTGGAGATCAAGAAGCTGCCGAAGGAGGAGATCCGCCGACGGGTGGAAGAAGCTGCGGCGATGCTGAATTTGTCCGACTATCTGCATCGCTATCCGCGTGAGCTGTCCGGCGGACAGCGCCAGCGGGTGGCGATGGGGCGGGCGATGGTGCGGGACGCGCAGGTGTTTCTGTTCGACGAGCCGCTCTCCAACCTCGACGCCAAACTGCGGGCGCATATGCGGTTCGAGATCCGGCAACTGCATAATCAGGTCGGCGCCACCACGATTTATGTGACGCATGATCAGATCGAAGCCATGACCATGGCCGACAAGATCGTGCTGATGAAGGGCGGAGAGATTGAGCAGGTCGGCGCGCCGGATGAGCTGTATGACCGCCCGGTCAGCCGGTTCGCGGCGGATTTTATCGGCTCGCCGACAATGAATTTTATCGAAGGCGAAGTGGTGGCCAACGGCGCCGCCCCGGCGTTCGCGGCGGCGGGGATCAAGCTGGATCTGCCGGAGGCTCTGTCCGCGCAGCCCGGCCAGAAAGTGACCTGCGGGGTGCGTCCGGCGGATCTGGTCTTGAGCGGCAGTGGCGACATTGAGGGTGAATTGGTGCTGGCCGAGAAGACCGGGGCTGATTTAAACCTGCATTTGACGGTCGGCGGGGCCGATTTTGTCGCCACCGCGCCGCGCGGCGTCGAGGTTAAACCGGGGACGGCGGTGCGGTTGGCGATCGCACAGGAGAAAATGCATTTGTTTGACGCTGAAACGGGGCGGCGATTGTGAGTGGTTTGGCTGAGTTGCGCGCCTCGGCGGCGTTTCAGGAGTTGTTGGAGGTTTCGGAGCGGCTGGGGCGCGATCCGTTACAGGTGCAGGGGCCGGGGGGCAACACCTCGATCAAGAGCGGTGGCGTGATGCTGGTGAAGGCCTCGGGCACATGGCTGGCGGAGGCGCGGGAACGGGACATCATGGCCCCGGTGCGGGTCGAGGCGCTACGGATGGCCTTGGCGGAGGATGACCCGGCGGCGGAGCAGCCGCAGAATTTTCTCGTCGAGGAGGAGAACGGCTCCGGCCTGCGCCCGTCGATTGAGACCACGCTGCATGCGGCGCTGGAATGGCCGGTGGTGCTGCACACTCATTGCGTCGCCACCATCGCGGTTGCGGCGCGGGCGGACGCAGAGGAGGTGGTCGCAGCCAAGCTGGGCGATCTCGGCGCGGTGGTGGTTCCATATGTGAAGCCAGGCGTTGAGCTGGCGCGGGAGATCATGGCGCGGGCGACGCCGGATACGCGGGTAATCGTTCTCGGCAACCATGGCCTCGTGGTCGGCGCAGACAGCCCGGCGGAGGGCGAAGCGCTGATTGCGACGGTGGAGTCGCGGCTGGGGCGTCCGCCCAGCGAGGGCGCGCCGCCGACGTCAGGGTTAAGCGAGCTGGCGGAGAGAATAGGTTGGCGGTTGGCCCCGAACCCGGCAACCCATGCGATCGCGCTTGATCCGGTGCGGCTGGCCCTGGCGTCGGGGGCGTCGCTGTATCCGGACCATGTTATTTTCCTCGGGCCGGGGGTGTGCGTGGCGCAACCGGGGGAGGCGATCGAGGCGGTGGCGGCGCGTGCGGCTGGCGAGGGGCCAGACGGGGGTGCAGACGGGGGCCCTGCGCGAAAATTAATCTTGATTCCTGGTGAGGGCGCGTTGCTG
>JAHQVS010000254.1 GCA_019634215.1 Paracoccaceae bacterium | reverse complement strand
GGCGCCACAGACCGCAACGCCCACAGCAAGCGCCGCCGACGCGAAAGCGCCACCACTCCCAATCACCTCGACATCCGTAAAGAGGGTGGCGCCGTTGGAGCAATCCGAGGCGCGCGCTCCCCAACCCGCTAACGCGGCGCCGATCTCTCCTGAACCAACCGTCTCAGCGCCAGGCGTTGAGACTGCCCTTCAAGTGACAGATCAGGCGGCGCCCCAAGCGACAGGCGTGGATGAGCCCGCAAACAGTGGCGAACAGCCGCAAGCACGACCAAGCGCGCCACAACATCCGGAAGGCGCCGCTGAGGCGCTGGTAGAACCCCGGACGCTCGCCCAACAACCGCAGCCCGCCACCCCGACGGCAGATGCCGCCCCCGCGCAGATCTCCCAAGCGGCGGCGCCTTTGGACGAGTCGTTCACCCCGCCCCCCGATGCGGAAGCGGCGCCTAAGGCGGCCGCGCCCGCTTCATCTGCCCCGACGACCACGACATCCGAGGCGCCGCCAGCCGTCGCGGCTTTCGAGGCCGCCCAAAAGACCGGCGCGGCTGACCCTGCCCTTGTCAACGCCAACGACGGCGAGGGCCGCTTCTCCGCAGGCGACGCGCCTGTCCCCGGCCTGAACAGCGCCTCTCAAAGCGCCTCTAACGACGCCGGGTTACGCGCCGCGACCGCCGCGCTGACATCCCCAGAGACAGGCCGCAGCGTCGCCGCTCAGGTGGCCTCTCAACTCAGCACCGCCGCCGTGCACCGCCCCGCTGACAATCGCCTGGAGCTGCGGCTTGATCCGCCGGAATTGGGCCGGGTCGAGATTGAATTCACGTTCGAGAAGGACGCCATGAAGGTGGTGGTGCGGGCCGAGCGCGAAGAGGCGCTCGACCTGATGCGCCGCCACGCCGACGAACTCGCCCGTGAGTTGGAGGAGGCCGGCCTGCGTTTGGGCGACCTCTCCTTCAGCGCGGGCGGCTTTGAAGATCAGGCAAGCGGCGACAACGAGGACCGCGCCGCACTGGAGGGGCTGAGACGCGGCGTCCGCCCCGCTGCTGACCCGGTCCCCCATGGCGCAATCGCCATCGACGCCGAGGCGAGGGCCGCCATGGGCCTCGCCCCAGGCCGCGTCGATCTTCGAATTTAGTTTTGCAACAGAACGTTAGCGCCTCCAGCGCGCACTACTAAGGAGCGACAGAGATGACCGACATCTCCCCATTGACCTCCACCGCCGAGGTCCAATCGAAAGCGCAGGACGCGCGCGCCAACTTGATCGACCCCGAGGATGCGGAAGCGTCGTCAGGCTTTGACGAGTTCCTGACCCTGTTGACGGTGCAACTGCGCAATCAGGACCCGCTGAACCCAATGGACAGCACCCAGTTCGTCGAACAGCTCGCCACCTTCACCAGCGTCGAGCAGCAGATCGGCACCAACACCCGGCTGGACCAGTTGATTGAGACCGAGGCCAGCGTGCAGCTCGCCGAACTCGCCAGCTGGATCGGCCGTGATGTGCAGGCCTTCGGCGTCGGCTTTAATTTCGACGGCGACGAGCTGAAGATCGATATGCCCGGCGACGAGGTCGCCACCCGCGCCTCAGTGGTGATCCGCGATCAAGACAATCGCGAGGTCGCGACTCTGACCGCCAACCCGCTTGGCGGTGAGGTGGTTTGGGACGGCAAGACCAACTCTGGGGCCGCCGCTGGCAGCGGCGTTTACAATGTCGAGTTCGTTTATGGCTATGGCGCGGTCGGCGACCCGCTCGCCCCCGAAGCCCGCACCGTGCCGGCGGAAGCCTTTGGCCGTGTGCGAGAGGCCCGGTTGGATGAGGATGGCGGCGTGCTGATCCTGGAGAGCGGCCAAGAGCTCTCGCCCTCAGCCATCACCGCCGTAAAGACGCCGGACCCGGCCAGCGCGACGTGATCAGACTGGCTTGAGCGGCGCCGCTTGACATCATGTCAATAGGCCGGCGCCGCCGGGAGCGTTAACGTGACGCTCACCGGCAGATGATCGCTGGCGGCGTGAAGGGCTTGTGTGATCGAGGGTGCTGACAGGGGGCTCCAAAAACGCCATTCCGGCGCGCCAAAACGCGCCAAATCTGGCGACAGCATCGCAAAATCAACGCGCGGGCTGAAGCCTTGCGGAGGCGGAGAAGAGTCGGGGTCCAACGCCAACTGCGCCGCCGCCGCCCCGACGATCAAATCCAGCCCTGTGCAGCCCAAGGCGGGGATCGGCGGCGGCTCGCCAAGCATTTCGTTAAAATCGCCCAGCACGGCGACATCCTCCCCCGCCGCCAGATGTTCGCTGATCCGGGCGCGCAGCCAGACGCATTGGCCAAGATGCCGGAGTTGCACGGCTTGCAGAGCCTCGCCTTCGCCATCCGCCGGATAGCGCCCCGGGTTCTGGGATTTGAGATGGGCGCCGATCAGCCGGAACCGCCTGCCGCTCGCAAGATCCTCGATCGCCGCCTCCAAGGGCGGCCGGGAGAACGCCGCCAGCATGGTTGGCTCTCCCGCCATTGGCCGCCAGGGACAGACGCCATCAAACCGCGGCGCCCCCGGAAACGGCTGCATCGCCTCGCCCTGCGCCAAGCGCATCGCCTCCAAGGGAGGGATCTGAGCGGCGGCGGCCTCATCCAGCACCGCGCCGATCGGATCATGGACCGCGCTGAGCCGGTCCGGGTCGTAGAGTAGGGCGATTTCCTGATGCGTTGGCGAGGAGAACCCATGCAGCGCCCGGCGCTGACGCAGGCCATAGGTGGCGGCGAACGCCTCTAACGCCTTGATTGTAGAGCGTTTTGAGCGCTGACCATCGTTCGGCGCCTCGACGATCGCCAGCAGATCCGGCTCGATATGGGCGATGACATCGCGAATGGCGCCGGCCTGCTCACGCCGCGTGACCTGCGGGCCGCGATGGGAGCGGCCGCATAATTCATCATCGCGGATTAGCTGATCCTGCTTGTCGAACAGCCCGTCAAACCACTCGATATTGTAGGCGGCGAGCGTCAAGCGGCGCGATGTGGTATGATCTGACATGCGCCGCCCTTGTCACGCGGCCAGAGCTGGGATCAGCCCGGCAGCATCCCCAGCGCGTTGAGATAGAGATCGAGCATCGCCTCTTCTTCCGAGCGCTCCTCGGGCTTTTTGCGCCGCAGCGCCACCACCTTACGAAGGGTCTTGGTGTCAAAACCGTTGGCCTTGGCCTCGGCGAACACTTCCTTGATCTGGGCGAGAAGCTCTTTCTTCTCGTCCTCCAGACGCTCCACCCGCTCGATGATCGACCGCAACTGTCCGGCGGACACCGACACGCTGGACGGCGAATCCTCAGCGTTGAACACTTCCTCGACCGACTGCATTCCGTCCGGCATGAGCCCTTTCTCCTCGCTCTGTCAAAACGCCGATCACCCGGCGTATCCGCATATGATGTGGTTCGGCGCGTGAGGGCACACTAGTTGTGGTCGACCTGTCAACCGAATATGCTTAGTGGCCCTTCGCCGACGCCCGCATCGCCGCAATCTGTTCCGGGCTCGCCTCAGTCTGATGCTTGGCCTTCCACTCATCATAGGACATGCCGTAGACGATCTCCCGCGCCGCATCCTTGGAGAGATCGAGCCCCTTCTCCGCCGCCGCGTCCTGATACCAATTGCTTAAGCAGTTGCGGCAAAAGCCGGTCAGATTCATCATGTCGATGTTCTGCACATCGGTGCGATCACGCAGATGCGCGACGAGGCGGCGGAAGGCGGCGGCTTCAAGTTCGGTCTGGTCGGCGTCGCTCATAGCGGCTGTCTCTCCCTCAATTTACGTCCGATCAGGAGGAGGGCTCCAACTGATCGGTTAGGTCCTGAAACTCCTTGCGCAGCCGTTCGTTGCGGAACACCCGATCGAAGCCAGGGGTCTCCAACGATTCCAGCGTTTCGAAGTTGTTGGCCGCGCTCTCCATCAATTGGCGCAGCTGGAAGCTGGCGTCCACCGTGCGCAAGGTGTTGTCGGCGACCCGCAACTCCTTGGCGGTGCGCTTGAACGCCGCCTCGATCTCGGCGCGCTGCCGCATGAGCACCTCACGGTAGAAGGTTAAGGCCTCCTTAGCGACCAATTGCGCGTCCCTGTTGGCGGAGAGCGCGCGGCGTTGGGCGCGGGTCGGGTCATCCTTCAACAGCCGGTCGGTCTCCCGCGAAGCGGCGTTGATGTCGCGCTCAATCGCAGCCAGCTTCGGCAAATAATCGCCGTCGATCTTGCCCAGAAAGTTGCGCTGCGCCTCCAACAGCAGGGCGATCAGGGCGGTGTGCATGCCGTAATAGCGCTTGGCGTAGGCCAGATCCTCGCCGTTTTGATCCATCAGCTCGCGCAATTGCTCGCTGACGCCGCGCACGGCGTCATAAGCGGCGGCCATCGCCACCAGATCCGAGCCGGTGACGCTCTCCAACAACATGTCGACCTGATCCGGCGACAGCTCCGCCCCTGCGGCGGCGATCGCTTCGGAGAATTCGCCCTTGGCCGCGTCGATGGCGCGCTGTTGAGCAACGATCCGCTCCTCGATGTCAGCGATCGAGGCGTCGATGTCCGCCTTATCCTGCGCGGCGCCGACCCAGCTGTCCCAACCACCATCCTCCGGGGCGGCGATTCGTTGTTCGCGCAGCTCGGAGACGCCGTCACGCAGCTCCTCGATCTGCTTTTTGCGGCGCGCGATGTCCTTCTGGATGGCGGTGACGTCGGTGTCCGTCATCATCCCGAAGGCGGAATCGAGCAACTCACGCACTCGCGCTTCCTGATCGACGCCGACCTGACGCCACAAAAACTCCTCCAGCGCGGAGCCGTTAGCCTCGCGCTGAGCGCGCAGGCGCGCGGCCTCATCCAGAATTTCGCGGATCGCGCCAAACATCTTTTGGGCCCGCCGATGTTGCGGATCGTTGGCCCTGGGGTCCTCAGTTTGGGCCGGCGTCTCGGCGCGCGCGGCCATGTTGGGGACCGCGACTGCACCTCCAAGCGCGGTCGCCATCGTTAATATCGCCAAAATATGGGGCCGCCGCATCGCAGGCCTCCCTTGGGTTGAGCGTTTACGAGAGATTACCGCTTGCAGGTCGGCGCCGCGACGGTGTCTGTCAAGACGTCGCGCGCCAGGGTCCGCCTTCGGGTGGTCTCTAGAGCGCGCTCGAAACCATGCGTGACAGCGCCTAAGCCCCCGCGCCATAGGCGGTTCGGAGAGGTTTGCGCGTTAATGTCGCAGAGATTGAGGGACGCGGCCGTCGATCGCGGCGGCGCGCAGGAAGGGCGAATAAGATGCTGAACGAGTGGAAACCGTACGCCGAAGGCATGATCAAGATCGCCGCAGCCGCCGTGGCCGCAGCCGATCCGGCGCGGGCGGCGTTATCGGCGCTGCCGCCGGCGCCAGCTCGCGGACGTGTGGCGCTGCTCGCCGCTGGTAAGGCGTCATTGCCAATGGCGCGCGCGGTGGCCGACGCTTGGGGAGATCTCGGTGGTCGTCTCTTTGGCGCTGTGGTGACCAATGACGCCGCCAAAGCCGATTTGCCCGCCTTTCTAGAGGTGATCGAAGCCTCCCACCCGACCCCGGACGCCCGCAGCGCCGCCGGGGCGCGGCGGCTGTTGGAGATCGCCCAGAGCCTCGGCCCCGACGATTTCGCCTTAGCGCTGATCTCCGGCGGCGGCTCGGCGCTGCTCGCGGCGCCGTCCGAGGGGCTGACGTTGGACACCAAGCGCGCCATTAACGACGCGCTGCTCGCTTCCGGCGCGACGATTCATGAAATTAACGCCGTGCGCAAACGGCTGTCGGCGATCAAAGGCGGACGGCTGGCCCAAGCGGCCCACCCGGCGCGGCTGTTGACCCTGGCGATCTCCGACGTCCCCGGCGACGACCCGGCGGTGATCGCCTCCGGCCCGACTGCGCCAGACGCCTCCAGCGTTGAGGATGCGCTGGCGGTGATCGCAAAATACAACTTGCTCGACCGGCTGACGGATGACGCCGCCCGCCAAGCGTTAGCCCCGCAATCGCTGCGAGAGACGCCGAAGCCCAGCGATCCCGCGTTTGAACGCGCTGATTTCAAGATCGTCGCCTCCCCGGCGGCCTCGATTGACGCCGCAATCAAAGCCGTTGAAGAGCTGGGCTGGAAGCCGGTGATGCTTGGGGCCGAGATCGAAGGCGAGGCCCGCGACATCGCAACCACCCACGCCGAGCGCGCCTTAGCCGCGCGGGCCGAGGCGCAAGCAATCGGCGCGCCGGTGGCGTTGATTTCCGGCGGGGAGTTGACCGTCACCATCTCCGGCGAGGGGCGCGGCGGCCCGAACCGCGAATACGCCCTGGCGCTGGCCCTGGCCCTCAACGGCGCGCCTGAAATCGCCGCCCTGGCGATGGACACTGACGGGGCTGACGGCGCCCCCGCCCCAGACGGTGCTCCAGTCGCCGGTGCGCTGGTGTTCCCGGACACTCCGTCCCGCGCGAAAGCGTTTGGCCTGGATCTGGCGAAGGCGCTGGCCGACAATGACGCTGGCGGCGCCTTCGCCGCCCTCGGCGACGATCTCCGAACAGGCTACACTGGCACCAACGTCAATGATCTGCGGTTGATCCTGGTGGCGCCGAGCTGACGCTCATCTGCTGTCCGACAGCAGCTTCAAGCCGGAGCCGATGATATAGCGCCAGTGGCGGCGTCAACCGCGGGCGCGCCCTCAGATATGCGGCGCCAACCGAACCACTGGAGAGGAGCAGCGCCAAGACCAGATACCAAGCCGTCGAGATCGACACCATCAGCGCCGCGGCGAACAGGCTGGCGACGAACAGCGCGGATTTCGGGTTAGCGAGATTGGTGGCCAGCCCTAAGCGAAACGCCTGCGGCCCCGTCATCGGAGCTGCGGGCGAAAAATCGACCTCCCGGCCATGTCGGCGAGCGACCTCCCACGCCAATCGCTGGCCCAGCCAGAGTAAAGACAGCCCACCCACGACTTTCAGCGCCAGATAGGCGGCGGGCGCCGCCGCGAACAGTGAGCTGACCCCCAACCAGCCCACCAATCCCCAAACCAGCGCGCCGCAAGAGTTTCCGACGACGAAAGGGAACCCCGCCGCCCGCGTGAGTTGGCCTCACTCTTCCTGATCGGCCTGCTGAGCACCCTCTCGACCCAGCAACCCCACGCCCACAGCTCGCGCGCGGGTGAGCACTTGGTCCGTCGCCCGCGCCACCGCGATCTCCAACGGCGGAGCGTCCGGCTCGGCGGCGGCGGCGAGGCGCGCCGCTTCCTCGCCCAAGGCGCGCAGCTCCGCATTGGTCTCGCCAACTCCAACCAAAGCGAGCACCCGGTGCCGCGCCT
>JAHQVS010000253.1 GCA_019634215.1 Paracoccaceae bacterium | reverse complement strand
GGGGCATGGCGCTCGGTCCGGCGGTGCTGATCCTGGTTGGCGTCGACGGTTGGGCGCCGTTTCTAGCAGCCGGAGCGCTTTCGGCTCTGGCGCTGATCCCGTTGGCGCTGGCGTGGCGGAAGGCGCCGATGGTCGACCGTCACGGGGCCTCCGGCGCCCTCAAATATTTCTGGACCGACCCATCGCTGTTGTGGGCGGTGGTGCTGTTCGGGGTGGTCGAGTTCGGCGCCATGGGCCTGACGCCGGTGTGGGGTGTACGGCTCGGCTTTACGGAAACGGCGGCGGTGGCGCTGACAATGGCGCTGGCGATCGGCGGCGCGATGGCGCAGCCTGCGTTGGGATGGGCGGCCGATCGTTACCCCGAACGCCCCCTGTTATTGTTAAGCGCGGCAAGCTGCGTGGCGGTGGCGGCGATGTTGCCGCTGCTTGGGGGGGCGTATAATTGGACCGTCGCGGTGTTCGCCCTCTGGGGCGGGATGGCGGCGGCGCTGTACACCGTATCATTAACCGCGCTCGGCGGACGCTATCGCGGCGGCGAGCTGGCGGCGGCGACGGCGGCGATCGTCACCGCTTATGGGTTGGGGGCGCTGATCGGCCCGCTGCTGGTGGGCGGCATGATGGACCTCGCCGGGCCGCATGGGCTGTCAATCGCGCTGGGCGCGCCGGCGGCGGCGTTCTGCATCCTGGTGATCGCCCGGGCGCGCCGCGCGGCGTGACAGCCGATCGACATCAGATCCGCATCGCATGAACAGTTGGCGGCGGGCTTGACTGTCGCCGCCATTATCGGCTTATTCGCGCCCAAATGCGCAATCGCCGGGCGAATGCGCTCTTTCCGTATTTTCTGAAAGGATGCGTCGCCATGGCGAAGCCGACAACCATCAAGATCCGATTGAACTCTAGCGCTGGCACGGGCCACTTCTACGTCACCCGGAAAAACTCACGCACTATGACCGATAAAATGGTGGTGAAGAAATATGATCCGGTGGTGCGTAAGCATGTCGAGTACAAGGAAGGCAAAATCAAATAGCCTTCTAAACACCGGCGATTTCTAGAAACGAAAAAAGCCGTGGCATCAGCCACGGCTTTCGCATTTTCACAGGTATTGGCGCCGATTAATCGTCACCGCCGCCCATAAACTGCAGCATTATCATGAACATGTTGATGAAGTTCAGGTACAGGCCCAGAGCGCCCATCAGCGCGGCCTTCTCCATCCACTCACGACCTTCTGGGCTGCCATGGGCGCCCGCGTCCGCAAAGGCGATATACTCGTTCTTGATGCGCTGGGTGTCATAGGCGGTCAGCGCCGAGAAGATCAGCAGCACAGCCACGTTCAGCGCAAACATAAAGGCGCTTCCGAACGGGAAGAACCAGTTGATGATGAACAGCACGATCACACCGATCAGGCCCATCATCGCGAAGCGGCCGACACCGGTCAGATCACGGGTGGTGGTGTAGCCGTAGAGGCTCAAGCTCAAGAACGCGACCGAAGTCGCCAGAAACGCCTTGAAGACGTCGCCGATCGAAAACATCGCGAAGATGCCAGCGATGGAGAGGCCCATGATCGCCGCAAAAGCGTAGAACACGCCGTTGGCCGCGCCGACCGACAGCTTATGAATGCCGAAGCTCAGGCCCATCACGGCGGCGAGCGGCGCAAACATGATCACATACTTGATTGGCGAGGTCAGCATCGCCACCACCATGCCCTGGCTCAGGAAAGCCGGGTTGGTCGCTGGATTACCGTCAATCACGGCGCCGATGTCGGTGCCGACCACATACGCCACGGCGAATGTCACGATCATTGCGAACGACATTAAGCCGTAAACTTTACTCATGTGGGCGCGCAGGCCCGCATCAATCTCTGCGCGGACGCCGCCCCGCACGACATTCGGCTGATATTCAACCATTTTGTCTCACCCTCTTGAATTCCGTGTAGAGCAGACCTTTCTGCTGACCTCAGATATTGTCTCAGGGTAATCCTGATTCAAGCTGTCAGGCATGGTGATCTGCAACTTTTACGCGTTAAGCACGCTATTCTCGCGCCCTCAACACTTGCGCGGGCCGACTTGAGAGCGGCCCGGCGGCGAAAACGGCCCCGGCGATTAACGTTGCGACGACACCTCCTACCAAAATACTGGCGGCAGTGATTGGGTCAAACACGAAATCCGCCTCCATCACCCAAAACATCACCGCCCAGGCCGCAACCCCGCCAGCGAACAGCGCCACCAAACCCGCCGCAGCGCCAAGCAGGGCCGACCGTAGCGTCATCGCCGACAGCAGCGACCGCCGTGTCGCCCCGAGTGTTTTCAGAATCGCCGCATCGTAAATCTGCCGCCGCTGCCCGGCCGCGGCAGCGCCGATAAGCACCACAAGGCCGGTGATCAGCGTCGCCACCGCCCCAGCCCGGGCCGCGAGGGCGACGTCACGTAGAATCTCGGCGAAGCTCGCGGCGGCGTCCTCGACCCGAATCGCCGACACCGCCGGAAAGGCGTTGGCGATCTCACGCAGATACGCCCCCGGCTTCGGCTCCTCGCCATAGAGGGTGGCGATATGCACATGGGGCGCGCCACGCAGGGTTGAGGGATTGAACAGCATTAGAAAGTTAATGCCCATGTCCCGAAACTCGACCCGGCGGAAACTCGCGACCTCGGCGGTGATCTCGCGGCCCAGCACGTTCACCGTGATCCGGTCGCCGAGCTTGAGCCCGAGGCCCCGCCCCTGCTCCTCCCCGAACGACACCAATGGCGGACCGCTATAATCCTCCGGCCACCATTGGCCCTCGGTGATCTCCGCGCCCTTCGGCGGTCCGGCGGAATAGGTCACGCCGCGATCACCGCGCACGACCCAGCCGAAGCCTTCGTCAACCTCAGGGCGCTTCATCCATTCCTTCGATGGAATGTCGTTAATCTTGGTGATCACCCCGCGCAGCATCGGCGCGGTTTCGATGGTTTCAACACCGGGCTGCGCCTCGGCTTTGTCCAGAAACTCCGTGAGTTGCGCATCCTGGATGTCGATAAAGAAATAGGCCGGCGCATTTTCCGGCAGTGTCTCTGACACCAGGCGGCGCAGATTGTGGTCGACAAGGCCGATCGCCGATAGAACCGTCAGCCCCAACCCCAGAGCCAACACCGCGCCCCGAGTTTCTCCCGCGCCGGCGCCGGTCGGGCCGCCGACGCTAGAGAGCGCGAGCCGCAGCGGCAAACGCCCACGCCCAATCCGCGTTCTCGCCAACCAGCGCGCCAAGGCGGAAACGCCGAACGCCGCCAGCGTCAACGCCACCAACGCCCCCATCACGCCCACCACGAACCAAAACGCCAGCCATCCCGCCCCGGTGAACAGGATCGCCGCGCCGCTTAACGCAACGGCAAGCACAACGATCGCGATCAGATAGCCCGGACGCGGCAGATCTCGCGCCGGGGCGACCAGATCCCGGAACAGCCCTGCCGCCCGCACCTCCCGTGCGCGGGCTAACGGCCACAGCGCGAACAACAGCGCGGCGAGGCCGCCATAGATCGCCGCCTCAATCAACGGCTCGGGGTAAATTCCGAACCGCGCCGGCACCGGCAGCCGTTCCGCCAGGATCGGCGCCAGCGCCAACGGTATCCCCGCCCCGAGCGCCACGCCAATGGCGACGCCCAGCACCGCCAACACCCCGATTTGCAGCAAATAGGTGGTGACGATCGTCGCCCCATCCGCCCCCATGGTCTTGAGGGTGGCGATGGTCTCGGTCTTGCCGTCAAGATAGCTGCGCACCGAGGCCCCAACCCCGACCCCGCCCACCGCCAAGGCGGCCAGCCCAACCAGAGTCAAAAACGCGCCGAGACGATTCACGAACCGCGCCACCCCAGGCGCGCCGTTGGAGCTGTCTCGAAGCCGCCAGCCGGAATCAGGGAAACGCTCCTCCAAATCTGAGCGGATGTCCTTCACCGGCGCAGCCCCAGGCGTCAGGGCGACACGGTAATTGGTTTCATACAGTGTGCCGGGCTGCACCAGGTTGGTGCTCTCCAGCGCCGCCGAAGAGATCAGAAAGCGTGGCCCGAAATTCAGCCCGCCAGAAACACGATCAGGCTCGCTCTTAATGGCCGCGCGCAGGGTGAAGGTGGCGTCGCCCAGGCGCACCGGGCCGCCCACCTCCAACCCAAGGCGGGTGATCAGCGCAGGCTCGGCGATCGCCCCGGCACGGCCATCCTGCCCCACTGCCAACGCTTCCTCCAGCGAGATCGCCGGCTCAAGCACCGGCGCACCGTACAGAGGATAGACGCCATCAACCGCCTTCACTTGCGCCAGCGCGCTCTCGCCGTCGACGGTGCGGGCCATGCCGCGAAAATCCACAATTTCAGAGACTTGGCCCAGCGCGTCCAGCGCAGCCCGCTCATCCGGCTCAGCGAAGCGGTAGGTCAGCTCCACCTCCAAATCACCGCCGAGCAGCCGCGCGCCTTCCTCGGACAACCCCTGCTGGATCGCCGCCACGATCGAGCCCACCGCCGCGACCCCGCCGACGCCAAGCGCCAGGCACGCCAAAAACACCCGGAACGCCCTCAGCCCGCCACGCAGCTCCCGCCGCGCAAACCGCCAACTCAGCCCCAGACGGGGGAAAAACCCGTCCATCAGGCCGCCTCCATGCCGGATTTAGTGCTGCTCGCCGACGCACCCGAACCGGCCCCATCTTCGGCGATCCGCCCATCCGCCACCCGAATCACCCGCTGACAGCGCGCCGCGAGGCTGGGATCGTGGGTCACCAGCACCAGCGTCGCGCCGTTCTTCTCATGCAGCCCGAATAACAGCTCCATGATCGCCTCACCGGTGCCGCCATCCAGGTTGCCAGTCGGCTCGTCGGCGAGCAGGATCTCCGGGCGCGGCGCGGCGGCGCGGGCCAAGGCGACCCGCTGTTGTTCCCCACCCGAGAGCTGCGCCGGATAATGATCCAACCGCGCGCCCAGACCCACGGCGGTCAGCTCCGCCTCAGCGCGATCGAAAGCGGCGCGATCCCCCGCCAGCTCCATCGGCGCGGCGACGTTCTCCAGCGCGGTCATGGTCTGGATCAAATGGAAAGATTGGAACACCACGCCCATATGGTGGCGACGGAACCGGGCGAGCTCATCCTCGTCCAACGCGGTTAAGTCACGTCCCAACGCTGTGACGGTCCCGCCGGTGGCGCGCTCCAACCCGCCCATCAGCATCAACAACGAGGATTTACCCGACCCAGACGGCCCGACGATCCCCACCGTCTGCCCCGCGCCAATCGAAATGTCGACGCCACGTAGGATCTCGACCAAACCCGCCTTAGATTGCAGCGCGAGACGCGCCTCTTTCAACTCGATCACAGGATCCGTCATGACGCTCGCTCATTTGTTCGCTGCCGTTAACGTCGCATGTGAGGCGGCGACGCTGAAACGCAACCATGTGGCCGCGCTGATGGCGGCAATGTTGACCTTATGGGGAGTTTCGTCCCGCGCGGCGGAACAGATCACCCTGGTGGCCTATGGCGACAGCCTCGTCGCCGGCTATGGGCTGCCACAAGATGAAGGCTTTGTCCCGCAGCTTGAGGCTTGGCTTCACCAAAACGGCGCGGCGGACGTCAAGGTGCTGAACGCTGGCGTGTCCGGCGAAACCACGTCGGCCGGGGTGGCGCGGCTGGATTGGGCGATCGGGCCAGAAGCCGATGCGGTGCTGCTGGAGCTTGGGGCCAACGACGCGCTGCGCGGTGTCGACCCATCAATTCCGCGCGAGAATCTTGACCAGATGCTCCAGGCGCTCACCGGGCGCGACCTGCCGGTGCTGCTCGCTGGCATGTACGCCCCGCGAAATTGGGGCGCGGAGTATCAGACCGCCTTCGACGCAATTTACCCAGATCTCGCGGCGAAGTATGAGGTGCCGCTCTATCCGTTCTTCCTCGACGGGCTGATCGGCGAAACCGGCCTGTTTCAGTCCGACGGCATCCACCCCAACAAGCAGGGGGTCGCCAAGCTGGTGGAGACCATCGGCCCCAGCGTCCTTGAGCTTGTGAACCAGGCGCGTGAAGCGCAAAAAAGTGAATGATCAGAGCATTTCTCGCGATTCCCCTACCAGATGAGATTAAGGACGCCCTCGACGAAGCCCAGGATGATCTGCGCGGGGCCAATTGGGTCCCGCCAGAGAACCTGCATCTCACGCTGTCATTTCTCGGCGATCAGACACGCCGCACGCTGGAAGACCTCGACGCATTGCTGATGCCCCTCACGCAGCCTCGCTTTGAGCTGGAGATCGCTGGCGTCTCCCACTTTGGCGGCCGCGACCCGCGCCTGTGCTACGCTGGCCTGCGCGACAGCCTCGACCTGCGGCGGCTGCAAGCCAAAGTGGAGCAGGCGGCGCGGGACGCCGGGATCGCAATCGAGGACCGGCGCTACACCCCGCATGTCACCCTGGCGCGCTGGGCGCGGCGCGAAGTGACGGCGGAGCGGCTGCAAGATTGGGTTGAGCGCAATAACCTGCTCCAGGCCGGGCCGTTCACCGTCGAGAGCCTCAGCCCGCACCGTACGTTCATCGTCGACGCCGACGGCAACCCGAAGGACCCTGCCGAGGGAGCCGCCGCCCACGCGAACGAGG
>JAHQVS010000252.1 GCA_019634215.1 Paracoccaceae bacterium | reverse complement strand
GTTTCCGGCAGCCACGCGCTCTACGCGTTGGCCGGCATGGGGGCCTGCGCCGGGGCGGTGCTCGGCGCGCCGATCTCGACCACCCTGATCGTGTTTGAGTTGACCGGCGACTACGGCACCGCCATCGCCGTCATGGTCTCGACCTCGGTGGCGACGGTGGCGACCCAGCAGAGCGTTGGCCGAAGCTTCTTCCATCTGCAATTGGCCCGGCGCGGTCTGGATCTCAGCGCCGGGCCGCAAACCTTCCTGTTGCCGAATTTGCGGGTCGACGCGTATATGCGCCCGCGCGGGGCGGAGAACGGCGCCTCGGACACCGCGTCCTTGGCGCTCGTCGAGCAGAATGTGGTGCTTCGGCCAGGGGATACGCTGGCGCGGGCCTTTCCATTATTCAAGAACGGCCAATTATCCTTCATACCAGTGGTGGCGAACCAGGGTGCGGGGCGAGAGGCGGTCCAAGACGGGGACGACGCCTTGTTAGGCGCGCTGTTTTACGTTGATGCGTTGCGCGCCTATAACCGCGCGTTGGTTGAAGTGCATGAGGAGGAGCATGGCTGACGCGCGGCTGCGGCCTGCGCGCCCGCCGCCCGCGCGGCTCCTTCCATGGGGTGGGGGAAGCCTATGACGGGCGATCTGTCGATCGATCTCACGATCGAGTTTATTGGAATTGTCGTTGCCCTGGTCGCCTCAAAATTCCTGGAGATCTGGGGGCGTTTGATGACCTACAAAAACCCGCACGACAATTTCGTCGTGCCGGTGCTGTGGTCGATCAGTCTGTTTCTGGGCTTGCTGAATTTGTGGTTCTCGACGGCGGCCCAGATCGACCCTGACGGCACCTTCAGCTTCAATGATTTTCTGATTCTGCTGATTCAGCCCTGCTTGATCTTCTTTGCGCTGATGTTCCTGTTCCCCTTCTCAGCGCGCATCGAAGTCTCGCCGGGGGAGCGGTCGGAATTCTTCCGCACTCATTTCGACCGGTACCGGCCCTACTTTTTCACCACGGTCATTGTGCTGCTCTTCTACTCAACAGCTCGCGATTACTGGGAATACTTGGAGATCGTCGATAAGTCCGAGCCGATCCTGGGTTTTTGGGATGTGATCCTCGCCGACGAACAAAAGCTGGAGTTCCGCGCCCTCGGCGTCGCGGTGGCGGTGCTGGCCGCCTGCTTGCGTGACTTCTGGCTGCAAGTCGCGCTCAGCTCCGCCGGCATCATCACCATGGTGAGCTATTTGTATTTTTACGCGAATTAGAGACGCCGCACTGGCCATCGCCTCCCGAAATACACCCCCGCAATGCTCATTGCGCGTTGCGGGGGACGTAAGCCGATCGCCGCCTCAATTCTCCAGATAATACCGCACGGTCGTCACCACCCGCACCGTCTTCAGCCGCTCCAATCTTTCGTCGAAGCCGCTATCGCGGGCCACGATCTGGATCACGCCTTGATTGGCCGAGGCGATGCCGCCGACTTCGCCGCCGCTGTCGTTGGCGAATTGCTCCGCTGCGGAGCGGGCGTTCTGGGTGGCGTCGCGGATCAGCTCCGGCTTGATGTCGTTGAGGCCGTTGAAAATAAAGGTCGGTTGCGAGGCCTGAGCATAATCATCTTCGCCCAGAAACACCCCGGCGTTCAGCAGTGTTTCGGTCTTGCCCGATAGATTCGCGATCGCATCGATGTTTTCGCTCCGCATGCGCAGCGCGCCGATCACCAGGTAACGGGTGACTTCCTCGGACTCGTTGTTCTTCTGTATGTAATTGCGCTCCACCCGTAGCGCGTAAGGCTCGTTGGAAAGCTCATCCTCCTGCAAGCCGCCGTCCATGGCGAATTTGCGCACCGCCACCCGGCCTTTTTCGGCTTGCGCGAACGCCGCCGCCGCGTCGTCGCCGACGCCTCGGAACGGAATGCGCCACGTCGCCAGCGACGCCTCAACATCACGCTCCGCCAAGCCCTTGACCGTCACCAGCCGCTCGGAGCGGCGCATATCGCCGACGCCCTCGCCGACAGATAGACCCGCCACGGCGAGACCGAGCCCCAAAAACAAGCCGCAGACCGCGACTCCCCAATTCATGCTCATGCACGCCTCCTCCCAAACGTATTAGCCTTAGTTAGGCAGCGGCTATGTGCGCCGAAACCCGCCCCCGTGTCATTCGGCCTCGTCGGACAAACTGTCGCGGCTGTAGATCAGAACCCGGGTGTCGCCATAGCGGCGGTCGTCTTTCAACGCAAAGCCGGGCGGAGCGATCATCTCCTCGTCGGCGGCCTGCTCCAGCACCAGCGCCGCTCCCGCCGCAATCCAGCCGCCCGCCAAAGCCGAGGCGATCGCAGGCGCCGCCAGTGCGCGGTGGTAGGGCGGGTCGAGGAACAGCAGATTGAACGGCTCACCGCGATGTGGACCGAGCCTTGTGGCGTCGCGGCGGAACAGCTTGGTCTCGCCGATCACGCCCAAGGTTTCGATATTCTCCCGGATCAAAGCGCGCGCCGTCGCATGATCCTCGACGAACAGCGCCCGCGCCGCCCCGCGCGAGAGCGCCTCAAACCCTAACGCGCCGGTGCCCGCGAACAGGTCGAGCACCCGCGCGCCCTCGATGGTGGGATAAGGGCCATGGGCCAGCACATTGAACAGCGCCTCCCGCACCCGGTCCGAGGTCGGCCTGAGCTGCGCCGCCGGCGCGCCCGCGCCGACGGAGGCGAGCCGCCGCCCGGAGAAACGTCCGCCGACGATCCGCATTGATTTACCTCAGAGCAAGCGCCGGGCGGCGCGGGGCGGGGAGAGTTTTGGCGTTCATGCCGCCTGCTTACCCCGCTCCCATCCGTCGGCAAACGTCAAAACGCCGCCTGGCGCCAGCGCATCAGGCGTTCACGTCGACCACCACACGGCCCTTGACGCCGCCCTTCAGGATCGACGGCCCCAGCGTCTCCAGATCCGCCAGCGTCGCCGGCTGCACCATGGCGCGCAGCTTGTCCATCGGCAGGTCCCGCGTGATCGCCTCCCAGGCGCGGACGCGGTTGTCATAGGGCTGCATCACGCTGTCGATCCCCAGCAGATTGACCCCGCGCAGCAGGAACGGCACCACCGTCGCCCCCTCCAACGCCGCGCCGCCCGCCAAGCCGACGGCGGCGACCGAGCAGCCGTATTTCATCTGCGTCAGCACCCGCGACAGCATCGCCCCGCCAACGGCGTCGACGCAGCCCGCCCAGCTTTCTTTGTCCAGCGGCCGCTTCGGCGCCTCGGAGAGATCGTCGCGCGCGACGATGGTCGTGGCCCCGAGGCCCTTCAGATAATCGCCGGTCTCCGGGCGGCCGGTCACCGCGGCGACCTCATAGCCCTTGTTCGCCAGGATCGCCGTCGCCACCGAGCCGACGCCGCCCGCCGCGCCCGTGACCAGCACCGGCCCGGCGCCGGGCTTCAGCCCGTGATCCTCCAGCGCCATGACAGCCAGCATCGAAGTGAAACCAGCGGTGCCGACCGCCATCGCGTCCTGGGTGGACAAGCCAGCAGGCAGGGGCACCAGCCAATCGGCCTTCACCTTGGCCTTCTGCGAATAGCCGCCCCACCACGCCTCGCCGACCCGCCAGCCGGTGAGCACGACCTTATCGCCGGGCTTGTAACGCCCATCCGCCGACGTCTCGACCGTTCCGGCGAAATCGATCCCCGGCACATGCGGGAAATTGCGCACCAGCCCCCCGCTCCCGGTCAGGCACAGCCCATCCTTATAGTTCAGCGTCGAGTACTCCACCGCAACGGTGACGTCGCCGTCCGCCGGCAGCTCGGCCTCCGAGATCTCCCGGATTTGCCGAGTAACGGCCCCGTCGTCCCCTTTGTTCACCACCATCGCTTTGACCATGCGACGCGTCCTTTCTTAAGTCATGAATTCTACTGGACCGGACGCTAGGAGCGGTCGCGCAGGCGCGCAAGAGCCGCAACGCGGGCTGAAAGGGCTCAGCCGGGGCAATCTCCACAAAATTGATGGTTTACGCCGATCCCCGCATTTGCCTAGGACGGCGGCGCTTGCTATGCGCTTCGCAACATTCCAGTGACATGCGAGTGCGCCCATGAGCAAGGAAAGCCCGGTTCGGTTGATCGCCGGCAACGCCAACCGTCCCCTCGCCGAGGCGATCGCACGGCGGATTTCGGTGTATCGCGGCTTCAAGGTCGATCTCGCCGACACCCGGATCGAACGGTTCAACGACAGTGAGATCTTTGTCGAGATCCGAGAGAATGTGCGCGGCGAAGACGTGTTCGTCATTCAGCCGACCTCAAATCCGACCAATGACAATCTGATGGAGTTGCTGATCATCATCGACGCGCTCCGCCGTTCCTCTGCGCATCGCATCACCGCCGTCATGCCTTATTTCGGGTACGCCCGGCAGGACCGCCGCACCGCGCCACGCACCCCGATCTCCTCAAAATTGGTCGCCAACCTGATCACCCAGGCCGGTGCAGACCGAGTCTTGACCCTCGACTTACATGCCGGGCAGATCCAGGGCTTCTTCGACATCCCCACTGACAACCTCTACGCCGCCCCGGTGTTCGCGCTGGACATCAAGCACCATTTCGCGGGTGATGACAGCTTGATGGTCGTTTCGCCCGACGTCGGCGGCGTGGTGCGGGCGCGGGATTTGGCCAAGCGCATCCCCACCGAGCTGGCCATCGTCGACAAGCGCCGCTCGCGCCATGGCGAGGTCGACGAGATGACCCTGATCGGCGACGTCAAAGGCCGCAGCTGCATCATCATCGATGACATCTGCGACACCGCCGGCACCTTGGTGAAGGCGGCGCAGCTGCTGCTCGATGAGGGCGCTGAGCGGGTGTTCGCCTACATCTCCCACGGGGTGCTGTCCGGCCCGGCGCTAGAGCGGATCGCCAACTCCGCGCTGAGCCAGTTGATCATCACCGACACCATTCAGCCCAGCGCCGAGACCCTGAAAGTGGAGAAAATCCGCGTGGTCTCCAGCGCGCCGCTGCTGGCCCAGTCAATCCTGAATGTCGGCAACGACACCTCGGTCTCCTCCTTGTTTGAGGAGGAAGGCGTCGCCCCCTTGTATGAAGGCCTCTATGGCTGAGGCGCGGGCGGCGCGACATTTATGAGTTCATGGCCAACGCCCTAACAGCCGTGAGGCGCCTCAAAGCTTGCGAGACCGGGGCGCCTCGGCTATAGCCCGACTTAAGCTTGGCGGCGGCTTTTCGTCGCCTTTCAATTCATGCGGGAAAATGCTGCGGCGTGATCTACATTGCGCTGCGATGATGGAGGCGTTGGTGAAAAAGGATATTCACCCAGATTATCACACGATCAACGTGTCGATGACCGACGGCACCGTGGTGCAAATGCGCTCAACCTACGGCGCGAAGGGCGACACGCTGAACCTTGAGATTGATCCCAGCGCGCATCCGGCGTGGACGGGTGGGAATCAAAGACTTGTCGACACCGGCGGTCGGGTCTCAAGATTCAAAAAGAAGTTCGAAGGATTCGGCTTCTAGGACGTTTCCCGGCGAAGCGGGCCGCCTGCGGCCCTCATCCAATGGCCGCCTGCGAGTTTCGATTGGCTCCTGCCCGCCGCCCGGAAACGCGACATGATGAGAGAGCCGCAGTGTTTTTGGGATCGAATTAGATTACAAAAGCCTGCGGTCGCCGCTAGGCTACTAGGGTCTGGCGGATTGAGTGGGGCGGCGTGACGCCAGGGGCGGGGGGTCTCGGCGTCGGAGCGGGCAGGGTATGGCGACACCGGCGCATGTGATCGTTCTGGGGAACGAGAAAGGCGGCTCAGGCAAGTCGACGACCGCTATGCATATCTTTGCGGCGCTCGCCAACGCTGGCGCCAAGATCGGCGCGCTGGATCTCGACACCCGTCAGAAAAGTTTTTTCAATTACATCGAAAATCGCCGGGCATTTTCTTCTATTCGGGAGCGTCATGGTGAAAAACCGCTGAGATTGCCCATAACCCGTATGGTTGACGCCAGTGATCATCGCGATAGGGATGTGGCTGAGCAAGAGGAGCTGGAGCGCTTTAGCGCCGCCATCCAGGATCTGTATTTCAGCTGTGATGTGATTATTATCGATTGTCCGGGAACCGACAGTTACCTGTCCCGCCTCGGCCACGCCGCCGCCGACACCTTGATCACCCCGATGAATGACAGCTTCGTCGATTTCGACCTGCTGGCGAAACTCGACAGCGAATCTCTCGAAATCCTGGGGCCGTCGATTTACGCCGAAATGGTTTGGGAGTGCCGCAAGCTGCGCGCCGAAAAAGGCTTGGAGCTGAATTGGGTGGTGATGCGCAATCGGTTGCCGTTGACCGAGACCGACCATATGCGCTTCGTGGGCCGAAAATTGCATGAGCTGTCCCGGCGCCAGGGATTTCGTATTGTTCCAGGCTTCCGCGAGCGCAGCATCTATAGGGAGATGTATCTTAACGGGGAGACGTTGTTGGACATAGATCTCAGCGAGCGCACGCCGGACGACCGCCGGTCGATCGATGACGCCATTGTTGAGATCGAGAATATGTTGCAGGCCTTGAAAATCCCCAATGTCACGGATAACGGCGTTTTCTGACATCTCCTGACATCAGGCGCTTCGTGTTCTGAGTGGGGCGGTCGAGCCGCCCGGATTTCTGACGATACAATGAGTTGCGGCGGCCATCACTGTCTGGGGGTGAGCGTGTCGTAGAGCTTGGGCGTATATCCACGGCGGCGGATGCTGCCGTGGGTTCAGGCGCCGATTGATGAAACGGAGGGTACGCGTATGCGCGTCGCAATGATCGGCACTGGCTATGTCGGCCTTGTCACTGGGGTGTGTTTTTCCGATTTCGGCCATGAGGTCACGTGCGTCGATATCGACGCTGACAAGGTCGCAATGCTGAATCGGGGCGAGGTTCCGATTTTTGAGCCGGGCCTCGACGCGCTGATGGCCACCAACACCGAGGCTGGCCGTCTCCACTTCACCACCGATCTGACCTCCGCAGTGAAGAACGCCGATGCGGTGTTTATCGGCGTCGGCACCCCCAGCCGTCGCGGTGATGGCTACGCCGATCTGCAATTCGTCTATGGCGCCGCCGAACAAATCGCGGATGCGCTCGACGGCTACACCGTGGTGGTGCTGAAATCGACCGTGCCGGTCGGCACCAACCGCGAAGTGCTGCGCCGCATCAAGGCGCGCCGCCCTGACGCGGAATGCGACGTCGCCTCCAACCCTGAGTTTCTGCGTGAAGGCGCGGCGATTGAGGATTTCATGCGCCCGGACCGCGTCGTGGTCGGTTCTGAAAGCGACCGCGCCCGCGAGGTGATGCGCGAGCTGTACCGCCCGCTGTCCCTACGTGAGACTCCGATCGTCAACACCACGTTGGAATCGGCGGAGTTGATCAAATACGCCGCCAACGCCTTCTTGGCGATCAAGATCGGCTTCATCAACGAAGTCGCCGACCTGTGCGAGAATGTTGGCGCCGATGTGCAGGACGTCGCCAAGGGCATCGGCCTCGACGGCCGCATCGGCTCGAAATTTCTGCACCCTGGGCCGGGCTATGGCGGCTCTTGCTTCCCCAAAGACACTCTGGCGCTCGCCCGCACCGCCGAGGAGGCCGGCGCCCCGACCCGGCTGGTCGAGGCGGTTGTGCAGATCAACGACGCCCGCAAGCGTAAGATGGCGACCAAAATCGTCGACGCATGCGGCGGTTCGGTCTCCGGTAAGCGTATCGGCGTGCTCGGCGTCACCTTCAAGCCGAACACCGACGATATGCGCGATTCTCCCAGCTTGGTCATCTTGCCGCGCCTGCTCGATCTTGGCGCAGAAGTCACCGCGTATGACCCGCAAGGGCGCCGTGAGGGCGAGGAGATGATGCCGGGCGTGAAATGGGCCGATGGGCCTTATGACGTTTGCCAGGAGGCCGACGCGCTGGTGCTGCTCACCGAGTGGAACGAGTTCCGCGCTCTGGACCTGCGCCGCATCGCCGACATGATGCGCACATCGGTGCTGGTCGACCTGCGCAATGTCTACCGCCCGCATGAGGCGGCGCGCGCCGGTCTGGCCTACACCTCCATCGGCCGCAAGCCGAGCGCCCCGAGCTGATATTGGGAAAGCTTTCGGGGCTTAGAGCGTAAAAAAAGCGGCCTGCTCATAGGCGCCGGCCGCTTTTTTATCCCGCGTCGGCCCATCCTTGCGGCGGCACCAGGGCGCAAGAGACGCCGCGTGGTTTCAACCAATCACAAGCGTCGCGCGCCCTTCTCTCATCCAACCCGCCGAACCGCGCGCGATAGAGGCGTCGGGGTCCAGGCGCTTGTTCCACCGACCCCTTGGCTGAGGTCAGGGCTGGCGCGTAGCGGCGGGTGACGGAGATCATCCGCTCGCGCGCTTGCATAAAGGTCGGATATGCGCCGACTTGCACTTGCCAGCCCACACTATTGCCGAGCCCGGCGTCGCCATCGCTGCTGCTCAGCGCCGCTTCCGTCGCTGTCGCGTCGGCGGGCGGGCTTTCGGTCGAGCTTTCCGAAGATCCCAGCACAAACGCCCGAACCGCGTCGACCAGACGCGCGCGAGTCGGCAATTGCCGGACGCGCGGGCTGGGTTGCAGCCGAGGCCCGAAGGTCGGCGCCGGTCCCACGCCCGGTTTGATGCTCGCTACGGTGATCTGGCCGAGCGAAGCGACGCGGTACGGCGTGGGCGAGGGGGCGAGTTTCGGGGCCAGATCCGGTTTGTCCGATTTATCCGGTTGTTTGGATGCGTCCGCCTTCTCCGGCGGATTCAACTCGTCCGGCGCGTCTGGGTCGTCGCCCACGCTGGTGATCGTCTCCAGCGCAACCGAGACCGCCGCGATCAAGCCGCTGCTCGGTGGCGTCACCTCGCCCCCGGCAGGGCGTTGTTTCGGCTTAGGCGCTTTCTCAATCGCTCTATCCAAGCGGGACAATTTCTCAAAACCGACATCCAACAGCGCCGACACCCGTTTGTCGCGTTGTTTGCGGCTGCGCTCGCCCATCGCCACCACGATCACCCGCGCGCCATTGCGCTCGGCGGCGGCGGCGAGGTTGAACCCGGCGGCGGCGGTGTAGCCGGTTTTGATGCCGTCGACATCCTTGCGCGCGCGCATCACCCGGTTGGTGCTGTAGCGGGTGCGGCCCTTGACCCGCACCTTCTTGCGGCCGAACACGACGTAATTGTCTGGGAAATCTTTCCATAACCGCCGGGCCAGAATCGCCATGTCGCGCGGCGTGGAGCGATGCTTGCGGGCGGTGAGGCCGCTGGCGTTGCGGAAAGTGGTTTGAGTCATCCCGAGTTGAAGCGCCTTGGAGGTCATGCGGCGGGCGAAAGCGCGCTCCGATCCGGCCACCGCCTCGGCCAGCGCCACGGCGGCGTCGTTGGCGGAGAACACCGCCGCCGCCCGCACCGCGTCTCGTATGGTTATCTTCCCGCCGCGCCGCAGTCCGAGCTTCGAGGCCGGCATGCGCGCTGCGGCGCGAGAGAATTTGATGGTGTCGTTGAGGTCCAGCTCACCCTTGGCGATCGCGTCGAACACCAGATAGAGCGTCATCATTTTGGTCAGCGACGCCGGGTGCATCACCTTGTCGGCGCGTTTCGAGGTCAGTTCCCGCCCCGTCTCCGCGTCGACGATAATATGCGCGCGCCGGGGCGCGGCTTCAGCCGACGGCGCAAGGGCGGCGAGCGCGAACGCCGCACAGCACGCCAACAGCATGAGCAATTTGCTCAGACGCGGCGGCCTTCCCTTGAGAAGTTGCGAATGACGCGCTGTCAAAGCTCACTCTCCATCCCGACCCTTACCCCCCGATCACCTTGGATCGGTTGCGCATTTTGAGGCGGCGAACGGCGCACAACATCCCGGCGGCGACCATCGTCTCGACAACACGCGACTCTTACATCCCAACGGGTAGAATGCTGCGTAACGCTGTCGATTAGGTTAAGCCCCCTACGGAAGTCTGCTGATGCCGTTGCATTCAGGGCGCCTTTCGCTCTCCCTGCTTGACGTCTTACCCCTGTCTGACGCCTTTTTTCCGACCCGCGCCGCCCCTTGTCCGCCGTAAACTGTTTACGAAAAGTTAATTTGTGCATTGCAATATCTCTGCTGCAGTGCAATATGATCTGCATGAATGACGCGGCGGAGATTCGCGTCTTTCAGCTTTGACAGGGGCGGCGCGTCAGGGGCGATCTGAGCGTCCGCTTTCAGAGGAGAACGGAAATGATGAACACGACTCAGAATTTTGACGCTTACGCCGCCGACGCCCAGAAAGCTTTCTCGGAGCAGACCGCTCAGCTGTCCGCCCGTATGGAAGACATGACTGACTTCGCCAAAGGCAACATGGACGCTTTCATCGTGTCCGCCACTAAGGCGACTGAAAGCATGAAGGAAATCGCCACCGAGGTGTTGACCTTCACCAAGCAGACCATGGACGCCAACATCGCCGCGATGAAGGACCTGTCCTCTGCCAAAGATGCTTCCGAGTTTGTTGAGAAGCAGACCGCTCTGGCGAAAACCTCGATGGAATCTTTCGCCAAGCAGGCTCAGCGCCTCAACGAAATGACCATGGCCGCCGCGAAAGAGTGCGCCGAGCCGGTCAACGCCCGCTTCGCCGCTGTCGGCGAAATGGTTAAAGGCGGCGCCTACAAGGCCTGAAGCCTGACTTAAGCCGCTTGTTTCTGATCCGGTTTCCCGCGCCTCAGGCGATGGAGAGACAGGCGATACTGGCGGCGCGCGAGGCCAGAACGGCGTCGCATTAACATCAAGCGTTCCACGGGACGCGAAGGGGGGCGCGCGCTCCCCTTTTTCTTTTGGCGATCTTCGTTATATTTTGCCAAAGGACGGCGGCGCTGCGGCGAGGGAATTGCGGCGTCGAGCCGTCAGCTGGCGCGTTCCCTCCAGAAATTTCCGGTTTTGAGGCCTTATGTTGCAGCAGCTTTCGACGCGGCGGTATTCTTCGCATCAGCCTGAAGCGCTGACAGAAGAAGCGCGCGCGGTTTTTCAGGGGTGGAGACGGAGGCGGCCGCAGATCGACCGAACCTCGTTCAAATCCTGTGACGGCGCTTATCCGCAGATGTCCTCGGGCACGCCGAACGGTCCGATTGACACGGATGAGATCGACTCCGGCGTCGCGGTAAAGAATAAACCGAAAACAAAGCGCCCATCGCTCTATAAGGTGTTGCTGTTGAATGATGATTACACCCCGATGGAGTTCGTGGTGCATGTGCTGGAGCGCTTCTTTGGCATGACTCATGACCGCGCGGTGCAGATCATGTTGACGGTGCACAATCAGGGCGTGGCTGTGGTTGGCGTGTTCACCTATGAGATCGCCGAGACCAAGGTGACGCAGGTGATGGACTATGCCCGGCAGCATCAGCACCCGCTGCAATGCGCCATGGAGAAAGAGTGATTTTGCATAGCTCGCTTGGTGTTTCAGCGTGAACGGGCGGTTTTCCCGGCGGCTCAGCCCCGTATTAAGCTTTCCACTGCGCTCTGGGTTGAGCTTTGCGCGCCTCACTAACTCTTTTCAAAAAGTGGATGCGTCGCCCCTCTGGTCTCGCGCCGCTGTTAGCCCCATCTTTCCAGTATCGACAGCGGTTCGTTGCCGTGATGCATTGGGCGTGATGCACGCCTGAGACAGTTCTGCGGCGCCGGCCGCTCCCGTCGCCGAAGGTTGGCGTTGGGACATAGCGAACGCAGCCGAAGCGCCGCGGCGCTCAATCGAAAGGAGAAAGCGCGATGCCTTCGTTCACCAGAACGCTGGAAGAAGCGATCCACCGCGCCGTCGCCTTGGCGAACATACGTCGGCATGAGCTGGCCACATTGGAGCATTTGCTTCTGGCTCTGGTCGATGAGCCCGACGCCTCCAAGGTGATGAAGGCCTGCGGCGTCGATCTCGCCAAACTGCGCGCCGACGTGACCAAATATCTCGACGAGGAGCTGAGCGCCCTGGTCTCGGAAGTCGACGGCTCAGAGGCCGCGCCGACCACCGGCTTTCAGCGGGTGATCCAGCGCGCCGCCATTCATGTGCAAAGCTCAGGTCGCACCGAGGTTACCGGCGCCAATGTGCTCGTGGCGATCTTCGCTGAGCGCGAGAGCCACGCCGCCTACTTCCTGCAAGATCAGGACATGACGCGCTACGACGCTGTCAATTTCATCTCCCATGGCGTGGCCAAGAATCCCGCCCTTGGTGAGAATCGTCCCGTACGCGGCTCCGACGACGATGATTCCAGCTCCAGCTCGGAGGAGAGCGAGGAGCGTGGCGAAGAGACTGCGCTGGCCCGGTTTTGCGTTGATTTGAACGAAAAATCCCGCCTTGGCCGGATTGATCCGCTGATTGGCCGCGACCCAGAGGTCGAGCGCTGCGTTCAGGTGCTGTGCCGCCGCCGCAAGAACAACCCGCTATTGGTCGGCGATCCCGGCGTTGGCAAAACCGCCATCGCCGAAGGCCTCGCCAAGCGCATCGTCGACGAGGAGGTGCCGGATGTCCTCGCCGACAGCACCATCTACGCCCTCGACATGGGCGCCCTGCTGGCCGGCACCCGTTATCGCGGCGATTTCGAGGAGCGCCTGAAGGCGGTCATGAAAGAGCTGG
>JAHQVS010000251.1 GCA_019634215.1 Paracoccaceae bacterium | reverse complement strand
GACCGGCGGAACCGCTTCGGCCACCCCGCCAGAAAACCTCGCAGAGGCCCTTTTCAACCGCCTCGGCCCTACCCCGGTCGACGTAGACCTCGCCCTGCGCACCCTCGCCCAAGACACCGGCGCCGCCCCATCCGAAGCCGCCGCCGCGCTGCTGGAGCTGGAGCTGGCCGGACGGGTCGAGCGGCGGCCAGGGGCGCAGATTTGTCGTTTGGTGGAGAGGGGCTGACGCTTAATGGAATGGCCGACGAGCCCCATAACAGCCGTTGAGGGCGCGCTTCAGCAGTTAACCAAATCCGCCCCAGGCTGACGCAAACAGAGCGCAACGCTAGGCGGCGGTCATTTCCAGATGTCGCGGGAGCGATTGGCTCCCGCAGCAAGCTGCGGGAGCAGCGATAGCGCCGCAGCCCGCTTTTCTCTGAGATGCGGGCAGACGGGCGATCGCAACATCAGGTCTCAGGGCAAACAACCCGCGAGAGTTGCACGCCCGCCTGAGGGTCAGCCGCCGAGCTTGCCATCAATGTGGCTCGCCAACTCATAGGATGCTTGACCGTCGACAAGCAGGCCGTTGTCACGCTGGTAATCCCGAATGGCCTGGGTTGTTTGGGTGCCTTTGACGCCGTCAATCGGCCCTGGATTGTAGCCCAGGTCCCGCAACCCAGCCTGGACACGCGCCGTGGCGGCGCCGTTGGCCGGCTGATCATTTTTCGCCCAGAACGGGTCGCCCAGATCGATGATTTCCCGATCGGTCAACACGCCTGTTAGTCCGCCGGCGGCGGCGCCCAACAGCGCCCCTTCCAACAGGGTAAGCCCGGTCACGGCGCCGACAACCACCCCGGCGCCCGCCCCGATACCGGCGCCGGAAAGCCCGCGATCAGTAGAGGTGGTGCCGCAAGCCGAGAGCAAAAACGCCATACCTGTCGCAATGACGATCGAAGATCGCATGATAGAACTCCTCCATTCAGATCTTCATTCAAGCTGCGAGACGCAGTTGAATTTGAATACAATTATACTGACTTTGCATGTCATAGTTAAGTGGCATGCCCATCGCCGACGGCGGCCATGGTCCTCGCCGTCGACATTCCTCATCTCAAGCCGCCATGTGACGCCGATCTACAGATCAACATCACGGCGATTCTAAGCACAGTGGACCCGTGGAGATCGCTCCGCCTGAAAATCGCGCATGGCCGCCTCACTCTGACGGTTAATCAGAGTTTGGCCGTCCATTTCTCAAGCAGCCGTCCAGCCGTCTCGCGCCCTCCCCAGCCGAAGGCGAGGGCGGCGGCGACAGCGAGCGCGCCGAGGATGATCGTAAAGCCGGTGTTCACGATCTCATCCGCGAAGCCCATTTGGCGCAAACCCATGGCGACAGCGCGCCCGACCATAGCAACCATGATCTTGATCGCAGGTGGGAGCCTCTGAGCGGTGATTTTATACGCCGCTATAGGTCACCTTCGGCTGTCACCCGCTTCGCCGAGCACAGCCCCCTCACCCAAATTTTTCGTATAGACAAGAACGAGCCAAGCCCGGACACGCTTGCGTACCGCCGCTTCAGCTCTGCGATAGCCCGTTCTCTTCGGTCCACGCCTTATCCCCACAGACCGCCATGGACCCTTCCGCCCCTGCCTCTAACAGCCGTCCAGCCGAACGCGCCGCCTATTCCTCCGCCGGCGGCATTTTCACGATGACGATCACATCCGATGTCTCTGCGAGATCGCCATTCGGCCGCGTCAAAATCTCTTCGTCATCGACGACGAAATCCGTGTACACGGCCTCGATCGGCAGATCCGGCGCGATCTCGCCAAGCGCCGTGAGCACGTCCTCGGCGCGGTCGCGCGCCGTCGACGGCGCGAACAGCATGTAGGCGTTTGGCGAGAGAAAACGTCTGACGCCGGTGAAATCACCGTCGATCTCCGCAGCCACCAATTCATACGACGTTTCGGTGGCGAGCCTGGCCTTGTTCGGGATGCCGATATCGACGAGCGCATTGTGCAGATCCAGGACCTTTTGAATGTCCTCTTTGCCGCCAATACGCGCGACGTAAAAGTTCACATGCAGGCTTTGCAGTCGCTTCAGCCGCGCTTGCGCGGCGCGCAGCTGCTGAAGTTTTTCGCTGCTCAGTGATCCGTTCAGCGTCTCGACCACAATCTCAAGCTGTTCTTCGACAATATCGAGCCGCGCCAACGTCTCGGTCGCCTCCTGGCGCAGCTCCTTCCGCTCCGCGCCCAGCTCTTTTACGATCTCGCGCACGCGGGCTTGAAACTTCTCCGCCTCGGCCACCGCATTGGCGACTTTCTCCACCCGCTCGTCCAGCTCGGTTTGGATCGATTGCAGCCGCGATTGGACGTCCGCCACTTGGCCCTCAGCTGAGCGGACCGTCCGGCGGGCGTTTTCGGCCGCCAATCTCGCCTCGGCGGCCGACTCGTTGACGATGTCCGTGGTGGCTTTAAGCGTGCTGATCGACGTTCGCGCTTCGATCAGAGTGTTATTCACCGCGCGCTCCGCCTCGATCACCCGATCAAGCTCTCTCTGAAGCGCGGTCTCGGCTGTCGACGCCACCAACTCAGCCCGGCGCGTCACACTGTCGATCTTCTCGGAGATCGCCTTGTCGATCTGATCGCTGATCGGCTCTCGCAGGTCGGCGCGAATCTGATCGGAAATATCGGCGACCACGCCGTCGTAAGAGATCCAGGCGGCGGCTGAGATCAGGACGCCGATCGCGGCGAGCGCGCCAATCCCCCATGAGGCGACCGCTTGACGGATGCCCTCCTGGATTTTGATCCGCTCGTAATCGATGCGGTCATATCGCTCCAGCTTATCGTAGATGCCCTGCGCATAGTCGTGGACGCCTGGAGCGCTTCCGGGTTGAGGACCCCTCTCTTCGCCGCCGCCTAACTTCTCTTCTGTCACGCCGCCCTCGTCGAAGCTCTGTCGCGCCCCAAAGCGTCACAACGCCGCCGCAAGGTCCAAACCGGTCCCTCGCAGTCGACTCCGAAAACGCAAACAGGCCGCCTGCATAGGCAGGCAGCCGTATCGAAGAAGCGAGAAGAATGCGACTGGGTAGTTTTAGATTAGTCGGTTTTACAAGCCGGATCGGACAGATCGCAGCCCGCATGCGACAGATTGGGCGCCGAGGCGATCGCCAACATGGCGGCGAAAGCAAACGCAACTGCTGCGAATGAGAATTTCATAGATTTTAGCTCCGTCGATGTCGGTGCATATTACCAAAGACGTACGAAAGACTGTCTCGGGTTTCAAGATCCATCTCGGAATGATCCGCCCGCATCAACGGATCATGGCATGTCACGAGAGACTCAGAGCTATCCTCAACGGGGCACACACCTGCTGCGCCACACTCCGAAACAGCCGCCCTCCACCCAATTGCCGATATAGGCCAGAGCGACTCTTTGGGCGGAAATGGGCCTGGGTCGGCCATCGTTACGGCTCTGCGTGATTTCCGCACAGCAGACGAAGCGGGCTTCACTCAATGGCCTCTTCCGCTCCCTCACTAGATTTCAAACGACCCACTCAAAAGCATATCCCGCTGCGAGCGAACCCAGAACCGCAAGCAAGAGATACAGCAGAAACGGCCTTAGTTTCAGAAGCGGCGCGAGGACCATCGCGCCCCAGATGCTGACCACACCGCCTGAGATCAGAAAGGCCATGGCGGCGCCCTTGGACATGCCGTTATCGATGAGGCCCCGCGTCAGCGGAAGGGCGGCGTAGCCGTCGATATAGGCTGGTGCGCCGACAAAAACGGCTGCGGGGATGGCCCACCATTGATCCTCTCCAACATATGCCGCGAGCGCACCCGGCGTCAGTGCGGCGTTCAACGCATATTCGGCGGCAAAGGCGGGGGCCAGGCAGATCAGAATGAGCCGCGTGGTTGCCCAGAATTGAGTGCTGAAGGACCGTCGCCGCGCCTCAGTTCGCCAAACCCATGGATCGAAGGTCTGAGCCTCGCCACACCGCGCTGCGCTTAGTTGGCGAGCCAAAGCGTTGTCGCGAAGCGCCGCCAACGCCCAGGGCTTCTTCGCAAACAATCCTGTGATTGCACCACCGAACACACCCATTCCAAATGCAGCGAGCGTTTTGCCCATCGCAAAGCTCAGACCAAGGGTCGCAGCCGTTGTCGCGAGCATTGCAGGGTCTGTGATTGGGGATGACAGCCAAAACGCCATGACCGGGGCCAACGGCACGCCCGCCGCCAATAATCCAGCCATCAATGGCAGCACTGTTACACCGCAAACTGGTGTGACGGCCCCGATTAGCGATGCGATCACAACAGTTCGCAGGATTCTCCCCTCAAACACGCCAGCAATATGCGCGTCGGCGCCGCTGGCGACGATCCATGCCGCCAGAAGAATGCCCGGAAAGACGATGGGGGCGACGGCAACCAACCCCCACAGAACGAACATTAAGACATTGGCCGTGTATGCTGGCCAAGCCAGACCGATCCCCATCAACAGTAAGAGGCCTACGCCCCACATCACAGGCGCCGTGCTATGGCGCCGTTGAACAACTGTGTGATCGGTCATGCGGAAGCTCCTTTGACCTTGAAATTTAGCGGCTGGCAAGGTATTTAAGTAACGAATATTTCTGAAATCAGATATTAGCGAAACGAATGGAAAGCTTGGACAGTGATTTGCTGCGCACCTTCGTTGCGGTGGCTGAGGCTGGGAGCTTTACGGACGGCGCGGCGCGCATTCACCGATCACAATCCGCGACAAGTCTGCAGGTCAAAAGGCTTGAAGCTATCCTCGGCCAACCTGTCTTTGAACGGCACGGTCGCGGTGTCGTCTTGAGCGACGCAGGGCGTAGGCTCTTGCCTGTCGCGCAGGATGTGACGGCACGCCTCGACGCGGCGCTGCGGGAGATTTCACACCACGCCATATCGGGCAAACTACGAGTGGGTATTCCCGATGATCACGGCCGGGTGAAACTGGCGAAGATCATCGCAGTTTTCACCCGCCAGCATCCGAATGTCGAGTTGGATGTGACCTGTGCTTTGAGCACGGGGTTTCCCGATGCGCTGGGAAAAGGGTTGCTGGATCTCGCTATCTACGAGGTGGAACGCCCAAAGCGATATGAGGAAGTGTTGTTCGAAGACCCAACGTGCTGGGTGTCGTCGGCCCATCGGGACTTCATAGACGATGAAAGCCTACCGGTGGCCTTGTTTGATCATGCCTGTTGGTGGCGGGACGTGGCTATTGCGTCTATTGAAGAGAGTGCAAGGCCTTACCGCATCGCTTATTCCAGCCAGAGCGTCTCGGGTGTGATCGCCGCCGTAGAAGCTGGGATCGCCATCGGTTTGCTCGGCCGGTCATCCCTGCATTCCGGCCTGTCGGTCGTAGGTGAGAAACTGCGATGCAAGCCAACGCCTGCGTCGAAGCTCGTCATGGCGGCAAGCGGATCACAGGAAGATGGGCCGCTGGAAGCCATGAAAGCGGCCATCCGCGCCGCGTTTCTAGCCAAGGCCTGAGAAAGCTGTCGTTCGGCAGATCACAACGAATGGCGCGGTTGGGTTCGAAGCAGACTTTTGGTGATCTCACGACTACGTCGTCTATGGCTAACATCCGGCTGTGCCGCGTGCCGCAACCCACAGCAGCTTTGCAGCAATTTGCTGACATCAGCCGAAGCGACTCTTTGGGCCGGAGCGGGCCATCCACCGCCATGTGACACTCGCGAGGTCGACCTGTAAATTTGAAGCGTTCGACGCTTGGAAGCGGCAGCGAGATTTATGTCGGCGTCATACCCAGCGCGCCGGGCGAGCGTCCGTCCCACTTCGTCCATAGCCGCGAATATCGCTCATAGAGTTGTCGCCGATAACGCGACCCCGGCAGCTGTTATCAAGCGCTCACCCAACTCGACACCAGACACACGCGCAATCCCGGGAGCGACCAAGGAAATCGCCTCGCTTGCAGGGTGTGCTCGGAGGCGGCTCGCGCCAGTTAAAGAGTGTTCCGCCGCTTTCAGATACCGCCCAGAGCGGGAAGAGTTCCTCATTAAGAAACCCGCAGGCGAGCCAGCTCTGACGATCCCAGACTTAACGCGATGAAAATCAAGCAGATCGAGCTGTACAGCTTGGGCCTTCCATATTCCGGCGGCGTCTACCGGTTGTCCGGCGGCCGCGACTATCGCAGCTTCGACGCCACCTTCGTGCGGCTTGAAACCGATAACGGCATCGAAGGCTGGGGCGAGAGCACGCCGTTCGAGTCGACCTACATCGCCTCCCATGCGCCCGGGGCTCGGGCTGGAAGTCGATCGCAGTCTGTTCGGCCAGCCGATACAGGTTTGGACGTAAGCGCGCTCCAAGCAGGTCAATCTGAAAAGCGCGCCCACACCAAGAGCGCAGATGCGCCCTGTCCCGCTCTCACCCCCTCCAGAGCGCCGCCAATGTCATTTCGCCTGGGATGCTGACCGCCTGCGGCTGGACGACATCATTTGCGCCCCGCCAATGATGACGACGAAAAACAGCAGAT
>JAHQVS010000250.1 GCA_019634215.1 Paracoccaceae bacterium | reverse complement strand
GGGCTCCACGGTCACCTCGGACGCGCCGGAGGGGGCGCTGGTGGTTGGGCGCGCTCGGCAAGAGACCAAGCCGGGTTATGGCGCGGCGCTGCGGCGGCGGTTAGCGGCGGCCGGTGGGAAAAAGGAGGGCTAGCCCCCCTGGCGACGCGATATGTGAGGCTAGTTTGGCAGGCCATCTAACGTGGCGCTGGCGCTACGGCTAAGCGTTGTCGCGGCGGTGTTCTGTTCTCACTGCGGCAGTGGTTCAGTTTTAGCCCTAGTTTGTGTAGAAAAGTACGACAAGGAGGCTCCCACATGTGCGGGATCGTCGGCGTTATCGCGTCCACCGAGGCCGCGCCCATGATGTTGGAGGCGCTGAAGCGCCTGGAGTATCGTGGATATGACAGTGCAGGCGTCGCAACGTTGCGAAAGGGCGTTCTCGGCCGACGCCGCGCGGTCGGGAAATTGGGGGCCTTAGCCGACAGATTGACGTCGGAGCCAATCTCGGGGCGGGTCGGCATTGGGCACACCCGTTGGGCCACCCATGGCGCGCCGACCCTCGACAACGCCCATCCGCATATGACCGAACGGGTCGCGGTCGTTCATAACGGCATCATCGAAAATTTTCGGGCCTTGCGCCAACGCCTTGAAGATGAGGGCGTTGTGTTTGAGACCGAGACAGACACCGAAGTGGCCCTGCGGCTCTGCGATCAGCATTTGGCGCGAGGGGCGACACCGGCGGACGCCGTATATGCAACGCTGGGCGAATTGGAAGGCGCGTTCGCGTTGGTATTTCTGTTTCGCGATCACGCCGAGATGCTGATCGCAGCGCGGAGAGGGCCGCCGCTGGCGATCGGTTACGGCGATAATGAGATGTTTATCGGCTCTGACGCCCTGGCTCTCGCGCCGATGACCGGCCAGATCTGCTATTTGGAAGAGGGCGACTGGGCGATCGTCACGCGTGAAGGCGCGGAGATTTATGATTCTAATCGCCGCCGCGCCAATCGCGAGGTAAAGTCGATCGTCATCGCCAACGCCGTGGTCGATAAGGGTGAGCACCGGCATTTCATGGCTAAGGAGATCCATGAACAGCCAACGGTGACCGCCTATGCGATCGCGAACTATGTGGCGCGGAATCGGCGGCAGATTCAGCTACCCGCCGAGGAACCTGACTTCGCAAATATTGAGCGCTTGGTGATGACCGCCTGCGGCACCGCCTATTACGCCTGCGCCGTGGCTAAATATTGGTTTGAAAGCTGGGCGCGGTTGCCAGTGGACGTCGATATCGCCTCGGAGTTTCGATACCGAGAGCCGCCCCTGTGTGAGAACGGCGCTTCGCTGTTTGTGTCACAGAGTGGGGAGACTGCGGACACTCTCGCGGCGCTGCGCTATTGCCGCGACGCCGGGCAGGAAATCATGTCTGTGGTGAATGTGCCGACATCATCGATGGCGCGCGAAGCGGATGTGGTGTTCCCGACCTTGGCCGGGCCGGAAATCGGTGTCGCCTCAACCAAAGCGTTCACCTCTCAACTCATTACATTGGCTGCTCTGGCAATCGTGGCGTCGCGCCATCGGGGGCAGTTGAGCGCAGAGGCTGAGGCGGCGCTGATAGAGGAGCTGGGGCAGCTACCTGCCAAGATGTCGAGGGCCTTGGAGCGGGAACGCAGGATCGCCAGGGTGGCGTTTCACCTGTCGCGGGCTCGGGACATTCTGTTTTTAGGGCGCGGCGCTATGTATCCTCTGGCGATGGAGGGGGCGCTGAAGTTGAAAGAAGTCAGCTACATCCACGCCGAGGGCCACGCCGCCGGTGAGTTGAAGCATGGGCCGATCGCGCTGGCGGATGAGAATGTGCCGGTAGTTGTGCTCGCGCCACGAGACGAGCTGTTTGATAAAACCATTTCTAACATGTTGGAGGTGATGGCCAGGGGTGCGCCTGTGGTCTTGATCTCTTGCGCCGAGGGGTTGAAGGCCGCTGGATCGGATGTGTGGCATTCGATCGAGATGCCTCCGGTTTCGCCGCGATTGGCGCCGATCCTGTACGGAGTGCCCATCCAACTGCTCGCCTATCATACCGCCGTGCATAAGGGCACTGACGTTGATCAGCCACGCAATCTCGCGAAATCAGTCACCGTTGAGTAACGCCCCGTTGTGATCCTTTCCCGCTGTTAACAATACCGCAGTATTAGCGCGGTCTAGGTTGAGCGTGGGCAAAGTTGAGAGATGGAGCGGTAATGATGCGTCTACGTCGGGGAGCGGGATGGGCGTCATTAATCGGTGTGGCGCTGATGACGACCGCATGCGGTTATTTTGGAAAGCAGGAAAAAGCCGTGGAAGTGCGATTTCCAGACGCTTTCGAGTGTCGAACAGTCAAGCTGTTCGATCAGAACATGGAGACGCCCTCGTCGGATCTGCCCGATCAATGGCGCGTTTTCGCTGGGCATTGGGGCAACGGCGCCTGGGACGGAAAGCTTTGCCACGAGTTTGTGGTCGAGGCGATCTATCCGGACGGCAGCGCCCGGGTGGTCGACATGCAGGGCGATTACGCTCCTTGGAACCGCTGGCCGACGGCGTTCCGCCGTAAGGCGCGTTTCGAGGAAGATGGTTCTTTGACCGTGATGGTGGATGGCGCGAAGCGGGTTTATCGCGTTGAAAATGGCGTGATCTATGGTGTTTGGGAGCAGGTTGCCGGCCGTTCGGTCGGGGTCACCTTGGTGCCCGTGACCGCCGCGTCGCGCGTTTTCTGAGGCCCCCTGGATACATTCATAGCTAACATGTTTGGTGCGACCGCCGTCCTCTCATCGACCGATGGGAGGGCGCTTTTCGCACAAAAGCGGTGGAGACGGGGCGTCGCGGTGACCTGTTCTCCGCTAGAATAGCTGAGATGTTGGGCAAGTTTCTCATTGCTTCCCTTTAGTTAAAGTATCTGCATCTTTCTAGAGTGCACTGTGTTCTCAGTAATAGTTTAAAAAATTTGCGCTTCACGCTGCAATATGTTGCGTGTTTTTCAGTTGAATATAAGTTTGGGCGCTTCTTTGTGAGTTTTTCGCCTGTTTTTTAGTATTCACGCCAAGTATTTTTTAAATTACTTAGAATAAAATTTATTATCATCCCTGAGTGTCAAGCATGTGAAATTTTTTTATTTCAGTTCTGTGGTTTGATGGCAGTTGTAGAATCAGTCAAAGCATTGATGGAGCGCCGTAGATAAATGCCCTAAAGGGTGAAATGCATTGATGGTGGCATTGAATTGCTTAAAAGAATGCTTGCCTATAGGGTGGGTTATGGGAACTGTTTGGCGTTGTCAGTTGCAGTCAAACAAACATTCACCCACGGAGGCAAGAATGGGAACTAAAATTACGCTGTCGGGCGCTCCAATGCATCCAGCGGTCGAAACCTTCGCCAAAGAGCATCGTAAAGGTCTGATGGATCGCCGCGAGTTCCTCGCACGAGCCACTGCTCTCGGCGCCACCTCAATGGCCGCTTATGGCATGATTGGTGTGCCGACACCGGCGATGGCTGACGGTCACGCACAGAAGGGCGGCACGATCCGTATGGAGATGGAGGTCCGCGCCCTCAAAGATCCGCGCACCTACGATTGGACGCAGATCGCGACTTTCACCGCTGGTTGGCTCGAATATCTCGTCGAGTACAACTCAGACGGTTCGTTCGTGCCAATGCTTCTTGCAAGTTGGGAAACAAACGCCGACGCCACGGAATATACGCTTAAAGTGCGCCAGGGTGTTAAGTGGAATAACGGCGACGACTTCACCGCCGAGGATGTCGCGCGCAACATCGAGATGTGGTGTGAGAAGGATGTCGAAGGCAACTCGATGGCCGGCCGGATGGCGTCGCTGATCGATGCGGATACTAATAAGGCGCGTGAAGGTGCGATCAAGGTGGTCGACAGCCATACCGTCCTTCTGACCTGTGCTCAGTCCGACATCACCATCATCGCTGGCATGGCCGATTATCCGGCTGCGATCGTTCATTCCAGCCATGATCCAGAGAACATGTTGGCTAACCCTGTCGGCACCGGCTTCATGAAGCCGGAAAGCCATGAGGTCGGCGTGAAGGGCGTTCTCGTCCGCAACGAAGACCACGAGTGGTGGGGCTATGCTGCGGACAAAGGCGGTTATGTCGACCGGATCGAGTTTATCGATTACGGCACCGACGCGTCGGCCTTTGTCGCCGCGTACGAGGCCGATGAGATCGACATGAACTGGGAGTCGGTTGGCGAGTTCGCCGAATTGATGGACGGCCTTGGTCTGGAGCGGTCGGACGTCGTCTCCGGCGCGACCATCGTGATTCGGCCAAACCAGCTCGCTGAAGTCGACGGTAAGAAGCCTTACGCCGATAAGCGCGTTCGCCAAGCACTGGCGATGGCGGTCGATAATGCGGTGCCGCTTGAACTCGGCGTGAACGACCGGGGCATCCCAGCGGACAACTGCCATGTCGGCCCAGTGCACCCAGAGTACGATCCAAGCGTCACCCGGATTCCTTATGATCCGGCGAAGGCGAAAGCGCTCATGGAAGAAGCCGGCATGGCTGACTTTGAGCATGTGATCGTGTCGATTGACGATGATTGGCGCCGCAACACCACTGACGCCGTCGCCGCCCAGCTCCGCGACGCCGGCATCAAAGTGAAGCGCGAGGTGCTTCCAGGCGCCACGTTCTGGAACGACTGGACGAAATATCCGTTCTCCTCGACGAACTGGAACCACCGTCCGCTTGGCACGCAGGTGCTGGGTCTGGCTTACCGCACCGGAGAGGCGTGGAATGAGACGGGCTTCGCTAACGAAGAGTTTGACAAGCTCCTCGATGAAGCGAACGCGATCTCCGACGCGGAGAAGCGGAAAGCCGTGATGGGTAAAGTCCAGGCGATCATGATCGAGGAAGGCGTGACCATCCAGCCGTATTGGCGGACGATCAGCCGGCACCAGAACGGCAAGTTGACGGGCGTCGATATGCACATTGCGTATCTGCCGCAGGTCTACAAATGGGCGCTTAAGGCCTAGTCGATACAGCGGCGGGGCCACGCTTTCCGGCGTGGCCCTTCTCGTTGGACAGCTACGCCAATACGCCTTCGACTTTTAGCTGAAGAGGGCGTGCGCCAAGCCAGCGAGGACAAGCCCGCGAACACCAGCCTACGGGGGTCCTCTTGGCGATTTTCTTTCTCCGACGCTTCAGCGTGATGGTCGTGACGGCCGTCTGTTTGACGCTCGTAGTTTTCTTTCTCACCAACCTTTACCCGAACTTGGAAAAGCTCGCGAAAACGCAGGGCAACTTCCGAATGACGGAGGAAGACGTGCAAAATTGGCTGGAGCCTCGGGGCTATCTCCAGCCGACGCTAAAAAAATACTCCGAATGGCTCGGGGTTGCGCCATCGATGCGGCATGTCGATGACGAGGGCAAAATCCGTACACGCTGCGCGCCGCCAGGGACGGACCCGGAGGAGGCTGGCGACTATTGCGGAATCCTGCAGGGATACTGGGGTTACTCAAGCCAGTTCAAGGAACCGGTTGCCGACGTGCTCGGGCGATGGCTCGGCATCACCGGCTATCTGATGTTATGGGCTTTGATCGTGACAGTGCCGATAGCGCTCGTGATCGGGGTGCTCGCGGGCATGCGGGAGGGGTCGGGCACAGACCGAAGTTTATCGACCTTCTCCATCATAACCTCCGCCACACCGGAATACGTCTCAGGTGTGGTGTTGATAGCGGTCTTCGCTTCCTCGGCGGTTGGCCTGAAATGGTTCAAGGGCTCCGCCGCACAGGCGATGAGCAATCCGACCATCGAGAATTTCACCCTTCCTGTGTTGACAATCGCGCTCTTCAATATCGGATACATTGCGCGGATGACCCGCGCCTCGATGGCCGAAGTGATGACCGCTCAGTACATCCGGACGGCGCGGTTGAAGGGATTGAACTTCACCAGCATCGTTTTGAAGCATGCGCTGCGCAATGCGCTGATCGCGCCCTTCACTGTGATTGTGCTGCAGATCCCCTACCTGCTGACAGGCGTCGTCATCACCGAAACGTTGTTCAACTATAAAGGCGTTGGTTGGGGGCTCGTGCAAGCGGCGGGGAACAATGACATCGAAATGCTTCTCGGCGTCTCGGTCGTCGCTGTGGTCATCGTGCTGATCACGCAGCTGATCTCAGACATCGGCTACGTCTTCCTCAATCCGCGCATTCGCATTTCGTAGGGGGGCGTCGTCATGGAGCCTTTGACTTGGTTTGGCGTCCCCGGAGACATCCTGGGTTGGCCGTTCTACATCGTCACCGCCGTCTTCCTGTTGTCGGTGGTCGTGAGTTTGCTTGGTTATTTTGGCGGCGTCGCAGCCGCGATCGTCGGAGCTGACGGGCCGAAAGCGTCATCGAACGCGCTATCGTCCCGGGCGATATGGTTTGCGCGTTTTCCGGGCTCGCTGCTGGTGTTGCTCGTGCTCGCCTATTGCTGCCTTGCGCTGATCCAACCCATTCAGGATCGCGGCATCGCCGGGAATATCTTTGTTCAGTTTGGCCCCGTCTGGGTAGCAATGATCGTGGTCTTCGCGCTTGCCATCGGGTTTAAAAGCCGGCTTGGCCTGTTTGGGAAGATCTTCGACAGCACTGTCGGCATGATCGGCTTCGCGATGGTGATCTTCTGGGTGTTCACCGCATTCTTCTCCGGCATTTTCGACTGGATTGTGACACACGACTCGTTGTCGCAAGTGTCGGGAATGAAGAACAAGATACCTGGGACACCGCTGAAAGGCGCGGAGGAGGGGGACTATCCCTGGTACCTGCTCGGCGGCGACAACCTTGCTCGAGACGTGTTTTCGCGCATGGTGAACGGGTCGACAATTGTGATCACCATCGCGCCGCTAGCGACCTTCTTCGGCTACATCGTCGGGATCACGCTGGGGCTGCCGGCGGGGTACTTTGGTGGCCGGCTGGATACATTCCTGTCGTTTCTGGCGAACCTCATTCTCGCCTTCCCGGTGATCCTTCTGTTCTATCTCCTGGTGACGCCCGAGATCGTTCAGACCGGCATCCCCAACTATATGGCGGCGGTGTTCTTCATCTTCCCGCTGATCTTCCTGACGGTGCTCTTGAACTCGCGCTATCATGTGCTGCCGGCGATACGCACACCACTCATCGCCGTTGTCGTGATTTTGGGCGGGTGGTTCTACCTAATGACCGTCTCGGACATGGATCGCCCGCAGCCGACACTGGTCGATATCTTGCCGGAATCGCTTGACTGGTTCGATGTGCCGGGCGGGGTGCTGGTGGTGTTCATCGCCGTGGTCTTTGTGAACTCGCCGACGATCTTCCGGATCATGCGTGGTCTCACGCTAGACGTGAAAAACCGTGACTATGTTTCTGCGGCGCAAACCCGGGGCGAGACGCCCTGGTACATCATGCTTTGGGAGATCTTGCCCAATGTGCGTGGGCCGTTGATCGTCGATTTCTGCCTGAGAATCGGGTACGCCACCATTCTTCTGGGCACTCTTGGCTTCTTTGGACTTGGACTGCCGCCGGAGAGTCCGGACTGGGGATCAACTATCAATACTGGCCGCAAGCTGCTGTCGGTGTACCTGCACCCAGCTGTAACGCCTTCGCTGGCGTTGTTGTCATTGGTGCTGGGCCTCAATCTTCTCGCAGACGGGCTGCGTGAGCAGTCGCTTAAGGATTAGGAGAGACGCGATGGCGGAATATGATGGTCCGATCCTCGAAATCGATCGCCTCTCGATTTCATTCTTCACCCGTGCTGGCGAGATCCCTGCGGTGATGGACTTTTCCTGTACGGTGATGCCGGGCGAGGCTATGGGTCTCGTTGGTGAGTCCGGTTGTGGAAAGTCCACTGTCGCACTTGGTGTGATGCAAGACCTTGGCGTCAACGGCCGGGTCGTCGGCGGCTCTATCAAGTTTAAAGGGCGCGACCTTGGCGCGATGTCCGAGCGGCAATTACAAGAGCTGCGCGGTTCAGAAATCGCAATGATCTATCAAGAGCCGATGGCCTCACTGAACCCGGCGATGAAGATCGGTAAGCAGCTGATGGAAGTGCCGATGATTCATCAGGGCGCCAGCCAGGAGGAGGCGTATACTCTTGCCCTGGAGATGGTGGAGAGCGTGAAGTTGCCGGACCCCGCGCGTATTCTGAGCTCGTATCCTCACCAGCTCTCCGGCGGTCAGCAGCAACGCATCGTGATCGCCATGGCGTTGATGTCCAAGCCGTCGCTGTTGATCCTCGATGAGCCGACGACGGCGCTCGATGTGACTGTCGAAGCGGGCATCGTCGAGCTGGTGAAAGAATTGGGCGAGAAATACGGCGCCTCGATGCTGTTCATCTCGCACAATCTCGGACTGGTGTTGGAGGTGTGCGACCGGCTGTGCGTCATGTATTCAGGCGAGGCGGTGGAAACCGGATCAATCGAGGAAGTCTTCGATCATATGCGCCACCCCTACACCCAGGCGCTATTTCGCTCGATCCCTTTACCTGGCGCAGACAAGAATGCGCACCCGCTGGTCGCAATCCCGGGCAACTTCCCCCTGCCGCATGAGCGTCCGCCCGGATGTAATTTCGGCCCCCGATGTGACTACTTCACCGACGGGCGTTGTAACGCTCAAGATATCCCGATGGAGGCGTTGCCGGAGCGTGAGCGCCATGAGACGCGGTGTCTGCGTTGGCGGGAAATTGATTGGGACGCGCCTTTGGAGGCCGCGAGTGTGACCGAGACCACCGAGCCGGGTGATGTCGTGCTCGCCGTCGAGGATCTCAAGAAATATTATGAGGTGGCGGCGAGTGCGCTGTTCTCCGGCGGCGAAAAGCGGGTTGTGAAGGCCAATGAGACAATCAGCTTTGAGGCGCGCGAGGCTGAGACGCTTGCCATTGTTGGCGAGTCCGGCTGCGGCAAGTCTACGCTAGCGAAGATCCTGATGGGGCTTGAAACAGCGACGGACGGCCAAGTTAAGCTGCGCAACCAGGAGCTGGGCGCTGTCGAGATCGAAAGCCGAGACACCGACACAGTTGCGTCGATCCAAATGGTTTTCCAGAATCCGTTCGACACCCTCAACCCTTCGTCGACAGTTGGCAGCCAGATCATTCGCGTCTTGGAGATGTTTAAGATCGGCGAGTCCCACGAGGAACGGCGGCAAAAGATGCTTGAGTTGCTCGATATGGTGAAACTGCC
>JAHQVS010000249.1 GCA_019634215.1 Paracoccaceae bacterium | reverse complement strand
CAGCTTACGCGCGCTCTCGTCATAGGAGAAGTACAGCGCACCATTCTCGCCGACCACGCCATGCACCGGCCAAAACCGCGCCACCATATCGCACCAACCCGCCGGACGCCCAGTGATCGGCGCCACCACCAGCCCGGCGGCATGCAGACACTCCAGCGCGCAGTAAGCCTCGGCGGGCAAACGTCCAGCGGTGGTCAAAGTGTCGTCGATATCGGTCAGCACCACCTTGAACCCTGCGGCGACTTTATCCGGCATCTGGCTCAACATCTGCATCACGCCGCCTCCGCCGCGAACTCATCGAGCCAGCCTGCGTCACAGGCGATATCGACGAAGGAAAACCGATTCCGCATCTCATGCGCATGCCGTATGGCTTCGCGATAGAAATCGCGATCCAGCCCCAGCTCCGCCGCAGTGGTCGCCCCCCCGGCCGCCGCCAGCCGCGCCCGCATGATCTCGACCGGAGCCGCGATAGCTAAGCACTCCGCGCGCAGCGACGGCCAAATCTCCGCCAGCTTTTCATTCAGCGCAGCGGCCCCCTCTGATGAGAGCGCCTTCTTACGATACTCCTCAGCGCACTGCGCCCCGATCTCCGGCCCCATCCGCCGCGCCATATCGGCTTCATCCATCCGCGTCGGCTTCAACACCGGGGCCACTTCGTCCGTTAAAATCCGCTCCTGCAACGCCGCCATGGTCAAGCTGGCGACGCCGACCTGCTGGCCATGCAGCGTCCCCGGATGCTTCTCCCGCGCGAAGCAATCGATGTAATGCGAAATCTGGTGCTCGCTCATGGAACCATGGTTCGACACCTGGGTGAAGCTGATCCCGAGCCCTGACAGCGTTAAGGACCGCACCAGATAGCCGACCGCGTTCAACTCCCCCCGCCCGATATCGGCGACGCAAGCGTTCATGATCTCGTCATTCTCCGCCGAGATCAGATACGGCTCCTCCTTGAAGAAGGTCGCCAGCAACCGGTGCGAGAGCCACCAGTCGATCCGCGCCACCGAGGAGCATAAGCAATCCCCAAACCCCGCGGCCGCCATCCTCGGCGGCGCGGCGGCGATCACACCGAGATCCAGAAACACCCCCGTCGGCGCTTGCGCTTTCAGCGACACCTTCAATCCGCTCGGCAACGACATCGAGGCAGTCGAGGAGGTGTAGCCATCCATCGATGCGGCGGTCCCGAACACCGAGCAGCCACGCCCATCCTGAGCGGTCACGTATTTACAGAGATCGTTCACGGTCCCGGACCCGACGGCGACCACATGACCGGCGCCGCGCACCCGCGAGGCCAGCGCCTCGGCGGTCTCCAAATCCGCATGTGGGCCCGCCTCAAGCACCACCTCGCGCGGCGCCATCCCGGCGACAGCGCACGCGGCGAACACCCGCGCCCCCATCGCCGCCCACGTGTCGGCGTCGGCGACCACCGCCAGATCGCCAGACACGCCGATTCCCCGCAGCAACTCAGCCTCTGCGCCGTCCAAACTCTCTTGAATCACGATTTTCTGAGTGACGCTGCGCGGCGAGAGCGCACCGTCGACCGGGCTCCGCCATCGTCCGAGATAGATCTCGTCGATCAAGGCGGTCCACCCGCCTGGTGGCGGCGCTTTGGCCACCATCTCAAGGCTGTTCTGGGTCATACGGCCCTCGACTCCCTCAGGAATTGACATCCTTCAGTGGACTCTGACGGATGTCAATGACATATTCTTACCAGTCTTGACATTTGCCAAGCCCCCATCAGACTGCTGAAATGGATAGTTCCGACGAGCCGACTTTCGCCCGAAGCGCCTCCGCCCCGATCGAATTTGGCGGCGACGCCCTGATATGGGCCACGTGGCTCTATTACTCTGAGTCCCTGACTCAGAACGACATCGCCCAAGCACTGGGCGTCTCCCGCGCGTCCGTCGCCAACTATCTGGCCGAGGCCAGGCGGCGCGGCCTAGTGCAAATCACACTGGCGCAGGATCTGCTCGGCGCCGTCAGCCAAAGCCGCGCCCTTGCGGCGTGCTGCGGGCTGGAAGGCGCGTTCATCACCCCCAACGACTCCAGCGCCCTCACCAATGCGGACGCCCCTGACGACGATGCCGGAGTGGCGGGACAAATATCTCTGCGCCGCCGCCTCGGCGTCGCGGCGGCCCATGCCCTGGCCCCGCGTTTGGCCGCGCCCTTCACGCTCGGGGTCGCCTGGGGCCGCACCATGTTGGAGCTGGCCCGCGCCATGCCTGAGCGAACGCTGCCCAGCATGCAGGTGCTGCAAGTGTCCGGCAGCTCCCTCGGCGAAGCCGACAGCTCTCCCGAGGCCTGCACCGCGCTGATGGCCAGCCGCCTCAACGCCCGCTGCCAAAACCTCTACGCGCCCGGCGTCGTGAGCAGCCCCGCCCTGCGTGACGCGTTGATGGCCGAGCCGACGCTGAAGCGCCATTTCGAACGTCTGCGCGCCTGCGACGCGGTGGTCTACGGCGTCGGCGAAGTCGCTGACGATGTGGTCTGGTCCGACCCCGACATGCTGCCCCACACCGCCTTGGGCGAATATCGCGAGCACGGCGCGGTCGGGCTGCTGATTTCCCGCTTCATTGACACCTCGGGCCGCGAAGTCGCCGGTTCCCTTAGCAACCGTCAGATCGGTATGACGCTGGAGGAGCTGCGCCAGGTCCCCACCCGCATTTGCGTCGCCGGCGGCGCGCCGAAATTCGACGCCATCCGCGCCACCTTAGCAGGCGGCTACGTCACCCACCTCGTCACCGACGCCCAAACCGCGCAGCGATTGTTGGAGGACCCGCCATGATCACGCCGATGACCTCACCGACCGCCGCCGATCTTGTCATCGGCCTCGACAGCTCGACCCAATCCACCAAAGCCATCGCCTGGACCCGTGACGGCGAAGCCGTGGCGGAGGGCCGCGCTCCGGTTCCGATGTCGACCCCGCGCCCCGGCTGGGTCGAGCAGGATGTCGAAGATTGGTGGTCGGCGGCCTGCGCCGTGACTTCCTGGAGTGCGGCGCAAATTGATCCTGCTCGAGTCGCCGGACTCGCCATCTCGAATCAGCGCGAAACCGTCGCGTTCCTTGACAGCCAATTCAACGCCGTCCGCCCGGCCATGGTCTGGCTCGACGAACGCGCCCGCGAAGAACTGCCGCTGCTCACCGCCGAATTCGGCGGCGACCGCCTCCACGCCATCAGCGGCAACCCGATCGACATCACCCCGGTTGTCTACCGCCTCGGCTGGCTGCGACGCCACGCCCCCGCCGAGCTGTCCGGCGCCGCGCATATCCTCGACGTTCACGGCTTCCTCACCGCCCGCCTCACCGGCGCTCCAGCGGCGAGCTGGACCAGCGCCGACCCGTTCGGCCTGTTTGACATCGAAGCCAAAAGCTGGTCGGCCCCGATCCTCTCCCACCTCCAACTGGCGTCAGCGCAATTCCCCGTCCCGATTCGCCCCGGCGCCCTAGCGGGCCGCCTCACGCCAATTGCGGCCACCGCCACCGGCCTTCCCTCTGACACCCCGATTTACGCCGCTGGCGGCGACGGCCAATGCGCCGGTCTCGGCGTCGACGCGGTACGTCCCGGCGTGGTCTATCTCAATCTCGGCACCGCCATCATCACCGGCATCTGGTCCGACGCCCCCCGCATCAGCCATTCCTGGCGCACCATGACCTCCCCCACAGGCGAGGGCTATTTCCTAGAGGGCGTCCAACGCGCCGGAGCGTTTTTCCTCAACTGGTTCATCGACACCTTCGCGGGCGGCCGCGACGATCCCTCGATCTTTCAACGGCTTGAGGCAAGGGCGACCGAGATTCCGATCGGCTCCGAGGGCGCGTTGGTCTGCCCCTATCTCTCCGGCTGTATGGACCCGCATTGGGATCCCGACGCCCGCGCCGGCTTCCTCGGCCTCGCCCCCCATCACAGCATCGCCCATCTCTACCGCGCCAGCCTAGAGGCGCTGACTCTGGAGATCGCCCGCTGCGTCACGGCGATGGACGCCGCTGGTTTGGCGCCGAAACGCCTGCTCGCAGTCGGCGGCGGCGGCAACAGTGATCTCTGGTCGGGCATGCTCGCCGATGCAACTGGCCTGCCGTTGACCAAAAGCAAAAGCCTGGAAGCCTCCTCCCTCGGCGCTGGCGTCTCAGCGGCGATCGGCGCTGGCTGGTTCCCCGGCTTCCCCGAAGCGGCGGCGGCGATGGCCAAGGAAGGCGACACCCGATCCCCTGACCCCTCGGCCAAACCCGCATGGAACGCGCTCATGGTCCGGCAAGCGAAGGCCTACCAAGGCGCCAATGTCTGACCGAAGCTGAGCGAAGAACACTCATCGAGTCTCGGCAAGCGCAGCAGCGCTCTCCTGAGCGGCAAGACTGCGTGGCGTCTGAGTGCTGAGGCCCACAGAATGAAAAAACTTGCATAACTGAAAAAAAATGCACTCAATGGCCCCATGGCTCAGAGCGGACAATATCGCGGAGCGGCGATCGCCGAAACGGACCTAGCGGCCCGTGCCGCTTGGCTACATTTCATCGGCGGTCTGACTCAAAGCGAAGTCGCGAAACGACTTGAGTTGCCCACTACCCGCGTTCACCGCTATATCGCCCGCGCGCAAAGCGACGGGCTGGTACGGGTGTTCGTCGACGTCGAAGTCGAAGATTGCGTCCGGCTTGAGACCCAGTTGATGCAGCGTTACGGCCTGCGCATCTGCCGCGTCGCCATGGAGTCGCCCGAGACCGGCCCGTTGCCGCTGCGCGCCCTCAGCGCTCTCGGCGGCGACTACCTGATGCGCGCGGTCGCCTCCGGCGCTCACAAGGTCATCGGCGTCGGCCAGGGCCGCACGCTGGCCGCCGCCGTCAAATCCATGGGGCGTGAATTGGGGCGCGAATTGGCGCGCGAGCCCGGCGAACAGGTGCGCTTCGTTTCTATGCTCGGCGGTCTGACTCGCTCCTTCGCCGCCAACCCCTATGACGTGATCCACGTGCTGGCGCAAAAGACTGGCGCCGAAGCCTATCTGATGCCCGCCCCACTGTTCGCCGACAGCGCCGAGGATAAAGGCGTGCTGCTGTCGCAATCTGCCCTAGCCACCACCATGGAGCTGATCGACCAAGCCTCGCTGATCGTGGTCGGCGTCGGCTCGATGGAACAAGACGGCGGCGCCACCACATCGGCGCTCGACGGCCCCGAGGCCGCCGACGCTCTGCTTTCACTCGGCGCCCGCGCCGAAATTCTCGGTCAGTTCCTGGACGCGAACGGCCAGATTCTCAAAACCCCCTACGACGACCGCGTCATGGCCGCACCGCTGGAAAGCCTGCGCGGACGCGAGGTCGTCGCCATCGCCGGGGGCGACACCAAAACCCAGGCGATCCGCGCGGCCCTCCGCAGCGGATTGATCGCGGGACTGATCATCGACGAGGCGACCGCTCGCCGTCTTGTCGAGGAGCCGGACGGCGCCTACGCCGCTGCGGCCGAATAAGCGACGAGCGAACAGGGATGGAGACGTCATGTACGAAAAAGAGAAAGGCCTCGTAGACGCGTTTCTACGCGGGCAGATGGACCGTCGCAGCCTGATCCGCGGCCTCGGCGCCCTCGGCGTGTCAGCCGCGACCGCCGGCGTGCTGGTCAATTCAGCCGCCACCCGCGCGCTCGCCGCCGACTTCGACTGGAAGAAACACTCTGGCAAAAGCCTTAAACTGCTGCTGAACAAACATCCCTACACGGATGCAATGATCGCCAACCTGGATAACTTCAAGGAGCTGTCCGGGATGGACGTCGAATACGACGTGTTCCCGGAGGACGTCTATTTCGACAAGGTCACCGCCGCGCTGTCCTCGCGCTCCAGCGAATACGACGCGTTCATGACCGGCGCCTACATGACTTGGACTTACGGCCCGGCGGGCTGGGTCGTCGACCATAATGAGTGGATTCAGGACGAGAGCAAAACCAACCCCAACTACAACTGGGGCGACATGCTCGAAGGCGTGCGCAAGTCCTGCGCCTGGAACGGCCGCCCGGGCGGCGAGCTGGGCTCAGACGACGCCATGCAATGGTGCATTCCCTGGGGCTATGAGCAGAACAACCTCTCCTATAACGCCGACATGTTAGAGAAGGCCGGCGTCGGCGTCCCGACCAACATGGACGAGTTGCTGGAGGCGGCCGCCAAGGTCCAGGCCGCCAACGACGGCATCTACGGCATCGGCGTGCGCGGCTCTCGTAGCTGGGCCACCATCCACCCGGGCTTCCTGTCGGCCTACGCCAACCTCGGCGAGAACGACCTGACTGTCTCCTCGGACGGCAAGCTCGCGGCGGCGATGAACACCGACGTGTCCAAGGACTTCCACGCCAAGTGGGTCAAGATGATCCAGGACTCCGGCGCGAGTGATTGGTCGACGCATACCTGGTACCAGGTCGGCACCGACCTCGGCGCCGGCAAGTCGGCGATGATCTATGACGCCGACATCCTTGGCTATTTCATGAACGGCGGCGAAAACGCCATGGCGGGCAAGCTCGCCTACGCCCCATTCGCGGCCAAGGGCGGCGACCCGACCCCAAACATCTGGATCTGGTCGCTGGCGATGTCGAAATTCTCCAAGGATCTCGACGCCACTTGGAACTTCATGCAGTGGGCCAGCGGCCCGGAGCACGGCCTGTTCGGCGCCAGCCAGATGGACTTCGTCAATCCGGTGCGCTCCAGCGTCTGGGCCGACGACGGCTTCCGCCAACGGCTGGCCGACAGCTATCCCGGCTATGTCGAGATGCACGACGTCTCCGCCCCAGGCGCAAGCATCAAATTCACCGCCCAGCCGCTGTTCTTCGATCTCACCACCGAGTGGGCGGCGTCGTTGCAGAAGATGGTCTCTAAGGAGGTGCCGATCGACGAGGGCCTCGATCAATTGGCCGACAGCGTCAACCGCCAGCTGAAGGACGCCGGTCTCGGCTGATCGCCGTCTCATTTCCACCTCTTAGGCCGGGCTTCTCCCCGGCCTAAGCGCCCGCGTTGTTTCCGTCCCGCCTCCCTACCGGGACAGGTTCGGTGCGGGCGCGTCTTTAACCACCTGAAACACACGGAACCGGTTGATGGCGACCGCCACGAACGACGCTCAACTCAGCCCGCCAACACGCCGTTATTCGGCCTCCAAACGGCTGCTGCCTTATCTTTTGAGCCTACCGGCGCTGCTGGTCTGCATCGGGATTCTGATCCCGTTCTTCACGGCGGTGTTTTACTCGCTGCAACGCTTCCGGCTGTCCCAGCCCTGGAACCGGAGCATGAACTGGGGCGAGAACTATCTGAATTTCCTCAGCGATCCGGACTTCTGGAACACGCTGCAAATCTCTTTAACCTACGCCTTTCTCACTGTCGGCCTGGAGCTGCTGCTCGGCCTCGCCATCGCGTTGCTGCTGCAAAAGCCGACGCGGCTAAATAATTTCGTCTCCATCATGCTGCTGATGCCGCTCATGACCGCCCCGGCGTTGGCGGCGCTGATGTGGAAGCTGATGACCAACCCGAATTTTGGCATCCTCAGTTACTTCGCCACTGTGATTGGCTTTGACGATATGCGCTGGGGCGCCTCGCCCGACACCGCGCTGTTCACCGTCATCCTGGTCGACATTTGGGTCTACACGCCCTTTATGATGATCCTATTGCTCGCCGGATTGCGCTCCTTGCCGAAACAACCGTTCGAAGCGGCGGCGCTCGACGGGGTGCCGAAGATCCAGCAATTCTGGCGCATCACCCTGCCGATGCTGACGCCCTACATCCTCACCGCCTCGCTGTTCCGGCTGCTCGACTCAATCCAACAATTCGACATCATCTACGCCCTCACCCAGGGTGGCCCCGGCGACAAGCTGATGGTGTTCCAGGTCGAGGCCTATCTGAACTTCTTCCAATCCACCAATGTCGGACGCTCGGCGGCGTTGTTGATGATCCTGTGGGCGCTGACATTCTTCCTGTCGAATATCTTCATCAAAAACTGGCTGCGACTGCGCGAACGCGCCCGAGGAGAGGTCTGACCCATGGATCACGCGCCAATTTGGGAACGCTGGCTCCGAGGCGTCGCCCTGATCCTCGTGGTGCTGTTCTTCATGTTCCCGATCTTCTGGATCTTGGTCATGAGCGTTCAGACCAACGAGACCATCCTGCGCTCACCGCCGTCGATGGCGTTCGAGCCGACCTTGCAGAACTATCAGGCGCTGATCACCGGCAAGCTGGAGACTCAGGCGGGTTCGCTCGACATCGCCTTTATGCAGAACCTATGGAACTCGGTGTTGCTCTCGGTCTGTTCGGTGGCGTTGGCTCTGGTCCTTGGCGTCCCGGCCGCCTACGCTTTCGCCCGCCATAAGTTTCGCGGCTCGGAAGACATCGCCTTCACCCTGCTCTCGTTCCGCTTCGCCCCGCCGCTGCTGGTGCTACTGCCGCTGACGCTCTACTTCCAGGACATCGGCCTCGCCGACACCTATGTCGGCCTGATCTGGGTGTATCAGTTGATCTGCCTGCCGCTGATCCTCTGGATCGTGCGCGGATATTTCGAGGACATCTCGCCAGACATCGAGCACGCCTACCGCATCGCCGGTCACTCCTGGCTCTCCACCTTCCGCCGTATCGCCCTGCCGTTGGCGGGACCAGGCATCGCGGCGGCGGGTCTGCTCGCGTTTATCTTCGCTTGGAACAATTTCATCTTCGCACTGGTGCTGGCCTCCGCCGACAAACAACCGGTGACGGTCGGCGCCCTCGCCTTCGTCACCGCCTCCGGCATCCAGTACGGCCAGATCGCCGCCGCCGTGGTGCTGTCGATCGCCCCGACCTTGGCGCTGGCGCTCTACGCGCAACGCTATCTGGTCGAAGGCCTGTCGCTCGGGGCGGTGAAGGGATGACGCCATGACTGAACAACACCCCTTAGGCCTCTCGATCCAAAATCTCACTAAGCGCTTCAAGAGCGACACCGCCCTGGACGACGTCTCTCTCGACGTCCCGGCAGGCGGCACCTTGGTGATCTTCGGCCCCTCCGGCGCAGGAAAAACCGTGCTGCTGCGCTGCGTCGCCGGCGCGATTGACCCCGATGCGGGCCAAGTTCTGGTCGGCGGCGAAGATGTCACCGACGCCCCGCCCGAGCAGCGCGGTGTCGGCATGGCGTTCCAGAACTTCGCGCTGTTCCCGCATATGACGGCACGGGATAATATCGCCAGCCCGTTGACGGCGGCGCGCCAGAGCAAGGACGCCATCCGCGCCGGGGTCGAAAGCGTCGCCAAGCTGCTGAAAATCGACCATGTCCTCAGCCACGCTCCCCGCGCGCTCTCGAATGGCCAAAAACAACGCACCGCCCTCGCCCGCGCCCTGGCGGGCAAGCCCAAGCTGCTGCTGCTCGACGATCCGCTCCGCAACGTCGACGCCAAGCTGCGGTTCGAGATGCGCCTGGAGCTGCCGCGCCTGCTCGCCGACCAAGGCGCTACCGTAGTCTATGTGACTCAAGACTATAAAGAAGCCATGGCCCTCGGCGACCGCATCGCCGTCCTCAACGCCGGCCGCATCGTCCAGTTGGGCACGCCCGCCGAGATCTACCAGGAACCCGCCACCACAGACATCGCCCGCCTGTTCGGCGACCCGACCATTAACCTGCTCGACGTCACCCCCGAGCGCGATGGCGGAGGCGCAATCGTCCGGCTCTCCGACCAGCGCCTGCCCCTTGGGCCAGGCTTCGAGCAAACCATCGACCATCCCTGCGCCATCGGCCTGCGCCCCGAAGCGCTCAGCTTCACGGAAGAGGCCGACGGCGTGCCAGTGACGGTCGAGGCCGAAACCCCGTTCAACGAAAAAATCGTCACCCTGGTCACCACCCTTCGCGGCCGCGAAATCCTGGTCTCCCGCCCAACGGGAACCCCCGGCCCCCGCGAGGGCGCAGCCCGCATCGTCGCCCGCCCCGGCGCCGCCGTGCTGTTCGATCGCGAAACCGGCGCCCGCATCCCCCCAGCCCCCAGCGACAAAGCACAGACGGAGGCGGCATGAGCGACCCTATTCTGGAGCTGAGCGCCCTCAACAAATTCTACAACCCCGGCAGCCGCCATCAGGTCCACGCGGTGCGCGACCTCAATCTAGCGGTTGAGCCCGGCGAGATCATCGCCCTGCTCGGCTCCTCCGGTTGCGGCAAAACCTCGACGCTGCGGATCATCGCCGGCTTCGAAGAGGCGTCTCGCGGCGCGGTGCGGCTCAAGGGCCGTGAGATCCACAAGCTCGCCCCAGCCAAGCGCAACGTGGCGATGGCGTTCGAGGGTTACTCGCTCTATCCGCCCCTCACCGTGCGCGACAACATCGCCCTAGCGCTGAAATCCCGCCGCGCCGCCCGCGAGGAGGTGGAGAAGCGCGTCGCCGAAATCGCACATTTGCTGGAGATTGAGGACATCCTCAACCGCTACCCCAGCTCCATCTCCGGCGGCCAGCAACAGCGCGCCAGCCTCGGCCGCGCCCTGATCCGCGACGCTGACATCCATCTGCTCGACGAACCCATGGGTCAGCTAGAACCCCAACTCCGCGCCCTGCTGCGCGGCCGGATCAAGCATTTCATCAAGGAGCGCGGCCTCACCGCTATCCTGGTCACCCATGACCAGACAGAGGCGAACGCCCTCGCGGATCGTATCGCCGTCATGGAGGACGGCGAACTTCAACAATTCGACGCCCCGGATCAACTCCGCGAGCGCCCCGCCAACCTGTTCACCGGCGCCTTCATCGGCGAGCCGCCCATGAACCTGTTCACCGCCCAGGCCCGCGCCGAGGGCGGCGCACTGTCCTTTTCGCTCGCAGAGGGCGTCACCCTCTCCTACGCCGAAGACGCCTTCTCCCCGGAGCTGCGCGCCCTCCTCAACCAGCAGTCCGCCGTCACCCTCGGCATCCGCCCCCACGCCGTGCGCATCGCTCAAAACGGCGCCGAAAACGATGTGCCAGAGGGCGCCCGCGCCGAAGTATACGCCAATCAATGGCTCGGCGATCAAAGCCATGTCGCCGCTCGTTTTGCCGGCGGATCGATCGTCTCCGTCGAGCATGACCGTACCCGATACGCCAAGGGCGACGTCATCGGCGTCGAGATCGGCGTCGACGACCTCCATATCTTCGACGCCAACTCCGGGGTCGCCATCAGCCATGGCGGGGTGGTCGCATGACGCAAGACATCCTGATCGGCCTCGACGCGGGCACGTCAGTGATCAAGGCGGTGGCGTTCGACATCTCAGGTCAGCAACTGGCCGTCGCCAGCCGCCGCAACAGCTACACCACCCTGCCCAATGGCGGCGTCGAGCAGGACATGCGCCGCACCTGGGCCGACGCCGCCGCCGTCCTCAAAGATCTGGCCAGCCAAATCGACAATCTCCCCAACCGCGCGCTGGCGCTGGCCGTCACCGGCCAAGGCGACGGCACCTGGCTGATCGACGCGGATGGCGTCCCCGTCCATGACGGCTGGCTCTGGCTCGACGCCCGCGCAAGCGCCGAGGCGCGGGAGCTGGCCGCCTCGCCCGATATCGACCGCATCTACGAGATCACCGGTGCGGGCCTGACCGTCTGCCAGATGCGCACCCATTTTCACTGGCTGAAACGCCATGCGCCGGAACTGCTGGAGCGCGCAGTCTCAGCAATGCATTGCAAAGACTGGCTGTACTTCAACCTCACCGGAATCCGCGCCGCCGACCCCACTGAAGGCGTGTTCACCTTCGGCGACTTCCGCACCCGCGCCTATTCCGAGGAAGCGATCGAGGCGCTCGGCCTCTCCGACCTCCAACACCTGCTCCCCCCCATCGTAGACGGCGCCCGCCAGTGCCACACCCTCACCCGCGCCGCCTCAGACCAAACCGGCCTGCCGGAAGGGCTGCCGGTAGTGCTCGCGTATGTCGACGTGATGTGCAGCGCCCTGGGCGCCGGCCTACACGACCCCGCCGCCGCCCCTGGCT
>JAHQVS010000248.1 GCA_019634215.1 Paracoccaceae bacterium | reverse complement strand
GGATAAGCATGGCAAGGTGCTGTATCTCAACGAGCGCGAATGTTCGATCCAACGCCGCAATCAGAAGGTGATCGAAGAGGCCCCGTCGCCGTTCCTTGATACCCAGACCCGCGCGCGGATGGGCGCTGAGTCGGTGGCGTTGGCGCAGGCGGTGAACTACTGCTCCGCTGGCACGGTCGAGTTCATCGTCGACTCTGAGCGCAATTTCTACTTTCTGGAGATGAACACCCGCCTCCAGGTCGAACATCCAGTGACGGAGCTGATCACCGGGGTTGATCTGGTGGAGCAGATGATTCGCGTCGCCGCTGGTGAGAAGCTGGCGCTTGAGCAGGCCGATGTGAAGATCGACGGTTGGGCGATGGAAAGCCGCCTCTATGCCGAAGACCCCTATCGCGGGTTTCTGCCGTCGATTGGCCGCCTCACCCGCTACCGTCCGCCGGTTGAGGGCGTGCGGGCCGATGGCTCCAAGGTCCGCAACGACACCGGGGTTGAGGAAGGCTCCGAGATTTCAATGTTCTACGATCCGATGATCGCCAAGCTCTGCTCTTGGGGGGCGGATCGGATGGCGGCGATTGAGACGATGCGGGGGGCGCTTGACGCGTTTGAGGTTGAGGGTATTGGCCACAACCTGCCCTTCTGCGCCGCCGTGATGGACCACCCCCGTTTCGTCTCGGGCGAAATCTCCACAGCCTTTATCGAGGAGGAATATCCGGACGGGTTTGAGGGGGCCAAGCTCTCTGGGGACGCTCTTGGCAATGTCGCGGTTGCGGCGCTCTGCATGAAGCATCTCCAGGAGCGGCGGGCCACTCGCATCGAGGGCGCGACATCCACCTTCCGGCGCAAGCTGGCGGCGGATTGGGTGGTCTCCATCGGTGAATGGTCAAGGGAGATGGCGATCGCTGTCGAGGGCGGTGATCAGGGCGCCGTTGTGACGCTTGACGGCCAGAGGTTTGACGTTTCCGCATTGGATTGGCGGCCCGGCGCAAGCTTGGCCACGGTTGAGATCCGGAACGGAGATGTTGCTCGCCAGTTAACTTTGAAGGTTGCTCCCCGGACCGAGGGATTTCGCATCCGCTATCGCGGCGCGGATCTCGACGTGAAAGTCCGCACCCGCCGCTCCCATGAGTTGGCGTTGTTGATGCCGGTCAAGCTGCCGCCCGACACCTCCAAATTGTTGCTGTGCCCGATGCCGGGGCTGATTGTGCGCGTTGATGTCGGCGTTGGCGATGAGGTGCAGGAGGGGCAGGTGCTGGCGGTGGTCGAGGCGATGAAGATGGAGAATATCCTTCGTGCCGAGAAGAGGGCGGTTGTGTCTGCGGTGAAAGCCGCGCCGGGGGATAGCTTGGCGGTTGACGAGGTTATCCTGGAGTTTGAATAGGCATGGCGTTGTCGGTGCGCGCCTTGCCAAGCAGGGGGGCCTGAATGTCGTGTGACTCGGGTCCACCAGCCAACGCCAACAGAGCTGTCATTGCTCATGATCTGCGCCATGATTTGACGCGCCTCGGCCTGACGACAGGAGACGCCGTGTTCGTACACGCGTCGCTCTCGGCGATCGGCTATGTCGTTGGCGGCGCACGCACGGTGATTGAGGCGCTGCAAACGGTGGTCGGTCCGGAGGGGCTGATCGCGATGCCGGGTTTCACGCAGGAGAGCTATCCACCGGAGCTGCGCGACCCGCCGCCGCAGTCGCAGTTTTGGGAGGCGATTAGGGAGACGACCCCGCCTTATGATCCGGCGCTGACGCCCACCACTGGCATGGGCGCCATTGCCGAGGCGTTCCGTGTCTGGCCAGGCGTACGCCGTAGCGGTCATCCCGATGTGTCCGTGTGCGCCTGGGGGGCAGGGGCGGAGGCGTTGACGGCGGCGCACGCCCTGGACTTCGCCTGCGGTCCTGGCACGCCGCTTGGTGTTTGGGGCGCACGGCCGGAGAGCAAAATCTTGCTGCTCGGCGTCGGGTGGAACCGTTGCAGTTTGCTCCATACGGCGGAAACTCAGACGCCTCATCGGCGGTTGAAAACCCTTATGTGCCGCATGGTTGGGGAGGATGGGACGCCGTTTTGGCGCGAAAGCTATGATGTGGGCGACGATCTGGGCCGCTTCTTTCCTGCCTGCGGCGCGGCCTTTGAGGCCACTGGCGGCGTCACGCGCCAGACCGTCGGCGCCGCCGAGGCCCGTCTGTTTCATTCCGCCGCCCTGATGGCCTTCGCCACCCCGTGGTTGGAGGCCGCGCTGAAGGGAGCGAGTGATGAGAGTTTGTAAGGAGCGCCCATGCCCCCGCTATTCGTAGAGTCCGCTGATCAACTCCTGACGCTGGAGACCATGCGGAGCTTGTCGGGTCTGGAGTTTATCCAAGGCATTCAACAGGGCCGCTATCCCGCGCCGCCGATCTGCCAGACCATGAATTTCACCATGATCGAGGCGGTGGAAGGCCGGGTCGTGTTTGAGGGGCGCCCGCACTTCGCCCATTACAACCCGCTAGGCGGCGTCCATGGCGGCTGGTTCGGCACGCTGCTCGACAGTTGTATGGCCTGTGCAGTGCAGACCACGCTGGCGGCTGGGTTCGGCTACACCACGCTGGAATATCGCGTGAACATCACCCGTCCGCTGATGGAGAACTCTGAGCCGGTTCACGCGGTGGGCGAGACGTTGCACGTCGGCCGCCGCACCGGTACATCCGAGGGCAAGCTGATCGGCGCCGACAGTGGTAAACTCTATGCGTTCGGCACCACCACCTGCCTGATTATGGAGATTTGAGCCCGGCTTTCTGGCGCGATCGCTTAACAGCGTTTTGGGTTTGCGTGTAGAATGCGGGATGTATCTATCGCCTGGAAATGATCGCCCCTGAGCCGCTGATATGGTGCTCAAGGAGAGCGAGTTTAAAGCTGAGCCCTTCAATGCGTATTACCGACATCCGCAACGCCACCGCGCCGATGGCGTCGAACATCAGCAACGCCTACATCGATTTCTCAAAGATGACCGCCAGCGTCGTCGCTGTGGTCACCGATGTGGTGCGCGATGGTAAGCCGGTGATTGGCTACGGCTTCAACTCCAACGGTCGCTACGCCGCCAAGGGCTTGCTCGCCGAGCGCTTTATTCCCCGCCTGCTCGGCGCCGCGCCGGAGGCCTATTGCAATGTCTCCGGCGACACGCTCGACCCGTTAAAGATTTGGGACTTGCTGTTCGCCAATGAAAAGCCCGGCGGCCATGGCGAGCGCTCGGTGGCGATCGGTGTGCTTGATATGGCGGTGTGGGACGCGACGGCGAAAATTGCCGGGGTTCCGCTCTATCGGTTGTTGGCCGACCGATTTCGCGGCGGTGAGATCGACCGCAAGGTCTGGGTCTACGCCGCTGGCGGCTACTATTACCCAGGCAAGGGCTTGGATGCGCTCCAAGACGAGATGCGCTCCTATCTCGATCGCGGATATCGGGTGGTGAAGATGAAGATCGGCGGCGCGCCGCTCGAGGAGGATCTGCGCCGTATCGACGCCGCCCTGAGTGTGGTTGACGGGGACGGTTCCCGCCTCTGTGTCGACGCCAACGGCCGTTTCGATCTGAAGACCGCGCTCGCCTACGCCCGCGCGATGGAGAACTACCAACTGCGTTGGTACGAGGAAGCCGGTGATCCGCTCGATTTCGAGCTGCAACGCGTCCTCGCCGAAGCTTACGCCCCGCCCCTGGCGACCGGTGAAAACCTGTTTTCCCATCAGGACGCCCGCAACCTCGCCCGCTATGGCGGCATGCGGACCGGCCACGATGTGTTCCAGTTCGATTGCGCCCTCTCCTATGGTTTGGTGGAGTATCTGCGCACCTTGGAGACGTTGACGGCCCATGGCTTCTCCGCGCGGGATGTCGTGCCCCATGGCGGTCATCAGATGTCGTTGAACATCGCCGCCGGATTGGGCCTCGGCGGCAATGAATCCTATCCTGACGTCTTCGCGCCTTTCGGCGGCTTTGCCGATGATGTGGCTGTGGAGGATGGTTATGTCGGTCTGCCCGATGCGCCTGGGGTGGGCTTCGAGAGCAAGACGGCGTTAATCAAGGTGATGCGAGAGGCGACGGCGTTGTGATCTGATCCCACAAGGCCATCCCTCAATTGCTGTAAGTGGGAGAGCGCCTTGTGACCACGCCATTGCATGAGAAAATCCAGGATACAGCGTTTCGCCGCGCAGTTGAGTTGCTTGACGCCGGCTATGCGGACGCCCTGGAGACGCATCTTCGGCAATTTCCGAATTTGGTTCGCGCAACGGTCGCCTTTGAAGGGCGGAACTACTTTAACAATCCAACATTGTTAGAGTTTGTGGCGGAAAACCCGATCAGAAACGGCGCCTTGCCGGGAGCTATTGTGGATGTCGCCCAGGTGATCATCCGGGCCGGCGCCGCCAGGGAGAGTGTCAGCGCAGCCTTGGTTCTGGTGGCCTCGGGGCGCATTGCGCGGGAGTGCGGCGCCCAAGTGCCCCTTATCGATATGCTTTGTGATCATGGGGGCGCTGCCGATGCGGCGATGTATCCGGCGCTGAGCCATGGAGAGTTCGAGGCGGTCGACGCCTTGATCCGCCGTGGGGGCGTGGTCGATCTTGTCGTGGCGGCGGGGATCAATCGGATCGCCGAGGTCTCGCAGATTTTGCCGGCAGCCAATGGCGAGATGAAGCAACGCGCCCTCGCCATTGCGGCGATCCACGGGCATGCCGAGGTGGTTGAGCGCTTATTGAGCACGGGCGCTGACCCAAACCGTTTCAATCCTGCTGGATTTCACACGCATTCCACTCCGCTTCACCAAGCTGCGCTCGCCGGACATTTTGGCGTTGTGCAAACGCTGGTTGCGGCTGGGGCGTCGTTGGATGTGAAGGACGCCTTGTATGGCGCGACTCCACGGGGGTGGGCGATGCATGCGGGGAAGAGGGATATGGCCGATTATCTCGGCGTCGCCTCAGAATAGCTGTTCTCTATCAAACCCCTACAGGCTTTATCCAGCGCTTTTCGGAGTATGGCGTTTCGCTTGTTTTGCGACAATATGTCCAGCAGGCGTTATGATCTGTCCCGCTCCGCCCAATAATAAATTAATCCATTTACTTTAATACTTCCCGTGGAGCACTGATTTGCGGGGAGCTGCCTGATGAATTCTGTGAAAAGTTCAAATTCTGTTAAGGGATTCTCCCTTTCTCACAAGTTAATAGCTGGATTTCTTGGGTCTGGTTTGCTTGCCGCGCTGACGGTAGGCGGCGGCGCATATTTTGTGGCGTCGAATATCGTCAAGAAAGACATCGAGCATCAGCTTGAGCTGGCGACCGACGGCATTCTGCACGGCCTGGAAGTCTATATGGAATCCGTCGAGTCGGATATCGACTTCCTGTCCGCAACCGTGAAGACCAAGGAAGGTTTGGCGAGTTTCGGCAAGGGCTGGGCGAAGGCCACACCCCAGGAGCTTCAGAACAGCTATATCCACGATAACCCAAATGCATTGGGCGAGAAGCATCTGCTGGATGTGGCGCCGGAAGACACCCTCTATAACGACGCCCATGAGCGCTATCATCCGGACTTCCGGTCGTTCTTGGTGTCTCGTGGGTATTACGATATTTTCCTGATCTCGAAGGAAGGCGACATCATCTACTCCGTCTTTAAGGAGTTGGACTACGCCACGAACCTTGAGACGGGGGAGTACAAGGACTCAGGCTTGGCCAAGGCCTTCCGCAAAGCCATGGGCGGAGACAACCACGCTTTTGTCGACTTCGAGCCCTACGCTCCGAGCCATGGCGCGCCTGCGGCCTTTATCGCCGCGCCCGTTGATGACGCCGCCGGCAACCATCTGGGTGTGATCGCCTTGCAGATCCCCTCCGAACGGATCTCCCACGCCCTGGGTGAGGTGAAGGATGTCATCAGCTTCGTGATCGGCGCCGATGGCATGCTGCGCACGGATCTCAAGGAAACTGAAGAAAATGATATTCTTCAGCGTGGCGTCTCAGGCGATTGGGTCGCGAAAGCCCTCGCCACCGATAAGCCGATCACCGCTGAAGCCGTAGACATCTTCGGCGAGCCAAGCGTAATCGGCGCAGAAAAACTCGAAGTTTTCGGTCAGCCCTGGATCGTGGTTGAGCAAACCACCTACGAATATGCTTTCGCGCCGCTGGTGTCGCTGCGGATGACGCTGCTGATGGTGTTAGTTCCGATTCTACTGTTGATCGGCGGCATGGCTTACGTACTGGGCAGCAGCTTGGCGGGTGTGATCGGCAATCTCGCCAACTCGATGCTGCGGATCGCCGATGGCGACATCAGCGGTGAGATTAAAGGCCAGGAGCGCACAGACGAAATCGGCAAGATGGCTCAGGCGTTGACGGTGTTCCGTGACAATGCGGGCGTCCAAATCGCCGTGAGCGCCGCCGTGCAGAGCAACCGCACGCCGATGTTGCTGATCAACAGCGATGGCGAAGTGATCAATAAGAACCAAGCCTTTTCGCAGCTTTGGAATGAGGTTGCCTCACAGGTGAGCGATCTGTCTCAACCGTCATCCTTTAGCGGCGCCGACCAAAACTTCATGCCGCTGTTGCGCAAAGCCGAAGAGCTTGAGCGTAAGGAAGGCGCGATGAAAACCAAGCCGAACGGTGATCAGTCGTTGGATCTGTGGCACAATGGTTTGGTGCTTGAAATCAAGCGCTCGCCGATTGTTAGCCAGAGGGGCGAAGCTGTCGGCACGGTGTTGGAAATCTCAAACGTGTCCGCTGTGCGCAAGCTGGAGCAGGAACTGATCGAGGTGATCGACGCTGTTGAGAATGGTGTGTTCAACAAGCGCGTCACTTACATCGACAATCTGGGCTTCACCTCGTTGGCTGCCAGCGGCCTGAACAACCTGATGGAATCCATCAGCGGCTTTATGAAGCAGCTGGACAAGGCGCTCTCCGCTTTGGCGTCCGGCGATCTCACCAAGCCGATCGATGGTCATTTCTCGGGTGACTTTGAGGCCGCGACGGACCGCTACAACCGCAGCGTAACCAGCCTGCGCGACACCCTGGAGAATGTGGGCCGCGCTGTTCAGAAGGTGCGCAAGGAGGCCGACCCGATCGCGACGGGCTCTCGCGACCTCGCCTCGCGCGCTGAGTCTCAGGCCTCGACGCTGGAAGAGACGGCGGCGACCATGGAGGAGATCTCGGCCACCATTAAAGAGACCGCCACCAACTCCCAGCGTGCATCCGAGCTGAGCGTGAAGACCTCAAGCATGGCTGAGGCCGGCGGTTCGGTGGTTGCCGAGACTGTCGACGCCATGGCCAGGATCGAGGAAAGCTCGACCCAGATCGGCGACATCATCGGCGTGATTGAGGGCATCGCGTTCCAGACCAACCTGTTGGCGCTGAATGCGGCGGTGGAAGCCGCCCGGGCGGGCGAGGCCGGTAAGGGCTTCGCCGTGGTGGCCTCCGAGGTCCGCACTCTGGCGCAGCGCTCCTCCGACGCGGCGCGGGACATCAAGGCGCTGATCGAGACCAGCTCCGGCAACGTCTCCGAAGGCGTGGCGCTGGTGCACAAGACTGGCGAGAGCTTGGCGGAAATCGTCACTGAAGTGCGGGCGGTGGCCTCCACCATCGCCGATATCTCAAGCTCGGTGAATGAACAGGCCACCGGGGTTCAGGAGATCAACAGCTCCTTCGCCCACCTCGACGAGATGACCCAGAGCAACTCGGCTTTGGCGGAGCAGAGCGCCTCTGCCGCGAGCGGCCTGTTCGGCGCGGCTTCTGAGCTAGGGGAGTTGGTCTCGGCGTTCAAAACCAACGCCTCTGACCCGGAAGCGGCCCAAGACAAAGCCTGGGAGATGGCGCAAAGCGCCTGATCCTCAGAGACGTCCGGAGCGCAGCGGTTTCATTCGCTGCGCTCCCCCCATTCTCGCCTGCGTTCATTCGAAGTCATCGCTCCGTCATTGTCCTGCGCAATAAGATCGCAGTGATGAAGAAGGGGCGCCATCGTGACGGCCTGTATCCCAAACGATGGACGGCTTGTGGAGACGGCGGCCATCACGGCCAAGTCAGCCCGGAGAAGGCACACTGGATCGATCTGAAAGATCACGGCGCCGCTGAGATCGCCGCCGTCGAGGCTCAGATCTACGCCACTTTACCAAACCCAGAAGAGATCGCCTCAATCGAAGTTTCCAGCAGGCTGTGCAGTATCAGGGGTGCGCCCTGTTTTTGACGGTGCTGCTGCTCTCGGAGCAGGGCTGCCCGCCTCCGGTCAGCCGGGAGGTCACCTTCGTGCTACGCCGGAGCGGATTGTCACGTTGCTCAGATATAATCCCAAGGCGTTTGCATTGAGGGCCTTAGCCCGGAAAACCCTCCCCACTAGGGGAGGGCTAGAGCGTTAGGTTAGGGGTTGATCTTTGATTTCGGCGTTGCGGTTAAAACTCTTCGTCACCACCGCCGAAGATGTCGAAGATGCTGCCGCCCTCGGCCTCCTCTTCCATCGCCTCCGGCTCAGGCGCGGGCTCGGCTGGGGCTTCGGCGGCCTGAGCTTCGCCGCCGTCGAACATGCCGCCGATTGCGTTCGCTAACAACACCCCACCGGCGACGCCCATCGCCGTCTGCGCTGCGCCGGCGAGGAAGCCGCCGCCCTGAGAGGGGGCCTGCTGGGGCACGGGCGGCTG
>JAHQVS010000247.1 GCA_019634215.1 Paracoccaceae bacterium | reverse complement strand
CGTCATTCGTACTGCGTGCGGCATCAGTCAAAGGAGAGCGTCCGCTAAGGCCGTCCTACTCGCTGAACCAGCAGGGGAGTAGGGCGGACCCAGCGGACGCTCTCCCATTTTCTTGAAGCGATCACATTCTTTCGCTCACGTCCAAGCTAACATATGTTGTTTTTCAACGAACAGCCGTTTGTGACCCAGAGCGCTCAAGTTCTACTTAAGTATTTTTAGAAAATGAGCGCCACGTGGAAGTGTTATAGGCGTCCCTATAGGCCGAATTTCGTAGCGATCCGATGGTAGTTTCTCGATAGAAAAAATATGAAGCGCACCCGGCTCACCATCCTTCCCTTGGAACGACGTTACCGCAAGATACGAACTATCTGCATCAAAAGTAATTCCCTGAGGAAGTATGACACCCGGAAGTTCTAACGTAAAACTATGTTCAATGTATCCCAAGTCTTGGTCCAGCGTAAAGATCGATACTTCACTCCCCTCGGTTCTGCCCGCATGGCCTTCTGGCAACCAGCTTCCACGCATGTTTGCGGCTGCGATCAAAGAGCCGTCAGGCGAAATAGCAAAGCTCTCGACATAGCCTATGCCGCCAGGAATGTGGCCAAGGCGAGCATGTTGGACGCCAGGGCTCGTGTATTCAGGCTTACGATCATCCGCTCTTCTCGGAGGACTATCAGGAGTATCTGTGTCATCGAACGCAAACACTGCAAAGAGGCTCGTGTTCATCCCGTAGGCAAGCTGAGCCATGTCGGCGGTCGCTGTGATTGTCGTAACGATGAAGTGCCGCCCATCAGGCGTCCAGCGCCCCATTCCAGGGAGTGGCGCGGTTTTCATCGGCGCCCCCCAAGGAACCAGCTCTCCATTTTCATATTTAAAGAACAGAACCCGATCAGCGCCGCCAAGCGTCACCGCGGCGAACTGTCCATCAGGACGCCATTTAAACTCAGGGACAAAACCTCCCTCAAGCCCCTCTATGCCAAGGCCCATCGTTGTTGGCGCGCCCAGCTGACCGTCTTCAAACGGATACAGGGCAATTTGCCCCTCGAAGGGCAGAGTCACAGCGACGACTTTTCCAGAAGGGTGCACATCGACGGCCGCCGGGCTGGAGGGCGCTTCAACACGTTGAATAACTTCTGGCGCCAATGGATTGGATACATCCACAACAGTTAGCAATTGGCCGCGTTCAATCTCGGAAAATAGCTTTGCGTTCTCGTCCGGCTCCGCAAATGGCTCCGTAAGAATCGCAAAGCGGTTGTCCGGCGTGAGCGCTAGAATGTTTGGCCAAAGCGCCACCGAGTTCGATACAGCCAAACTCTCAAAGGTCGCTTTTCCGGGGACAAGCACACTGAGCTGATCTAGCGCACGAGGCCCAAGCCTCCCGTCAATATAGCCTGACGCGAGCATAGCGCCGTCTGAAAGAACGAGGAGCGCGTCGGCGTCAAAATCTGCCGGCAAGCTCTGCGCCGCAGCGGGTGTAAAACACGGGCTAATCATCGCGGCGAAGGTCAGAGCAACGAGTGGTCGCATAGTTCACAACTCCATATGCATACAATACGCCGCTTGTGCCCGGTCGAACACGCGCCCTTCTAATGAAACCTTGCCGAGTTCTGATAAGCAGAGGTTATGAGACCACTCGATCTAACCAGTCTCCGAGCTGTCGACAGTTTGGCTAAGACACTGAACTTTCGAGAGACAGCGGCGTTGCTCAATATGACGCAACCGGCGCTGAGCGTGCGCATCAAGCGCTTGGAGGACCAACTAGGGCTTAAGCTGTTTGATCGATCGCGAACCGGTGTCGCGCTTTCCGAGGCTGGAATCTTTTTTTTGCCCTACGTGCGGAATGTTTTACGCGAGCTGGATGCGTCTGAACACGCGATCCGCCGTATTAAGGATGGAACGGAGGGGCGGCTGCGGCTTGGCTATACGCCTGTGTCCTTCCAGAATTGCCTGCCGCAGGGCATTCACTCCTTCACCACCCGTCATCCTGGCGTGGAAGTATTCTTGGAAGAAATGCTTTCAGACGAAGTCGAAAAAGCTCTAGAGGCTGGACGTATTGATGTTGGAGTTCTGCACCCGCCGACTTCGATAAACTGTAACCTTACGCAGTTGCCAGGTGATCGGTATGTGGTTGCAGTGCATCAAAATGATTTTCTCGCATCAAAATCAAGCATTCAACTTTCTGATATCAAGGATCGCGACATCGTCGTGACAAGGCGCGCAATAGGGCCTTCGATATACTCTCAGATTGAACGAGTATGCCGCTCAGCTGGATTTGAGCCAAGAATCGTGCAGGAAGCGAGCAACTCAATCTCGGTGCTTGCGTTGGTCGCCGCGGGTCTCGGAGTTGGTCTTGTGGCGGGGTCGCTTCAAAGACTTGGCCAAGCGGAGGTGAGGTTAGTTCAAATCGACGGCGAGGCCCCCGAACTACCTACCGCGTTGGCGACTGCAGCTCGAGAAACGCGCAGCCCGCTTGTCGGAAGGCTGGTTGCTGAGCTGCGCTCGTCCTTTGAGAATCCTAACAGCTGATATGGCGTTTTTAGTGTCTGTGTGGACTGATGCGCCTGCTACTGGCCCTGAACCGTAGTCGTCTCAGCAAACAACACAAGCCAGCTATTCCGGCAAAAACAGACTCCACCGACCAAACCTAAACCCTCAACCAGAAGCCTCTCCCAAAATTGCCCGCGCCCTATCCAGCGCGCCAGCGACGCGGCGGCGGCCGTCGATTTCGCCTTCGATCTTGTCGAGCAGCAGCGAAAAATTCGCGGCGCATCTTGGGTGATCGATCAGCAGTGGCGCCAGCTCGTCGCTGTCGCTGCGCTTGACTGGACGCTTCGTGTGCATTGAGTGTGCAGGAGAAGCGCATGGTTTGGGAGGCCGGTATTGGGTCTCTCCCAAACCATGGCGGTTCGGCCTGCGCGCCGCACAAGCCGGCTTTAGCTGGCGCGGCCGTGGATGTGGCGCGAGACGCAGTCGACGTGGCGGTGGTCGGTGCCGCAGCAGCCGCCATAGACCCGCAGATGCGGCAGGCGTTTGGCCAGAGCGCCGTGAAGCGCGCCGAACTCGGTAGGGTCGCCGTCGTCCAGTGTCTCGGCGGCGTCCAGCTCGGCATGGCTGAGGCGGGAGGCGTTGGCGCGGAGACCGCCGATACGCTTTATCCAATTGGCTTTAGACGCCAGCGCCTCGGTGAAGTGGTCGGGATGGGCGCAGTTGATCATGTAATAGGCCGGGGCGTCGCCGGTCTCGGCGTCAGTCTCGGCGATGGCTTCGGGCAGGGTTTGACCAGTGGGGAGACAGCCATCGGTCTCGACTGTGAAGGAGATCACTGATGGCAGCCCGGCTGCTGCGGCCGCGCGGGCTAAGCCGATCGCCTCGGGGGCATTGGTGATGGTGGCGCCGGAGATCATGTCGACTCCGGCGGCGGCCAGCGCCGTGACCTGAGGCTGGTGGATGGCTTGGGCTTCGTCCGCGTTGGGCGTGCGGTCCGGGGCGTAGCCGTCGCCAGCGGGGCCGACGACGCCGTTGATCAGGATCGGGGAGACGCGGGTGGACCAAGCGTCTCGGATCTCCTGGGCGAAGGCGACCGAAGCGGCGTTGAGGCGCATCAGGTCGTCAACGGTCCGGCCCAATTTCTCCGCCCAATGCGCGCCGCCGCGCCAAGTGTTGGTGTCGAGCACGAAGCCGGTCTCGGCGGTTGCGGCGGCGGAGAGGAAGCGGTCGAAATACTGGCGCATGGCCTGGCGCGCTTTCGGATCGTCGAGCAGGACGATGGCGGCGAATTCAGGCAGGTCAAAACCCTCCTTGAACAGCATCCAGGTTTCAAAGCCGCCGTCGGTGAGGAATGGCCGTGTCGTGGTCATCAGCGGATCAAGTTGTTTCATTTTAACTCTCAAAATGCAGTCGCCGGTTGGGCGTGTGTCGGCGCCGCAGATCTGGCGATAAGGGCGGCTTCGGCAAAGTCGACTTATGGTGCTGCAGTTGGATTTGGAATTTTCATTGAAAATCATAGATGTAACCAGCCCTTCGGAAAATCATCTGGTTTCGGAGGCGAAAAACTGCACCCATGGTGCTGTACCCACGGTGTGGTTTCGGGAGGAGTCGCCATGGCCAAGGGCGAGGTGACGCGCAAACGGATTCTGGATATCGCGCAAGACGCCGTGCTGGCGAAGGGGTTCGACGCCACCTCGATTGACGAGATCGTCGCGGGCGCCGAGATCACCAAGAGCGGCTTCTTCTATCATTTCCGCGATAAGAACGCCCTCGCGCGGGCGATGATCGAGCGGCATATCGAGTTTGAAGACCAGCTGTTTGACGATCTTTCGCACCGGGCGGCGGAGTTGGCCGACGATCCGTTGCAGCGGGCGCTGATCTGGATGAAACTGCTGGCGGAACTGCTCGATGACATGCCCGGCGGCCATCCAGGCTGTGTGGTGGCGACGGCGGTGTATCAGGACAGGCTGTTCGATCAGGGGGTGCGGGAGGCCAACCGCCGCGCTGTGGAGGGATGGCGCAAACGGTTCCGGGGCATGTTCGCGGCGGCGGCGGCGGAGTATCCGCCGCGCGAGGCGGTGGATCTTGACGATTTGGCGGATGCGCTGTGCGCGATCATCGAGGGCGCTATCATGATTTCCCGCGCCGTCGGCGAGCCACGGGTGACCGCGCGGCAGGTGATGACGCTGCGCTCGTATGTGAAACTGTTGTTTTCGCCGAAGGTTTCCTGAGCACGGCGTCTCAGGGCCAGAAAAAGGGTCGACGCCGGTGAGGCCTCGCGGTGTGCTCGGATCATTGGGCGGGGATTGTCGCGGCGGTTGGCATGGGCATCGATCGGCATGGACATCGACCTGATTGAAACCTTTATCGACATCATGGAGACGCGGAGCTTCAACCGCACCGCTGAGCGGTTGCAGGTGACGCAGTCGACGGTGTCGCACCGGGTGCGGAGCTTGGAGGCGTCGCTCGGCAAACCGCTGTTGGTGCGGGGGCGGGGCGGGGCGGCGCCGACTCAGGCGGGGGTCCGCTTCCATGAGCATGCGTTGATGCTGCGGCGGCAATGGCGTGAGGCGGTTCGGCAGACGCGG
>JAHQVS010000246.1 GCA_019634215.1 Paracoccaceae bacterium | reverse complement strand
TCCTTCTCCACCTTGAACCAGCAGATAAACATGCTTTTGTTGCGCTGAAGGTAAACCTCGCGCTCGCCGTCAATGCCGTACCGGATCACGGATCTGATCTGGAAGCCCTGGCTGACCAGATAGCCCATGCTGTCGGCGCTGGCGGCGCTTGAGAACAATGTGGCGGCGATCAATGCAACGGCGGCGATGGTTGTCTTCATGTTCATCTCCCTACCCCTCAGAGGGCGCTTCAAATCGAAGCGGGCCCGTTTCCCAATCGGAAGCGCTGCCAAACTGTATGACGCAACACTTCCAGACTGCGCCGATAGAGCCAAAAAGCATCGGAAAAAGGGCGATTGGCCGCCCTCAGGTGACTTTGAAGCACCATCGCACTCAGAAGGCGCGCAGCAATTCCAGTCGCCGTTTCGCCAATCTCAATGGGAGCGGAACGAAGTGTGACGTTCCTGCTACGAATAAGCCCGTGATTAACTGGAGAAATCCGTAAAAACAGCTCGCTCGCCACGGATTCGTCCCAAATTATCTGCACAACAGACAAGAAACCACCAAGAAAGGCGTTCTATGGCGGGCAATCTGGCGAATATCGGCTTTGACATCCTCCCCTATGATGAAACCATGGCCGCCGCCAGCTTTGACGCCGACACTTGGCGCAACGCACTGCTGGCCGCCAACCCTTGGGCGCGCCGAACGCTAAAGCCCGGCTCCCCGAACTGGAATCCGCAAGGCGGGCACGCCTGCAGCGCGGCCTTCACCGCCGCCCGCAAAACCGCCTGTTTGGCCCGCTGGCGAGAGGGAACGCGGAGCTGGAACCTCTGGGCCGCGGAGATGCTACGGCTACGCACGACGTTGGAGCGGGCTGGATTCTGGCGGACACAGACTCTCTTTCCCCTGATCGACGGCGCTAGCGCGGCGCGCCAACAAGGCGACAATGCCTTCTCCGCCGCTTGGTTGGCGCTCAGTTTTGTGGATTTCAGCAAAACCCGCATCCATGGCGACGCCTCATTCGATCAACTGGTGTTCCCCGGCGATCTCATTTTTCGCGGCGCTGAGTTCCAAGCCGGGGCCGGCTTCCAACAGGCGAGCTTCGCCGGTTCGACGGATTTCAGCGGAGCGACTTTTGCAGGCGACGCGCGCTTCAGAAGCGTGCATTTCCGTGGCCCAGCCGCCTTCCACAAAACGGTCTTCGGCAGCCAAGCGGCGTTCCATAACGCCACGTTCACCGGCGCCGCCGACTTTCATCTCGCCAAATTCTCTGGAAGGGCGACCTTCAAGCGTGTGAAATTTCACCATGGAGCTGAATTCCAAGGCGCTGCGTTTCGAGGGTGGGCGGCGATACGTGACGCGCAGTTCGCCGGAACCGCCAATTTCGAAAGCGCGGCGTTCCGTGCTCCTGCGGATTTCAACCGAACCCGCTTTCGAGACGGCGCCCTGTTTCGCCACGCCCGCTTCCTGGCATGGTCCGATTTCCAAGACAGCTGCTTCGAGGGGGACGCGATCTTCCAAAACAGCAGGTTCTCGTCCTGGGCGGATTTCAATAGCACCCGTTTCAACGGTTGGACGGTGTTCCAAAACGCCCGCTTCACAGCCCAGGCGGACTTTCAGAACGCCTCCTTCGCCAACGCAACAGATTTTCAGCGGGCTGATTTTACCGGCTCAACTGTGTTTCAGAATGTCGAATTCGCGGGTTGGGCAGGCTTTGGGCGCGTTCTCTTCGGAAACACGGTCAGCTTCCGAAACGCTCGCTTTCAGCACGAAGCTGAGTTTACCAGCGCGCGCTGTGCTTCAAACGCGCGGGTAGAGCTTGCGGACGCCGTTTTTCAGGAGACGCCGAATTTCCACTTGGCCCAATTATCAGAAGCGCCGCAACCGCAAAACATCGGCGTTCAATCACCACATCTTCGGGACGCCCCCGGTGCGTGGCTGCGCGCACTGCTGAGAGTCAACCAAGACCCTCTGACCCCCCTGAAATGGCGCAGCCTCAAGCAATTTGCGTTTCAGATTGGAGACGCCGAACTCGAACGCGTCTTCCATATTCGTGAGCTGCGGAGCCGCCGCTGGCTCACAGACCAACCATTCCCTTGGTTCTGGCGCGATCCACAGGGCGTCCCCCGTTTCGGCTGGCCGCACGGCGTTCGCTTTTGGTCCGGAGTGCTTCAGCAGTTAGCTGCAAACCTCGAACAAAACGTTCCCAGCTGGCTGTCAGCGCAGTCGGTCTGGCACCTGAAGCGAACATCATTAGAGGCGACGGCGATCAACTTGGCCTCAGGGAAACGACAACATTAAAGCCTAGCGCAAAGACCGGGCGCTAGGCTGGTGGATCTTTGCGCCAAGAGTGCGGCCCGCTTCACGCCTCTAAAAGGCTGGGGCTGTCATCGTCATCCTCTTTCGCCTTCTCCGGCGGCACACTTAGGTCCAGCCCGTGAGAACTGCGGATGGCGTGCTCAATGGCGCTTGCGACATCAGGATTGTCGCGTAGGAAAATCTTGGCGTTCTCCCGGCCTTGGCCAATACGCTGATCGCCATAGGAGTACCATGCGCCTGATTTCTCAACCACATTTGCCTTCACACCCAGATCGACCAATTCACCGGTTTTAGAGATGCCCTCACCATACATGATGTCGAACTCGACCTGACGGAATGGCGGGGCAACCTTGTTCTTCACCACCTTCACCCGGGTGGTGTTGCCCGTTACCTCGTCACGATCCTTGATCGAACCGATGCGGCGAATGTCCAACCGAACGGAAGAATAGAATTTCAGCGCATTGCCGCCGGTGGTGGTTTCCGGACTGCCAAACATCACCCCGATTTTCATTCGGATTTGGTTGATGAAAATCACCATGCAGCGAGACCGAGAGATCGAGCCAGTCAGCTTGCGCATCGCTTGGCTCATCAAGCGGGCTTGCAGACCGACCTGAGCGTCGCCCATGTCGCCCTCAAGCTCGGCGCGCGGAGTCAAGGCGGCCACCGAGTCGACCACCACCACCGACACCGCGCCGGAACGCACCAAGGTGTCGGAGATCTCCAGCGCTTGCTCGCCCGCATCCGGTTGCGAGATCAGCAGCTCATCTACATCGACACCCAGCTTGCGCGCATACAGCGGGTCCAATGCGTGCTCAGCGTCGATAAAAGCGCACACTCCGCCCTTTTTCTGCTCCTCAGCGAGGACGTGCAGCGCCAAGGTTGTCTTACCAGAGCTTTCCGGCCCAAAAATCTCAATAATCCGCCCCTTGGGGAGCCCGCCAATACCAAGCGCGATGTCGAGCCCCAAAGAACCGGTCGAGATCGCCTCGATATCCATCGAGGCGTCGTTCTGACCAAGCTTCATGATCGAGCCTTTGCCGAAGCTCCGCTCGATCTGCGCCAACGCCGACTCTAGCGCCTTTTGCTTGTCCATGCCCTTGCGCTCCCTGTCCTGACGATAGGCGTCCTTCGGCGCAGCGACCGCCAACGGAGCCACCGCCCCGCCGGTGCTGAACGCGCCGACACTGTCTGGCTCCACCGGCGCGGCGACCGCAACCGGCGTCTCAACCATTGAGAGGTGTGAAGAGTCTGCCATCGCCTGATCCCTCACAGGACTGGTTATTTCACAGGGGTACGCCCCTGTCCACGCGATACAGATAGTCGCTTGCTCTCATTAAAATCAACACAAAAATAGAACAAAGAGGGATCTTTGTGTGATTTTATCGCGACAACTGCTTCTTCACCTCTTCAGCCAGCTTTTTGTTGGAGAATGGCTTCTCCAAAAATCCGAAATCCGTGCGCCCGCCGATGGCGGCGTCAAAGGAGCCTCGGGCGTAGCCGGTCATAAACACCGTCGGCAATTCCGGCCGGTGTTGGCTCGCCTCCCGCAGCAAGGTCGGGCCATCCATGCTCGGCATCCGCACATCCGAGAGCAGCAGATCAACGACCAAGTCCTTATCGCTTAGCAGCTCGAGCGCATCCTCGCCGCACTCGGCCTCCAACACATCATAGCCGCACATGCGCAAGCGCTTAGCGGTGATTGCCCGCACAGCCTCCTGGTCCTCAACCAAGAGAATGATCTGCTTACGCCCTAGCGCAGGTTGTTTCGTCGGCGCCTCCGGTGACGGTGCAGACTTGGGCTCGATTTGGGCAGCTGGCTTAGGCGATGGCGGCGCAAGAGCAGGCTCGACCGAAGCGGACGCTGCGGCGCCTTCCTTGCGTAGCAAAGCGGAGAGGCTGACATGGCCGCGCCGCCCTCCTGGCGCAACGCGCGCGCTGTTCTCCACAGACGTCGCCTCTTCAGGCTTCGCCCCTGCTCCACCGCGCGACAGCAGCCGAGCCGCCAACAGCGCCAATCGCTCGTCGGCGTCGCCGTCGGTTTGGCCAGCTTGGGCCTCAGATGAAACCTTCTCCTCTTCGACAACACCCTGATCGAAGGTGGAAGTTTCCTCTCGGAACACCTGCTCCTCGATGGCCTCTTCCTCTGGCTCTCCCGAAACGGAAGGCAAGCGTTCAATCAAATCCGGTTCATGGCGCGGCAACAAGATCGAGAAGGTGGTGCCGACCCCAACCGTACTCTCAAGGAAAATAAACCCGCCAGTTTTCTTCACGATGCCGTACACCATCGACAAACCCAAACCGGTGCCTTTGCCGACATCCTTGGTGGTGAAGAACGGCTCGAAAATTTTATCCTGCTTATCCAGCGGGATGCCGCAGCCAGTGTCTTGAACTTCAACACACACATATTCGCCCGCCGGCATGATCGTCTCTGGCGAGCGGCGGGGCTCGGTGTAGCTCTCGTTGCGGGTGCGCACGGTGACGCTGCCCCCCTTGGGCATGGCGTCACGGGCGTTGATCACGAGGTTGGTGAGAACCTGTTCGAATTTCTCGAAATCAACTTTCACAAACCAAAGATCTTCGCTCAGCTCCTGGCGCAGCTCGATCTTCTCGCCGACCATGCGGTCCAGCATAAACACCATGCGATTGGAGATGCGTTCGGTCAGATTGACCATCACCGGCCGCAGCGTTCCCTGGCGTGAGAAATCAAGCAGCTGGCTCACTAACCCTCTGGCGCGATGGGCGTTTTGAAAGATAAAGTCGATATCCTCGAAGTCCGGGTCGCTGCGGTCGTGACGGGAGAACAAATTCTCCGCCCCACTGAGGATCACATGCAGCATGTTGTTGAAATCATGTGCGACGCCGCCTGCCAGCTCGCCAATCGACTGCAGCTTCTGGCTTTGACGGAAGCGCTCCTCAAGCGCGCGCTGCTCCGACGCGTCGATGATGTAGCACACCAGTAGAGTCTTGGTGTCGGTGCTGATGCGAGTGAGGTAATACTGGGCGTAATACTCAGTGGTTCCAGCCCCCACCGCCAACCGAGCCTCAAATGCCGGGGCTGTTTCAAAATCAGCGTAAACCCCAATTTCATCCGCAGTCGCGAGCCGGCGAACCGCCTCGTCGCGGTCATCCTCCGCAAACAACTCCACCAGCGACCGGCCAACCGCGTTGCTGACGCCGAGAGATCGGCTTGGCGACGCCTCCTCATCCGAGGCCTCAGCCGCTTTCGCCAAGAACCGATCAGCCGCTGGATTCACCCGCAGAAGCACCCCATCGGTTGACAGTAAGGCGATGCCAATCGGCGCGTCGTCAAAGAGGCGGCTCGACTTCACCGAGTCCAGCGCGAGCATAATATCGTCAGGGTTGCGCAGACCCGCATCGGCGCGGGCCGCAGGCGCCGCCACACCGACCACTCCTGCGCCGTTACTCAAGGGCGCGACCATCAAAGAAACCATCTGCGGCCCATTCGGCGCGCCGCGCAGCCGGGTGCGGGCCAAGGCGAACGGCGTATCCGCGCGCATAAGACGGCGCGCTATTTCAGGGAAGGCCAAGCGGATATCGACCGCAGACAGGCTAACGCTCGGCGGCTCAGCCGGCTCGCCCAGAGTTGGGGCGGAGGCCAACGCGGCGCCGCTTACGTCCATCCATTTGCAAAACTGGGGGTTCGCTTCAACAACGCGCCCCTCATAATCAGCCCGAAACCAAGCGACCGTATCGGCCTGATCCAACGGCGCCGCCACCCTTCGCGGCGCCGGACGCCAACGCCATGCAATCAGCCCCTGGGCGCAAGGCCAAGCGGTCAGCTCCACAGCCGCATCCTCCGCCCCGGCGGCTCGGCCCAGACGAGAAGCTGGCGCAATGTCGGACGAGGCACGGTCTTGCAGCGCCTCCCGCAGTAGCCGGAACACCACGCCATCAGCGGCGCGCAACTCTGGCGTCAGGTCCATCACCCGCCGCGCCCCCGCTGGCGCGGCTGTACGAGCGGCGCGATTCAGCGCCCGGACCCGCCCGGTAGCGTCGATCAGCGCGATCGGCTCCGGCGCAGCGTCATAATAACGCTC
>JAHQVS010000245.1 GCA_019634215.1 Paracoccaceae bacterium | reverse complement strand
GACTTCACCAACAAGGCGGAGAAGAGATCGGTTCCGCTTTCTTCTCCGCCTGCCGCGCCGCCATCCGTCCCATTCTCCCCGGTTATGCTTGATTGGCCGAAATTAAAGAGGCGTTCGCCGATCAGAGCAAGACAGTCCGAAGCGCGGCTCACTCTAAAATTTCAACTATATAGGACTGTACCGGCGCATCGGCTGCCGCGTCATTCCACGTATCGCAGGTGGGCCGCGCCAAGCAGAAGATATGCAAATAATTCTCCGTGAGCGCGAAATTGTCAGGCTGATTGTCAAACCAGCGATCCCCCTCTATCGGCGCGGTGTCGCCGCTCACCGGATCGAGGCTCCACTGCCATCCCCCGTCCGGCTCAGCGGCCCCGGCGCGCTGATATCCGCCGATCCACGGCCCCCACACCAGTTGAAACAGAAGCACCCCCTGAGCATTGAACAGCTCCGGTCGCCGCGACAGCACCGACGCCATCGCGTCATGTTTGCCTGATGTATCGACGACGGCGAGCCGCCCTCCCATCGTCACCGCCGCCTGCTCCGCATCAGCCCAACTGATGGGCTCCGGCGTGACGAAGAACATAAACCGCCCCCCCGTCACCGACGTCTCGGCCACCAGCCGATGAGCGGTCGGGGCCGTCTCGTCAGAAGGCGCTTCTTGGCTCGGCTCGGCTGAAGCCCGCGTGGGCGCGCTGCACAGCGCCGTGACCTCCGCCAGACAGCTTCGATAGGCCTCGAACTGATCCCCGCAAGACGCCTCCGCCTCCACGGACAGGCTGCCGGCGCCGAGCTTCTCCAGGCAATTCGGGGCGATCACGTCGCCGCAGTTCTGCGAGAGATCGTCACAGCCCGACTGCCCAAACGCGGAAATCGGTGCGACAGTCGTCGAGAAGACCGCCGCGAATGCCGCGATCGCCACCCCGAAGAACCCGAGGCAAAATCTGTTGCGCAACCACATGGACTCGCTCCTCCCGCCCGCAACGGCTGCGCCGAAACTGACTTTTATTATCTGGCGGCATGACCGCACCACATCGCCTTGGCGCCCACAGGCGCCGGCGATTGCGGCGGACGTGAAATGTTCTCCACCCTGTGGTTGGAATATAAGAAGTCGGATTGACGGGCAACGCGCGCAAAACTCGGCGTTTTCCGGGCGAGAAACAGGGTTTCACCGCTTCCCATCCCGCCGCCAAACCCCATCTTGCATCCCATGACCTCCATCCCGCCGCCCTTCCACCCGCCGAGCTGGCTCCGCCGGCTCAATGACCCGTTCAAACCCTATGGCGACGGCCCACCGCCCCGGCAGGCGTTGGCGTTCGCACGTTGGGTGTTGGCGCCGATCGGCGGGATGCTGACGATCTATGCGGCGCTGAGCTTGTCGATCGGGCTGATTGAGGTGTGGATCATTCACCTGATCGGCGGAATGGTCGACCGCGCCGCCGCCGGCCCGGAAACGTTCTTCACCGAGCATTGGGGTTATATGGTCTTGCTGTTCGTGCTGGCGGGGCTGGCGCGACCATTGATCGTCACAAGCCAGGGCGCGCTGATGAGCCTGGGGCTCAACCCCGGCCTGCCGCAATCAACGATCTGGCGCCTGCACCGCCATGCGCTCGGCCAGAGCGTCGAGTATTTCAACGATGATTTCGCCGGGCGCCTCGCCCAGAAGGAGATGCAGGCCGGGGCGGCGCTCTACACCATCGTCACCGACACGCTGAACGCCGTCGGCATGCTGGTCGCCTTCGTTATCGGCATGGTGGCGGCGCTGGCGATCGCGGATTGGCGGCTCACCATTCCGGCGATTCTCTGGGTGTTGGCTTACGCCGCGCTGCTGCGGGTGATGCTGCCTCGCATCCGCGCAGCGGCCCGCAACCGCGCCGATGTGCGGGCCGGGGTGACCGGACAGCTGGTCGACAGCTACTCCAACATCTCCACCGTTAAGCTGTTCGCCCACACCGCGCGGGAGGAGGCCGGGGCGCAGGAATCGCTGGGTTGGTACCGCGAGGCGTCGTTCCGGTTTGGGGCCGAAGTCACCGTCATGCGGATGGGGCTGAATTTCCTCAACGCGGCGCTGATGGCCGCGATGCTCGGGCTCGGCCTGTGGCTCTGGTCGGGCGGCGTCAGCGGCGTCACCATCGGCGCCGCGTCAGCCGCCGGGATGCTGGCGTTCCGCGCCACCGGCCTCTCGGGCTGGATCGCCTTCACCGCGCTCAGCATCTTCTCCGAGATCGGCACGCTGGAGGACGCGGTGCGCACGCTGACCCCGCCACACCGGCTGACAGATCCGCCCGAACCGAAGCCGCTGCCGGCACTGACCGGTCAAGTGGCGTTCGAGGATGTCTCATTCCACTATGGCCGCGACACCGGAATCATCGACAATCTGTCCCTGACCATCGAGCCGGGCGAGCGGGTCGCGCTGGTCGGGCCGTCAGGCGCTGGGAAATCCACCCTGGTCTCCCTGCTGCTGCGCCTCCACGACGTCGAGGGCGGGCGGGTGAGCCTGGACGGGCTCGATGTCCGCGAGGTCGCCCAAGATGATCTGCGCCGCCAGATCGCTGTCGTGACCCAGGAAACGGCGATGTTCAACCGCTCCGCGCGGGAGAATATCCTCTATGGCCAGCCGAACGCCTCAGAGGAGGCGCTGACCGCGGCCGTCACGCGGGCGCGGGCGGATCTGTTTATTCCCGATCTGCTCGACAAACGCGGACGGGCCGGGTTCGACGCCCATCTGGGTGAGCGCGGCGTGAAACTCTCCGGCGGCCAGCGCCAGCGCATCGCATTGGCCCGCGCCGCGCTGAAAGACGCACCGTTGCTGGTCCTGGACGAGGCGACCTCAGCGCTGGATTCCGAGGTCGAGGCGGAGATCCTGGCGGCGATGGCGGAGCTGATGGAAGGCCGCACCGTGATCGCCATCGCCCACCGCCTCTCCACCATCGCACAGATGGACCGGATCGTGGTGATGAACCAGGGACAAATCGTCGAGCAAGGCGCGCATGACGCCCTGCTCAGATCCGGCGGCCTGTACGCCTCGCTCTGGGCGCGTCAATCCGGCGGATTCCTCGGCGTGAACGCCGAAGACGCGGTCGCGGCGGCGGAGTGACGCCGCCCCTGACCGCCTAAACCGACGCAGACAGGGAGCGCTGAGGCGCTGAAGCAACCTGCGCTCCCGCCTCTGGCTGATCCTGCTCTTTGGTCTCAATAAAATCGGCGATCGCCTCCTCCGGCATCGGGCGGCTGAACAGGAAGCCCTGGATCTGGTCGGCGCCGCCGTCGGTCACCATCGCCAACTGCGCCGCCGTCTCGACGCCTTCGGCGACCACATTCACCTTTAAGGCCTTGCCCATGGCGATAATGGCGTTGAGCAGAACGCTGTCCCGGCCGTCGGGTTCATTCCGGCTCCCGACCAGGCTGCGGTCGATTTTGATTTTGTCGAAGCTGTAGCGCGATAGATATCCCAAGCTGGAATAGCCAGAGCCGAAATCATCGAGCGACACCGAGACGCCCAGCGCCTTGAGCGCCTGGATCTTCTCCCGGATCTTTACCTCGTCGCTGATGAATATCGTCTCGGTCACCTCCAGCTCCAGGCGCTCCGGCGGAAATCTGTTCAGTTCGAGAATATGCGCGACCTCTCGCGGCAGATCACCGTTTTGAAGCTGCTTGACCGACAGGTTGATCGAAAGGAAATGCTCCTCAGGCCAGAAAGTAGCGGCCCGCACGCCGCGTTGCAGCGTCCAGAGGCCGATTTCCTCGATCAGCCCGGTTTCCTCCGCGATCGGAATAAACTCCATCGGGGAGATCATCCCGCCCTCCGGGTCGATCAACCGCAGCAACCCCTCGAAACCAGCGACCTTGCGCGACGTGGCGTCGACAATCGGCTGAAAGTACAGCGTCAACAGCTCCTGTTCGATCGCGCTTTCCAGACAGGTCTTCACATAGCGCCGCCGCTCATCGGCCTTATCCAGCGCCGGGTAATATTCCACCATCTGCCCGCGCCCGCGCCGCTTGGCCTCATAGACGGCGAGGTCGGCGGCGCGCAGGGCGCTTTGTTGATTGTCGTTCTTCACGCTGAAATAAGCACCGATGCTCAGACTGGGCGTCAACATGACGCCGCCATACCGGAAAGGCTCCTTACAGGCGGCCTCGATCCGATTGCTCACAGCAATCAGCGTTTCATGATCGACGCCGCAACACACCACCACAAACTCGTCGCCGCCGTATCGCCCGACGCAATCCACCTCGGAGCGCACTGCGTCGATCAGCAGCCGCGCAATATGGCGCAGCAGCTGATCGCCGACCTCATGGCCATAGGTGTCGTTGATCTGCTTGAAATGATCGACATCAATAAACAACAGGCCATTGCCGCCCGACCCTTTCTTGGATCGGAAGATCTCCCCCAGCTTATTGCTGAGCGTGCGGCGGTTGTAGGCGCCGGTGAGGTGGTCGTACCGGGACAGTTCAAACAGCTTTCGGTCCTTGCGCCGCAATTGCCGGCTACGAAACAGCATCGCCATTGCCGGCGCGAGAAACACCAGCGCCGAGCCGATCAGCAGATATTGGCTAAGGCTGGAGAAACTATGCGATAGCGCCACCTGCATCGCCGAAACGTCGACATACACCTCGATCACGCCAAGGCGCCGCCCGTCCAACGTGTCGGCGGGAAGATACGCCTCGACATAAGCGTCGGGCATACCGGGCCGCTCTCGGCCGTCCAGAACGCTGATATCGCTGACGCCGCTCTCATAGACAGCCGCCGCCTTCTGATTGATGCCGCCGCTCGCCCCGGCGTAAAAGCGTTCCGCGCCGGAGATGAATTTGCGTTCACCGGTCGCGGAGAACAGTTCAAACCGAAACACTTGGCCAATCGCGATGGAGTCGGAAATGCGCTGACTTTCCTCACTGCTCACCCAGCCGCCCTCGAGGATTCGCTCCAGTGTCGGGATCTCGGCGACGAAACCAGCCGCCCAAGAGGCCGCTTTCTCCTCCGCCTCCCGCTTGATGGTTTGCCGGACATGGGCGCTTTGCAGCGCGTCGATGCCCGCCCACCCTATCAGCAAGGTGGCGATTGCGCAGGCGATCAAAACGCCGAACGCCCCTGCAAACTTCACCTTAGAAATACGGTCAGCCGCGCCTGCCATGTCACCATCTCGCAAAAATTGGACAGGTGAATGGTAACAGTGGATAACTAACGGCCATTTAAAGTAATCGCCGCATTTCCCTTAATTCACTTAAATCACGTTGTCCTTTTTCGAAATACTGAGAGGATTTAACCCGCAAAAATCCAGAAAATCTTTGAAACTCCACCCAACGCCTCACCTAAAGCAAGAATAATCCCGCATCGCCTCCAACGCGACTACTGTACGTTTAACTGCCGCCGCGCCTCAGCCGTCACCACGGCGGCGGCCATGGCGACATTAAGAGAGCGCGCGCCCGGCGCCATCGGGATGACCACCCGGGCGTCAACGGCCTCATGGACATGCTCCGGAACCCCGGCGCTTTCGCGTCCCACCAACAGGACATCGCCGCTTTGATACTCTAGATCCAGGTAACTGCGCGCCCCCCGCGTGGTCAGCAGCACCAGCCGCCCCGAGTCGGTCGCTTCGGCACGCGCCGACTGAAACGCCGTCCAGCTGGTGTGACGACGAATGTCCACCAGCTCGGCGTAATCCATGGCCGATCGCCGCACCGCCTTGATTGAGAACGGAAAACCGCACGGCTCGATCACATCAAACCCCAGATCGAAGCCCGCGCACAGGCGCAGCATCGCCCCGACATTCAGCGCAATGTCAGGCTCATAGGCGGCGAGTCTCACGCTTTAAAGACCCTGGTTAGAGATTTTTGACATTTCAGAAAAAAGTGAAATATATCCTTCACCGAATTGTGCTTGAAGAGGGCGAAAAATCACCTGCGGCGTCAACCCGCAAGACGCTTAGGAAGCGGTAAGATTCTTAGCTCTCAATGCGTACCAAACTTTGAGCGCTTTGCTCATAGCAGAGGGAAATCAGATGGCGAAAGCCCACTCAGATCACGAGTCGACCCGGCGCGACTTTTTGTTCATCGCCACCGGTGCGACCGGCGCTGTTATTGCCGGCTCCGCAGTTTGGCCGTTGATTGACCAGATGAATCCAGACGCCTCGGTTCTGGCGCTCGCCTCGATCGATGTCGACGTCTCTGGCGTAGAGGAAGGCCAGCAGATTACGGTGATGTGGCGCGGCAAGCCGGTTTTCATCCGCAAGCGCACCGCCGATGAGATCGCCACCGCCCGTGATGTGTCGATTGATTTGCTGCCGGACGGCAACGCCCGCAACGCCAACGATCCTGACGCCAAAGCAGACGACGCCGACCGCAGCTTCGGCGAGAACGGCGAATGGATGGTGATGGTCGGCGTCTGCACCCATCTCGGCTGCGTGCCGATCGGCGACGGCGCCGGTGATTTCGGCGGCTGGTACTGCCCGTGCCACGGCTCGCACTACGACACCGCCGGCCGCATCCGCAAAGGCCCGGCCCCGCAAAACCTGCCTATTCCCGAGATCGCCTTCGATGGCGACGTGATCTCGATTCTGAACGAATACAAGGCGTAAAGACTGATGGGAAATATTCCTCAGGACCATTACAAGCCGACGTCGAACGCTGAGAAGTGGATCGACGACAGGCTCCCGGTCGGCGGCTTGGCGCATCACCTCGCCACCTTCCCGACCCCGAAGAATCTGAACTGGATGTATGTGTTCGGCGGCATTCTGGCGCTGTGCCTGGTGATTCAGATCGTCACCGGCATCGTGCTGGCGATGCATTACACCCCGCATGTCGACTACGCCTTCGCCAGCGTCGAACATATCATGCGCGACGTGAACGGCGGCTGGCTGCTGCGCTACATCCACTCCAACGGCGCCTCGATGTTCTTCATCGCAGTGTATCTGCACATCTTCCGTGGCCTGTTCTATGGCTCTTATAAAGCCCCCCGTGAACTGCTGTGGATCGTCGGCGTGCTGATTTATCTCCTGATGATGGGCACCGCCTTCATGGGCTATGTGCTGCCCTGGGGCCAGATGTCGTTCCACGGCACAGCGGTGATCACCGGCTTGTTTGGCGCGATCCCAATCGTCGGCGATATGCTGCAGACTTGGTTGCTTGGCGCCGGCGCGGTCGGGCAACCGGCGTTGAACCGGTTCTTCTCGCTGCATTATCTGCTGCCGTTCGCCATCGCCGGCCTGACGGCGGTGCATATCTGGGCGCTGCACCATGTCGGCAACACCAACCCGACCGGGGTTGAGGTCCGCCGCGATCCGGCCAAGACCAAGAAGGACACGGTGCCCTTCAACCCGTTCTACACGGTGAAGGACCTATTCGCGATCGTGGTGTTCCTGATCCTGTTCGCGGCGTTCGTGTTCTTCATGCCGAACTATCTCGGCCACCCGGACAACTACATCCCGGCCGATCCGCTGAAGACGCCGTCCCACATCGTGCCTGAGTGGTACTTCCTACCGTTCTACGCCATCCTGCGTTCGATCCCGGACAAGCTGTTCGGCGTCATCGCCATGTTCGGCGCGATCGCGGTGCTGGCGGTGCTGCCTTGGCTTGACACCTCCCGCACCCGCTCGGGAACTTATCGCCCGGTGTTCAAGCAGTTCTTCTGGCTGTTCGTGATCTGCTGCATCGGGCTCGGCTGGGTTGGGGCCAAAAACCCGGACGATGTGATCTTCGGCAGCACCACGGTGTCCGAGCATTACGCCACCGAAGACGAAGTTCTGGCGGAGCAGGACCGGCTGATCGCCGAAGGCGCCAGCCCGTCCAGCCTGGTGGTGGTGCAGCATGTCGATATCGAAGCGCACAAAGCCTATTGGGACGTGACGCAGACGCACTTCGCGTTTCGTTATATCCACCTCGGCCAGCTGCTGACGGTGTATTATTTCGCGTACTTCCTGCTCATCCTGCCAATGCTCGGCCTGGTGGAACGCTCGCGCGAAACCCCTGAGAGCATCGAGGCGGCGTTCGCGGCCAAGCATTCGAAAAAGGCTTCGGCCACGCCGGGCGGCGCTGTCGCCACCCCGGCTGAATAAGCGCGAAGGAAAGGATCATCCGATGCGCAAGACACTGAAAACCCGTGCAGCGGCGGGCGCGGCGGTTCTCGCCTTGACCGCCGCCCCCAGCTTCGCCGCCGGCGGCGGCGTTGGCGTCATCGACCATGATTGGTCGTTCGAAGGTCCGTTCGGCACCTTCGACAAGGCTGAGCTGCAACGCGGATGGCAGGTCTATTCCCAGGTCTGCTCAAGCTGCCACAGCATGGAATATCTGCACTACCGCGATCTCAGCGACCCCAACGGGCCGGCGCTCCCGCCGGAACAGGTCAAGGCGATGGCGGCGGAGTTCGAGGTCGAGGTCGGCCCGGATTCTGAGGGCGAGATGTTCACCCGCCCGGCGATTCTGTCTGACAAGCTGGCCAAGCCATTCCCGAACAAAGAAGCGGCGATGTCGGCCAATGGCGGCGCGTATCCGCCTGATCTGACGCTGATCACCAAGGCCCGAACCGGCTATACTGGCATCATCAAGCAAATGATGGAGGGAACCGGCGGCGTGGAGTATGTCTACTCTCTGATGCTCGGCTACACCGAAGAGCCGCCCGAAGGCTTCGATGTCGGGGACTTGAGCTATAACAAGTACTTCCCCGGTCATCTCATCGCCATGGGCCAGCCGCTCTATGGCGACGACGTCGAGTATCAGGACGGCACCGAGGCCACCATCGAACAGCAGGCGCATGACCTCGTCGCGTTCCTGGCCTGGGCGGCGGAGCCGCAGATGGTCGAGCGCAAGCAGGCCGGCCTGCGCAACATCATCCTGCTGATCATCTTCGGCGCGCTGGTGTGGTACTCGAACAAGAAGCTGTGGAAGCCGATCAAGGAAGGCGGCGAGGCGTAAGCCTCGGCTTTTCTGTTGGATGACGCCCCGCTGCAGTGGGGCGTTCGCGGCCGCGGCGGTGCTTCATCGCTGCGGCTTTTTTTACACCTTGTCGTTCGGTTCCCCTGGCCACGCGGGAGAGCTGGGCAGCAAAAAGATTTGCTGAAGGGCTGAACAATGTCCGTCAACAGCTTTGGCCGTCTGTTCACATTCACCACCTGGGGCGAGAGCCACGGCCCCGCGCTCGGCGTGGTGGTGGACGGCTGCCCGCCGGGGGTCGCCCTCGCGCCAGAGACGCTCCAGCAATGGCTCGACCGCCGCAAGCCCGGCCAGTCGCGCTACACCACCCAGCGGCGGGAGCCGGATCAGGTCAAGATCCTCTCCGGCGTGTTTGAGGACGACCGCACCGACGGCCCGCGCACGACCGGCACGCCGATCAGTCTAATGATCGAGAACACCGACCAGCGCTCGAAGGATTACTCCGACATCCGCGACGCCTTCCGCCCCGGCCACGCTGACATGACCTATTGGTTGAAATACGGCCTGCGCGACTATCGCGGCGGCGGGCGCTCCTCTGCGCGGGAGACGGCGGCGCGGGTGGCGGCGGGCGGCGTCGCGCGGGCGGCGCTGGCGATGTTGGCGCCCGGCCTGAGCATCCGCGGCGCGATGGTGCAGATGGGGGCCGACAAGATCGACCGCGCCGCTTGGGACTGGGCCGAGGTGGAGAATAACCCGTTCTGGACCCCAGATCCCGGCACGGCGGCGCGCTGGGCGGATCAGCTCGACGAGTTGCGCAAATCCGGCGACAGCGTCGGCGCGGTGATCGAAGTTGTCGCCAGCGGGGTTCCCGCCGGACTCGGCGCACCGATCTATGGCAAGCTGGACCAGGATCTGGCGGCGGCGATGATGTCGATCAACGCAGTCAAAGGCGTCGAGATCGGCGACGGCTTCGCGGCGGCTGAATTGACCGGAACCGGCAACGCCGATGAGATCCGCATGGGCGCCGATGGCCCGGAATTCAGCTCCAACCACGCCGGCGGCGTGCTCGGCGGCATCTCCACCGGGCAGGACGTGGTGGTGCGTTTCGCGGTGAAGCCGACATCGTCGATCCTCACCCCACGCAAGACCATCGACGCCTCCGGCAAGGAGCGCGACTTAATCACCAAAGGCCGTCACGACCCCTGCGTCGGCATCCGCGCCGTGCCAGTGGGCGAGGCGATGGCCGCCTGCGTGTTGCTGGATCATCTCCTGCTGCACCGCGGCCATGTCGGCGAAAATCAGGGCGCCATACCTCAGCACGATCAATGAAGCTCATCGAGCTGAGGCAAACACAACAATGCACGGCGAGCATGCGTGGCGCCTGAACGCATGGGTTCTCAGCAATGCGACCCCATATAATCGGATAAACCACACCGGCGGCCCAGAATGATTGCTCGCGAAGCTTATTCTTACCGGAACGACCCCGCTGTCCCGGCCTTCCCGGACGAGGCGCCGATCGTCGTCTATGACGGTGTGTGCATGCTGTGCTCTGGCTGGGTAAAGTTCCTGCTGAAGCATGACCCGGAAGTGCAATTCGTCGCCGCCCAATCCCATCTGGCCCAAGCGCTGTTTCGCCATTACGGGCTGGACGCCGAGGATTTCGAGACCTGGATTTTGCTGGAGCACGGCGGCCCCCATGTGAAAGCCGAAGGCATGGCGCGGATGCTGTCACGTTGGGGCGGCGGCTGGGCCGTGCTAGGTTGGCTGGTGACGGCGACGCCCAGACGGTTGCGGGATTGGCTGTACCACCGCATCGCGCGTAACCGGTACCGGATCTTTGGCCGCCGGGAGGCCTGCCTGATCCCCTCACAGGAGGAACGGGCGCGATTTATCGCCTGGGAGTGATAGAACGCCCCCTCCTAATGGAGAGGGGTCGTCGATGTGCTAGGGTTCGGGCCGCCCGGCTACTGCACCCGGCGGGTCTGGAACGTGCCGGATTGCGGGATCGGGAGCAGTGACCCCATCTGCACTGAGTAATATGAGCCAGTCATTAAATCATAGGTGCTGGCGGGGCTGTAGGTCAGCTGAATATCCCAGCCGGTGCCGTCCGCCCCATGGACTTGGGCGCGCGCTTTACCGCCCTTACCTGGGATCACCGTACCGGAGACCACCCCGGAATAAATCACACCGTCCGACTCCATCACCATCTCGCCCTGCATCGCGCCGGTGCTGAAATTGTAGTTGTGCACCTTGTATTGAGACCAGCCGGACATGCCGAGCGACGGGTTATGCCAAGAACCTTTGTAGAGGCCGGAATAGCCTGAATTGGCGGTGCGCTGGCTCGGCGGCGGGGTCGGGGCCTGTTTCAGCGCCGACAAAGTCGCTGAGGTGAGTTCGCCATCCGCCAAAAGGTCGTTTTTCTGCTGAAACGCCTGCATCGCCCGCTGGGAGCCCGGCCCCCAATCACCATCAATGCTGCTATGATAGAGCCCGAGGCGGCGCAGCTCGGTTTGCGCTTCGGCGTACTCGACCCGCCCAATGAACTGCGGCTGAACCGCTTCCTGCGAGGCCGCGGCAGTGGGAGCGCCGGGGCCAGCGCTCACACTCGGAGTTTGAGAAACCGGCGCCTGCCCGCCGCCCGTGCTCGACGCCGCGATCCGGCGCTTCGCAATCAGCGCGAACGGGCTCGCCGGGCAGGTTTCAGCGAAGATCGCCAATTCTTCGGGATCGTTGGAGTCCTTAACCGTATCCCAGAGCCGCTGCTCGGTGTCCGGGGAGCAATCGCCGCGACTGGCCGCTGCGGCTGGAGCTGTGGCGGGTTGAGTGGCCGCGCCCGTGCCGCCGCACTCCTGGAGCACTTGCCGCAAACAAGCCCGGTATTGCTCGAATTGCCCGGCGCAGCGCTCTGAATTTTGGTCCGGGTTGATGGCGATTGCGGCGGCGCCAACCCGCGCGTCATCGCTTAAGCAAGATGTGTCAATATTTGATCGGCACCGCGCGGTTGCGTTCTCGCATTGCTGCGCAAGGGCTTCAGATCCCGCAATTGTGAATATAATCCCACAAGCAGCGTGCGATGTCAAGACCCATTTTGTTCTCATGGCGTCCTCCAGAGAAATCGAATCTACGCGCCGTTGGCGCTATCATA
>JAHQVS010000244.1 GCA_019634215.1 Paracoccaceae bacterium | reverse complement strand
CATCGCTTCGGCGGTCAGGATTTCGAATTCAGGAAGGGCGCGGGTGATGTATTTCGCCGATTTGACGCCGCCGCCGGTGCGCGCCGCCCGCCGGGCGGCCCCACCGCCGGACCGACGCGACCGGCGCCCGCTGGCTGGGGGCTCGGCTTCCGTCGTCGCACCTGGGGTGTCGGGAAGCTCTTCGATCATCGCGCTCATTCCTTATGTGCCGCCTTTGAGAGGGAAAGATATCGCGGTGTTCCCGCTATCATCGGCCAATTTCGGCGTGTTTTGCGTCATGAGCGACGCTCATCCCCGGCTCACTGGCCCCCTGTTAGCAGTTTGGCGCCAAAGCTCTGATAATCCTTTACGGGAACAATCCGTGAGGGTGGAATGTCGTCGCCGCCGCGCAGCAGAAAAACCTGTGAAGACAACATGTCCGGGTTGGACCCGAAGGTGACGAAATATCTCGCCATGGTCGCCGACCATGCGCGCGACGGCATCCTGCTGCTCAATAGCGAAGCGGAAATCGTCTGGGCCAACCGAGCCTTCGAGCAGATGAGCGGCTACAGCCTGCGAGAGGCGAAGGGCCAAACGCCGGAACAATTCTCCTACGGCCCCCAAACCGATCGCAGCACGAAGACCAAACTTCGAGCGCGGATGAAAGAGGGCAAGAGCTTTCGGTGCGAGCTGTTGGCCTACCGCAAGTCCGGCGAAACCTATTGGATCGACCTGCAAGTCGACCCCATTCAGGACGCCGACGGCCAAATCACCCACTATGTCGCCATCCGGCGCGACATCACCACCGAGCGGGCGACCGCCGCCCGCAAGGACGAGTTAATCGATCTTGTCGAGACCTGCCCCCTCGAGATTCTCGTGTTCGACGGCCACACCTTGCGCTTCAAACACATCAACGCTGCGGCCCGGAAGAGTTTGGGCTATTCTCAGGAGGAGTTCACCCGGATGACCCCGGCGGACCTCACTCCAGATCTCGACCTTGGCGACTTCAGAAAGTTGTTGGCGCCCCTAGCGACTCAAAATGTCACAACAGTTACATTGGAAACGACGCACCTGCGGAAAGACGGCTCATCTTACCCCTGTGAAATAAAATATTCATGCCATACTTCTGGAAACAACATCAATTTTATCGCCTTTTCATCTGACGTAAGTCAGAAAAAATCCTTCATAGATCGGCTAAAATCAAGCGAAGAGCGCTATGAATTGGCGATAAATGGCTCCAACGATGGAATATGGGACTGGTGGATTGAAGAGAACAAAATAGAGTTCTCAGACAGAAACCGTTCTTTGCTTGGGTACAGCCGCGAAGAATATCCTGACAACTTAGAAGCTTGGTCCTCCCGGTTGCATGAGGAAGATCGGCCTCATATCGACGAAGCCATCGCCCATCACCTTACGACCGGCGAGCCTTATTCAACGACGTACCGCATCCGCGCCGCTGACGGAGGTTGGCGCTGGTGGCGCTCGCGCGGGCAAGCGATATGGAACGACGCTGGCGAGCCCGAGCGCATGATCGGCACCAACAGCGACGTCACCAGCCTGATCGAAGCGCAAAAAAACGCCGAACAGGCCGCAGCCGAGCTGGAGCGCCGCAATCAAGAGCTTGAAGCGGCGAAAACCGCCATTGAGCACAACGCCTTGCACGACTCGCTCACCGGTCTGCCCAACCGCCGCTACCTGGAGCGCGAGGTCGAGCGGATCGCTGCCGCAACGACCGAGGATGACGCCGGTGTCGACGTCGCTCTGCTTCATGTCGATCTCGACCGCTTCAAGCAGATCAACGACACCCGGGGCCACGCCGCCGGCGATGAAGTGCTGCGCCACACCGCCGAGGTCCTGACCTCGCTGTTGCGCGAGAGCGACTTCGCCGCGCGGATCGGCGGCGACGAATTCGTGGTGCTGTGCCGCGACGGCGCCAACAAGAGCGCTGTTTGCGAGATCGGCGAACGGCTGGTGACGGCGCTGGGCCGGCCGTTGATCATCGAGGGCCGCCCGGCGCGCTTCGGGGCCAGCGTCGGCGTCGCCTTCTCCTCCCGGCGCGAACTCTCGCTTTCAGACCTGCTGGTGAACGCCGATCTGGCGCTGTATCGCGCCAAAGAGGATGGCCGCAACCGTGTCGAGCTGTTCTCACCAGAGCTGCAGGCGGAGCAGCGCCAGACCAAACAGACCGCCGACGCCATCCTCTACGGGCTGGAGAATGATGAGTTCTTCCCGGTGTTTCAGCCGCAATTCGACGCGGACACCCACGCCGTGGTTGGGCTGGAGGCGCTAGCGCGCTGGCGGCGTTCCGCGCAAGAGACCCTCCCCCCGGCGGCGTTCCTGGACGTCGCCGAGGAGTTGAATGTGGTCGGCCAGATCGACCGGCTTATTCTCGGCAAAAGCCTCACGGCGATGCGGCAATTGACCGAGTTTGGAATTGATGCGCCCAAACTGTCGGTGAATGTGAGCTTCCGGCGGCTGATGGACCCGGAACTGTTCCAAGAGCTGGACGTGCTGTTGGCCAATCACGCTGGCCGGGTGGCGTTCGAGCTGCTGGAGTCGATCTGCTTCGACGACTGCGACGACGAATTCCAATGGCGCGTCGACGCCCTGCGTGAGCGTGGGATTGAGATTGAAATCGATGATTTCGGCAGCGGCCGGGCGTCGATCACCAGCTTGATCCGCATTCAGCCGCAACGCTTGAAAATCGACAGGCAACTGATCATCCCGATGGTGCGCTCCGCCCGCAGCCGGCAGTTGGTGGAGGCGATCATCGAAATGGGCCGGGTCTTGGACATCAACGTGACGGCGGAAGGCGTGGAGACCATGGGCCACGCCGAGTTGCTGCGGACGGCGGGCTGTCAGACACTGCAAGGCTACGCATTTTCACAGCCACTGCCGTTCAACTTGCTTTTGTCGCTGCTGCGAGAGCCGCCCCAACGCCAAGCGGGCTAAGGGGCTGACAGCCGCCATTCAATGCCGCCCTGGACAGCGCCGTCCGCCCGCTTATAACGCCGGACATGACAGCGACCTCCCCTCCCCCGCCGCAGCATGACCGCGTCCTGATCGTCGATTTCGGCAGTCAGGTGACGCAATTGATCGCCCGCCGCGTCCGCGAGGCCGGGGTTTATTGTGAGGTCCACCCTTACAACCGCGCCGACAAAGCCTTTCTGCAAGCGTTCGCGCCAAAGGCGGTGATCCTCTCTGGCGGCCCCGCTAGCGTCGGCGATGCGGGCGCGCCCCTGGCCGACTCCGAAATCTTCGCTATGGGGGTTCCGGTGCTTGGCATCTGTTACGGGCAGATGTGCATGGTGCATCAGCTCGGCGGCGCCGCAGACAGCGTCGGCGACCGGGAGTTTGGCCGGGCGCGGATGCAGTTAACCGCCGCCTCCCCGCTGTTCGAGGGTCTCGCCCAGGCGGGCGGCGGTGAAGAGGTGTGGATGTCCCATGGCGACAGGGTCACGCGGGCGCCGGACGGCTTCGAAGTGGTCGGCGCCTCCCCCGGCGCGCCCTTCGCCGCCATCGCCGACGAGGCCCGCCAGTTCTATGGGCTGATGTTCCATCCAGAAGTGGCCCACACCCCGAACGGCGCGAAAATGATCGGGAATTTCGTCCGCCGCATCGCCGGATGCGCCGGCGATTGGACCATGGGGGCCTATCGCGACGAAGCGATCGCCGCGATCCGGGCCCAGGTCGGCGATGACGGCCGGGTGATCTGTGGCCTCTCCGGCGGCGTCGACAGCGCGGTGGCGGCGGTGCTGATCCATGAGGCGATTGGCGAGCGGCTGACCTGCGTGTTCGTCGACCACGGCATGATGCGCCTTGGCGAGGCCGAGCAGGTGGTCGGCCTGTTCCGCGACCATTACAACATCCCCCTGATCGCCATGGACGAAAGCGACCGCTTCCTCAGCGCGCTGGCGGGCGTCTCCGAGCCGGAGCAGAAGCGCAAGATCATCGGCAAGCTGTTTATCGACGTGTTCGAGCAACAAGCGGGCGCGATCGAGGGCGCCGGGTTCCTGGCGCAAGGCACGCTCTATCCGGATGTGATCGAAAGCGTCTCGTTCGACGGCGGCCCCTCCGTCACCATTAAGAGCCACCACAATGTCGGCGGCCTGCCGGAGCGGATGAATTTAACCCTGGTCGAGCCGCTGCGGTCCCTGTTCAAGGACGAAGTCCGCGCCCTGGGCCGTCAGCTAGGCCTGCCGGAGGCCTTCGTCGGCCGCCACCCGTTCCCCGGCCCCGGCCTCGCCATCCGCTGCCCCGGCGACATCACCCGCGACAAACTCGACTCGCTGCGCCAAGCCGACGCGATCTACCTGGAGGAGATCCGGGCCGCCGGGCTCTACGACGCGATCTGGCAAGCCTTCGCGGTGCTGTTGCCGGTCAAAACCGTCGGCGTGATGGGCGACGGCCGCACCTATGAAAACGTCTGCGCCCTGCGCGCGGTCACGTCAGTCGACGGCATGACCGCCGACTTCTTCCCCTTCCCCTGGGAGGTGCTGGGCCGGGCCGCGACCCGCATCGTCAACGAGGTCAACGGCGTCAACCGCGTGGTCTACGACGTCACCTCGAAGCCGCCGGGCACGATTGAGTGGGAATGAGAAGGTCAACTTAAGCTATTGATAAAAAAACAAGGGGCTGACCTAGGCTTTTACCAATAAAGCAGTGACAATTTCAGAAAAGTTTATTTGTATTCAGCGCAAGAAATTCGCTTCTTTGTTGAAAATACTGGGCAAAAATAGTAATATAAGGCATCAAAAGTTTGGACGGAGGTCAACCTGCTGGCGTCACCTATCCACTCCATCCATTTGTTTGGTCACGCAATTTATCTGATCCTCGCTTCACTCCGATTGAATTGCGCTATAACATCGGGAACAGCATGAACTTCACCCAAAAAATTGAAGAAAGCTTCGCCGCTCAAAGCATGATGAAAACCATCGGCGCAACACTAGACAGCGTCGAGCTTGGCCAAATCATCATCCGCAGCCCTCTGCTGGAAACCACCAAGCAACAACACGGCATCGCACATGCGGCGGTGCCATTCGCCATCGGCGACAGCGCGGCTGGCTATAGCGCTCTCACCATGCTGCCGCTCGAGCAGGAAATCCTCACCGCAGAGATGAAAATTAACCTCCTGGCGCCGGCGAAAGGGGAATATCTCTTGGCGACGGGCGAGGTGGTCCGCGCCGGCAAGCGTCTCATCATTGTGCGCGCCAGCGTAGTGGCCATCGAGGGTAATCAACAACAAGAAGTCGCTATACTTCAAGGCACAATGATCCCAATCAGCACGACATAACGATCCAGCGCTCTCTTTCTGTGACTTACGGCAGGACCTCGAAGTTTCTCTACCATAAATCTCCAAACCATTATTTCGGCTTTGACGGCGCGCCTTCAAAACGCTGAATGTCATGCCGTACCTCGCGGCTTTATTGCCGGAACAAGGTTGGGAGGATCTTGATTGCGATTTAATCGTTATTTTGCACTGTTGATTGCAGCGGCCGCTGCTTTCTCCACAGCGCAAGCGAACAGTTTATGTCAACCAGGTGAAGTCGATTATTTCAGCTGCAAATTGAAGAAACGGCAAAAGATCGTCTCTTTTTGCGGCTCACCCGAACCTGCCCTGCTCGACAGCTATATTCAATACCGGTTCGGCAAGCCCGGCAAAATCGAGCTGATCACCCCCGAACAGAAATATGGCTGGCCACCGCTACAACTCCGGCGGCGGCGAGGGTCTGATAGCGAATATTTTGAAGTCAGTTTCATCATCCAAAACTATCATTATGCGTTGACCAACTACCGGCGGCTGGTGGCGAAGCCGGGTGGACAGAGCACTGCGCCCGAAAGTTTCGACAGCCTGCGAGTCGACGACCTCGACAAATCCTCCCCAGACGGCGACTGGGTGTTTTTCGACCAATGTGAGCGGCTGGAAACACCGGTCAACCTCTCGCGGATTTCGAAAATCACCGGGATCGAGATTGAAGATTTCCTCTTCTAAACCGATGTCAGGGCGAGAGGACGAGTTGAGTTAAGAGGTGCGTTGATGCGAGGAATTATCCGGTGGGCGGGACGCGCGGTGATGGCGGTTGTGGGCCTGACGGTCGTGACGGGGGCGATGGTGCTGGGGGCGACCTGGTATTTCGTGGAAAATGGATATGATCCCGCCGCGCTGCCGAAAACCGACGCTATCGTCGTGCTCAGCGCCGGCGTGAAGCGAGACGGCGGGGCGGACATCAAATCAGCGGCGCGGGTGGAGGTCGGAGTCGATCTCTGGCGCGCCGGGGTGGCGCCTCAGCTGGTGTTCTCGGGCGGGCTCGACCCGGACACTCAACAATTCTACTCTGAAGGCATGGCCCGCCACGCCCGCGCTCTCGGCGCTCCGGACAACGTGCTGACTCTGGAGACCAAGGCGATCTCGACCTTTGAGAACGCCCGTTTCACCATCGACATTCTGCGCGAGCGCGGCTGGCGGCGGATCACCCTGGTGACGGACGACTACCACCTGCTGCGCTCACAAGCGTTGTTCTGGTTCTGGGACCGGGCTGGCGAGGTCGAGGTGGTCAGCCTCGCCCCGGCGGAGGGGCTGTGGCGCACGGCGGCGCGCAACCGCCCCTGGAACCTGTTCCGCGAGACCCTGGCCTATCCGTTCAACACCATGAAAGTCATCGGCCAATTGGCGCTAGAGGCGACCGGCGGCGGCGCGGGTCGCACCATTCGCTGAGCCGCTTCAATTGCAGCTGCGTCTCCGCCTGCTGACGGGGGGAAACGCAGGTGCGGATTTGCGATGTTCAAGCGATCAAGCTGTCATCCGCCGTCGATATATTGAACGCCTCGAGGGCGGAGGACAGGTCGGCCCCGCTCCCCACAAACGTGACGTCCGCCTCGCTGAACTCACGCGCGGAGACGCCGCGCAGCACCACCATGCCGTCGCCGAAGCTGACCTTCACGCCGTCCCGGCCCATGTCCCGCACAGCCAGATCGCTGAAATTCGTGGCAAGGGCGCGGTCAATCTCCAGCACGTCGCGCCCTAGCTCGAAGTCGATTACGACGTCCCGGCCGAACCCGGCCTCGTCATACACCAGGGCGTCGGCGCCCGCGCCGACATACAACCGATCATTGCCGCCGCCGCCGCTGTTCCATGCT
>JAHQVS010000243.1 GCA_019634215.1 Paracoccaceae bacterium | reverse complement strand
TAGAAGCGCGGCGTCGGCGTCTGGCAGGGCGGCCTCGGGAGAACCGTCGAATTGGATCTCGGCAATGGAGTCGCTGCCCGCTACCTTGGGGGGGGGCGTTTGCTCCGCTGGCCTCGTGCCTTCCTCTTTGGCCTTTTGACGGCCCTCCTGGTGCGAGGGTGGGGGGGCGTCGGGCGCTCCCCGTCGGTCTTCCGCCGCCTCACGGCGTTCTGGCCCGGCGCCTTCACGCGCTGGTTTGGCGTCGTCATACGCGTCGTTGAAACCCGAGCGGTTGACAGCCTCTTCCGACCCGGTCTCTTCCGGTCCGGTATCGGTGCGCCGCCCGGCGGCGGCGTCTGGCGCTGGGTGCGGCGCGTGGGCGGCGAACGGCGTCATATCTAAACCTTTTCAAAGCACTAAGAGCTACAGTCGAGTAAAATAGATCATTGAGGTTATGAAATATTTACGGCGATCACCCTATTCTCCGCGAGCTTCGAGACGAGGATGGGGATGACATGACCGCTGACCCGACCGCCATCGGCGCCACCGCGCCGACGCCGCGTCACGCGCCGGCCGCCGCCGCGCGTCAAGCCGCCGCTCATACGGCGGAACCGAAAGACCCCGCCCTCTGGCGTGTCGCGAAAGATTTTGAAACCGCCTTTATGGCGGAGATGCTGAACTACTCGGGTTTGGCCGAGTCCGACGGCGCGTTCTCCGGCGGCCATGGCGAACAGGCGTTCCGGAGCTTTCTAGTGCGGGAATACGCCTCCGCCCTCACCGAACAGAACGCGCTCGGCTTGGCTGAATCCCTTTACGCCACCCTTAAGCAGAAAGCCGCATCCCATGGCGCATGACATCCGTCTTGAGAAACTGACGCGCGCCGGCATCGCCTTGATGCAGGAAGAGAAAGAAGCGGCGCTGCGGGGCGACATGACCGCGTTGGCGGAAATAAATGAGCGCAAGGCTGATTTTCTCGCCCAAATGGAGGAGATCTCGCGCCTGATTGAGAGCACGGGTCCGATGCGCACCCGCGAGGTTCGCAAGCAAGAGATCGCCACCCTGTTCGGCATTATGCGCCGCCGCGCGGAAGAGAACCAATATTTGCTGCGGGCGGCGAGCAATGGCGTGAAATCGGCGATACGGCAGATCGCGGCGTTGGCCGATCCGGCGGATCTGGGCGCTTACGCGTCTGACGGCGAGCCGCTGCGCTCCGGCGAGGCGGGCGTCACCACAGGCGGGATATATTAGAGCCGATCGCGATATCCGCTCCGAGCCCAAGATGGTTCGGAGCTAGAGCATTTTCAGCAAAACTGTGTGCGGTTCTGCGGCTCGAATATGCGACAAAACAAGGAATTAGAGCCTTTGGAGTGAACGGGAGTTCATAGAAAAAGCTCTAGATCTTCATAAGTTGTTCAGAATGAATACAATTTTTACTGGAAATTTTATCTGAAATTAAGCCATCAATCGACGGCGTTAACTTTCTCACCTAAGTTTTTGTTGAACCCAAACTCCGATGCTCTTCAGACGTCGCAAAGAAGCGGCGTAGCGCGAGAACAGCGTTTGCTATCGTCAGAATGACGGTCTTTCGGGGCCGTTGGGAATCTCCAAGGCCCTTTGTATCGGACGCCGAAGCGTCCTTGAGTCTGGAGAGACAAAATGACCAGTATTCTGACCAACAGCAGCGCCATGGTTGCGTTGCAGACCTTGCGCACGGTGAACAAAGACCTGACCAGCATTTCCAGTCAGGTGTCTACCGGCCGCAAGATCAATAGCTCTGCCGATAACGCCGCGCTGTTCGCCGTGACCTCGGTCATGCAGGCTGACGTCGCTGGCTTTAACGCCATTTCTGAGTCGCTGGCGCTGGGTAAGGCTTCGGTGTCGGTTGCGCGTAACGCTTCGGAAAAAGTCACTGAGCTTCTGCGTGACGTGAAGGAAAAAGTTGTCGCAGCTCAGGAAGATAACGTCGATCGGACCAAGATCCAGACGGACATCGACGAGCTTCGCAACCAGATCACCTCGATCGTCAGCGCCGCCCAGTTCAACGGCCTGAACCTGATCGACGGCTCGGTGACCACTACGAACACCAACACCAACACCGGCGTAGACATTCTGTCTTCGTTGAACCGCGCCTCCGACGGCACGGTTACGACTGGTTCGATCGGCGTCGACTCGCAGAACCTGTCGCAGGTTGCTGGTCTGAGCTTGGCGGCGGCAGCGGCCAGCGTCGGCACCGACCCGGGCGTTGCGGGCACCCTTGAGGCCAATGACGGCGGCACCAACGACAGCATCGAGCTCGACACCTTCGCGTTCCTCGATACTGCTGGCGGCGCCACCGGCACCTCCGCTTCGACGGCAAAGACCGCTGGCGTCGACGACACGCTGAACACCGGTGTTTTGGCTGGCGATCAGATGTCGCTGACCATCGGCACTGTGAAGGGCACCTATGTTGTTAAAGAAGGTGACAACGAAGCCTCTATCGCGGCTGGTGTTAAGAACGCGCTGATCGCCGCCGGTCTCAATACCGACGACTTCACGCTGGATGTTACGACAGCCGCAGGCGAGTTGATCATCACCAACGAGACCAACGAAGACGTCACGTTTGCTTTTGAAGCGTCGCGCGGCACTGGCGGCCTGGCGGATCTTCTCACCCTGGACGTCAGCACCGCCGCCAACGCGGCGACTGCTTTGACGGACATTGAGAACCTGATCCAGACTGCTGTTGACGCTTCGGCCGCTTTTGGTTCGAGCGAGAAGCGCGTTGGCATTCAGCAGGACTTCGTGCAGTCGCTGGTCGACAGCTTTGAAGCCGGCATCGGCGCTCTGGTGGACGCTGACATGGAGAAGGCCTCGGCCCGCCTGCAGGCTCTGCAGGTGCAGCAGCAGTTGGCGACACAGGCTCTGTCTATCGCTAACTCTTCGCCGCAGTCGATCCTGTCGCTGTTCCGTTAAGAGTGACGGCTCTCGTGATCTGGCGGCTCTTCGGTGGGTTGTTCGGATCATGGAGTGGATTTTGGGGGGCGCGCTCCGGTGCGCCCTCCTTTCGGACCTAAGTATTTCTCCTAGCTGGGATGACGCTAGGCCGCCAAGTGTAAAACATTCCTTTTTCCTGCCTGAGCGCTTTAATATATTTTGTGATTTAACTTGATATATGGATACTGGATTATCTTATTTTCTGCTTGTGTTAGATCATATTTATTTGAATTTACAATATTCGTGGTTATTTTTCAGTAAAAATTCCCTCTTACTCCCTCTGTATTCATCAGTTGTTGTTTGTTGGAGTGCATAGTTCCCTCTAGTGCAGAAAGCACAATCGCCTCGGGTGAAAGCCGAGGCGCTGCGCAAAAAGCGCGGGGTGGGGTTCGGTAAAAACCGAGATCCGCCGACATCACCGGCGCCGAACGCGTCGGGACGCTCTGAAAGGGAACGGAATGACGAGCATTCTCACCAACACCGGCGCAATGGTTGCGCTGCAAACATTGCGGATGGTGAACAACGACCTGACCAATGTTCAAGGGATGATCTCCACGGGCAAGAAAGTCGCCACTTCGGTCGACAACGCCGCCATTTGGGCGGTGACGTCGATCATGCAGGCTGACGTCGACGGGTTTAGTGCGATCTCTGAATCGCTCGCTTTGGGTAAGGCGTCCGTGTCGGTTGCGCGTAACGCGTCGGAGAAGATCACCGAACTCCTCCGTGACATGAAAGAAAAGATTGTCGCGGCGCAGGAAGACAACGTCGACCGGACCAAGATCCAGACCGATATTGACGAGCTCCGCAACCAGATCACCACGATCGTCAGCGCGGCCCAGTTCAACGGCTTGAACCTGATCGACGGCACGATCACCACCACCAACGTAAACACTAACACTGGTGTGGATATTCTGTCCTCGCTGGACCGCGCCTCTGACGGCACGGTGACCACCAACTCGATCGGTGTTGATGCTGAGAACTTGTCCTTGTCCGCGGGCCTGAGCCTTGCGGCGGCTGCGGCCAGCGTCGGCACCGACCCGGGCGTTGCGGGCACGCTTGAAGCCAATGACGGCGGCACCAACGACAGCATCGAACTCGACACCTTCGCGTTCCTTGACACTGCGGGCGGCGCCACCGGCACCTCTGCTGTGACGGCGAAGACCGCCGGCGTTGACGATACGCTCGCCACCGGCATCTTGGCCGGCGACCAGCTGTCGCTCTCGATCGGCGCGATTGAGGGCACCTATGTTGTTAAAGAGGGTGATAACGAAGCTTCTATCGTTGCTGGTGTGAAGAACGCGCTGATTGCCGCCGGCCTCAACACCGACGACTTCACGCTGGATGTCACGACAGTGGCTGGTGAGCTGTTGATCACCAACCAGACTAACCAGGATGCAACCTTCGCGTTCGAGGCGACGCGTGGCACCGGTGGTTTGGCGGATCTGCTCACCCTCGACGTCAGCTCGGCAGCCAATGCGGCCCAAGCGCTGACAGACATCGAGACCTTGATCCAGACCGCGATCGATGCGTCGGCTTCCTTCGGTTCGAGTGAACAGCGCGTCGACATCCAGTCGGAGTTCGTCCAGTCGCTGATTGACTCGATGACCTCGGGTATCGGCGCTCTGGTCGACGCTGACATGGAAAAAGCGTCTGCCCGACTGCAGGCCCTGCAGGTTCAGCAGCAGCTGGGCACGCAGGCTTTGTCGATCGCAAATTCGACGCCTCAGACCATCCTGTCGCTCTTCCAGTAAACGCGACGGTTTTTGCCAAGGCATGGGGCGGAGCGCCCCATGCCGCTTCGCTCTAAAAGCTGGGTTTCTATCCCAGTATGACGCGGTCTCGGCCCTGGCCTTGCGCCGCCGCTCGCCGCCTCCTTGGCTTAAGAGGGATTGCATACATCATGATGGCCAACGCCGCCGCGTCAGGATATCTTGCCACAAACAAGAAGGTCGGCACTCCGCGCACCATCGAATACCAAGTGTTTCAAAGGGTCACCGCTCTGCTCAAGGCGGCGGCGCGTCCGGAGACGCCTTTTTCAGACGTCGCCCAGGCAGTCCTTCAAAACACTCGGCTCTGGATGGTGCTGATGGTCGACTTGGCCTCGGACGGCAACGAGCTGCCTGATGCATTGCGCGCCAATCTAGTCAGCTTGGGCAATTTCGCGCGGAAGCACGGCAATCAAGTTTTGTCCGGGGAAGAGGATGTTCGACCGCTCATCGAGCTTAACACAGCTGTGATGCGCGGTCTTCGTGGCGACGATGGCGCGGAAAAGCCGGTGGAAACCTGAAGTCAAGGGCGACCGAAGAGGGACGTTGGCAGGTTTTCCGCGCAAGCGCGTAAGGCCGCCATTGTGGGTAAAGGGGCTAAAATGGCCGGTCTCGTCTTAAAACTTGCGCCAAATGAGCGCATACTAATTAACGGCGTCGTTATAGAAAACGGCGAGCGTAAAACAGTATTGAAGATAAAGACTCCAAATGCGGCGATTTTGAGACTGAGGGATGCGCTACATCCCGATGACGCGAAAACGCCGATTACGCGAGCCTACTACGCCGCCCAGATGCGGGTCGCGGGGGAGAGTGACGATGCGGTCGCTTCCGCCGAGCTAGATCCCAAGTTGGACGAGCTGTCGCACGTGTTTGAGGACGGGCCGCATGCGTCGGCAGTGGAGGCGGCGCGCGCTCAATTACGCAAGCGCAACTTCTACGGGGTGATGCGCGCTTTGAAGCCGTTGATTGATGTGGAAAAGGAGCTGCTGGCGCAACAGGACGCCGCGTCCGCGTCCACAGATCAAGACACCGCTCCGGAGCCCGGCGCGGCAGGGAGCGTTCCGGTGAAGGACGCCCCGTCAGGAGAGGACCCTTAAGGGGAAAGGGAAACAGATGTTCATTCCGGCCCTCGGCGTTGGCGGCTTGGCCGCCTACCGCTTGATCCAGCGCACCGAAACTACCCAGCTGCAAGCGGTCTCCGATGATGCGCAGACGCAGCGGGAGATCGCGTATTTCCGCGAGAATATCGGCGCGGTTCAATCTGCCGAGGATCTGTTGAGAGACCGTCAGCTGCTGAGCGTCGCGCTCACCGCCTACGGGTTGGAGAGTGAGATCGACAAGGGCGCCTTCGTCAGTTCGGTGTTGGACGGCGGCGTGGAGGACTCGAGCTCCTTCGCCAACCGTTTAAACGATCCGCGCTGGTCTCAGATCACCCGCGACTTCGGCTTCAACAGCTCCACCGCCGGACAGGAGCTGCCGCCGTTGCATTTAGCAGTGGAACTGGCGATCACCACCGCCGAGGCCAATTCCCAAAATGCCGGCTTTGATATCGCGACCTCGGAGTTGGAGATTTTCCGCGCCAACATCCGGGACGTGACCACGGCTGAAGATCTGGTCGCGGACGAGACCCTGAAGAATGTGGCGTTGACGGTGTTCGGCCTGGAGGATGAGCACAAGCTCGACAGCTTCCTGCTGGATGTCCTCAATTCCGACGTCGATGATGAGGACTCCTTCGTCAATCAGCTTGAGGACACGCGCTGGCTCGGCCTCGCGATCGCCTTTACCGCCGAGCCCGCCGATGGCCAGGAGGAGACCTCGCTGGAGTTGGTGGTGGAGGGGGAGATCGCCGCAGAGGGGTTGCGGTCTGATTATGAGCCGCTGGACATCGACGCCGACGATCTGGCGGCTTTCCGTGAGCGCATCGGCGATATTGAAACCGCCGAGCAGCTTCTCGCCGACGAACAGCTTCGCACGGTCGCACTCACCGCCTTCGGTTTGGAGGATGAGACCGTCTCGGATGCGTTTATCCAGAGCATTCTGGAAGACGACATCACTGACGAAACCGCCTTCGTGAACCTGCAGAGCGACGATCGCTGGCGGGCGCTGAACGAGGCGTTCAACGGCGTCTCCGCATCTGGTGGCCGCAGCGCCGCCTTCTATCAATATGAAGTCGAGAAGCGTCTGATCGCCCTGGAGGCCCCGCAAGAGGACCTCGATTACCTGCGCCGCAACATTGATCTGCTGGACGAGAACATCAACGTCGTGATCGATCCAAAGTTGCAGGACATCGTTCTCAGCGCTTTTGGCCTGGAGAAGGACACCTACTCCAGCGAATTCGTGCTCAATATGGTCATCTCGGACCCATCCGAGAGCACGTCCTTTGTCAGTGTGTTCAATGATGATCGTTGGAGTGAGTTTGTCGGCGTGTTCGGCTCGCTCGGGCAGGCCTCTAACACTAACCTTGAGAGCTTTCAGAACGACGTGGTGGACCGCTTCTTGACCCGCTCGCTGGAAATCGGCGTCGGCGAGGTCGATGAGGATGTCCGCATCGCGCTGAACTTCCGCAACAGCATCGATCGGATCGCCAGCGACGCGAGTGTCGCCACCAGCGGTTGGTTCACCCTGTTGGGCGATCAGGCGCTGCGGTCGGTGGTCGACGCCGCCTTCAATCTGCCGACTGAGTTTGCGCAGATCGATGTTGATCAGCAGGAGGGCGTGTTGCGTCAACGCGCCCAGCTTCTGTTCGGTGGCGACGATCCGAGTGTGTTCCTCGACGCCGACAATGTCGACACCGCGATTCAGCGATTCTTCTTGCGTCAGCAGACCGAGGCGACGTCAGCCCAATCCCAAAGCGCAGTGGCGTTGTCGATGCTGAACCAAGCGGTGCAGTTCGGACAGCAGCAGGCGGCGAGCCTGAACCAGCGGTTCTGACCGGCGGCGGCTCTGGGGAGCTTACCCCTTGACCGCCTCGCCTGGGGCTGGGTCCGGCAGGTCTACCGGCTTGCCGGCTTTTTTCCATGCGCCAAAGCCGCCGCTGACATGCTTCACTGGCTTCAATCCCATGTCTTGGGCGGTTTTCGCCGCCAGGGCGGAGCGCATGCCGCCGGCGCAAAAGAACACGAAGCTTTTGTCTTCGGCGAAAATCGGCTTGTGGTAAGGGCTTTCAGGGTCGATCCAGAATTCCAGCATGCCGCGTGGGGCATGGAAGGCGCCGGGCATGCGGCCATCGCGATTCAACTCACGGATGTCGCGGATGTCGACGAACACCACTTCCTCACGGCCGTGCAAGGCGGCGGCGGCGTCGACGTCTAACACCTCGACTTCGGCGTTGGCGGCGTCGACCAGGGCGCGCCAGCCGGTGGTGATGGTTTGCGGCATTGTTCCGCTCCTTTTCGCTTGACCGCGCCAGATGCGGCGTGGAGCCGCCGCCCGCCTGTGCTTGACGAGAGGACGTGGCGCGCCCACAGCATTAAAACGTCAAATAGGTTAGCTGAAGCTATTCTGTTCGTAAGGTCCAGGGTCAGCGTGTCGGCCGCAATGGAGGACGCAACGATTTCCCACCGTCCCCGCAACGACCAAAGCCCGCCGCCGCCTTTTAAAGGTGAGAGAGGGTGGGCGACGGTATGGACTGCCGCTTGGCTCGCGGCGGCGGTGGGC